>JAHDDX010000014.1 GCA_020629135.1 Hellea sp.
AAGCCGAAGAAAAGTCTCTCGACTATATGGGTGTCAAAGCCGGTGCGGCGATTGCTGGGATCAAGGTCGACCGGGTCTTTATCGGGTCCTGTACCAATTCCAGGCTTGATGATTTACGGGCCGCAGCCCGTATCATGGGACAAGGGTCTGTTTCTGATCACGTCACAGCCATTGTCGTGCCGGGTTCTGAACAAGTCAAAAAAGACGCTGAAGCTGAAGGATTACATGACATATTCACGGCAGCCGGTGCAGAGTGGCGAGAACCCGGCTGTTCCATGTGTATCGCCATGAATGGCGATAAGGCCGCGCCGGGCGAACTGGTAGTCTCAACCTCCAATCGTAATTTTGCGGGCCGTCAGGGGCCCGGAGCCCGTACTGTATTGGCGTCACCGGAAACTGCGGCTGCGGCTGCCATAACGGGGGTGATTACCGATCCCCGTCAAATGGGAGACGCAGCATGAGCTTTGAACCCATGAAAACTGTGCATTCCAGAACGATTGTTCTGTCCGATGCCAATATTGACACAGACCAAATCATTCCAGCCCGGTTTCTAACGGTCACAACCCGCGAAGGCCTGGGCAAACACGCCTTTAATGACTGGCGTTATCATGAAGATGGGTCTGAAAATGACCATCTTCTTAATCAAGCCGATAGTCGTGAATGCGAAATCCTGGTCGGCGGTCATAATTTTGGCTGTGGGTCGTCGCGTGAGCATGCGCCCTGGGCGCTGACAGACTATGGGTTTCGCGTGGTAATCAGTTCGGAAATCGCAGATATTTTCCGCGGCAATGCCCTTAAAAACGGGCTTTTGCCGGTCGTGGTCAATCCGCGCGCGCATCAATGGCTGCTGGATCATCCGGGCGAGGATATCACGGTTGATCTTGAGGCCTGCGAGCTGCGCCTGCCGAAAAACGGCGGCACCCATAGTTTTGAAGTCGATGCATTTTCCCGGCATTGCCTGATGATGGGCGTAGACGAGATGGGATATCTGACCGCGCAGGAAGCGGACATCGAAACATTTGAGGTTAATCGTGGCGACACTTAATTTCACATATCTTCCTGGTGACGGGATCGGACCTGAAGTCGGCGCGGCGGCGCTAGAGGTAGTTGCAGCTGTTGCCGAGAAGTTCGGGCATGATTTGTCCGTCGAAGAACATTTGATTGGTGGTGCCGCCATTGATGCGGGCTTGAAGCCCTTGCCGGACGCAACCTTTGAAAGCTGTCAGCGTACGGGGGCTATTTTACTTGGCGCGGTTGGCGGGCCGAAATGGGACCATCTCAAAGGCGCAGAGCGGCCAGAGCTCGGATCACTATTGCCGCTACGCAAGCGCCTTGATCTCTATGCCAATATTCGGCCGTGCCGGCCCTTTGCGGCGCTGATTGACCGCGCGCCCTTGCGCCCCGAGCGGCTTGAGGGCGTAGATTTCGTGGTTATGCGTGAGCTCACAGGCGGGATTTATTTCGGCGACAAAGGCCGGGATAATCTGGGCGCCTATGATGAATGCCGATACTCCGAGGCTGAAGTCCGCCGGATCGCGATCAAAGCTTTTGATCTGGCGAAAACGAGACGCGGTAAGGTCACATCGGTTGATAAATCCAATGTGCTTGAGACCTCCCGCCTATGGCGCGAAGTGGTCGAGGATGTGGCCAAAGACTATCCGGAGGTCGAGCTGCAGCATCTCCTGGTTGATGCTATGGCCATGCACATGCTGACCCGCGCCCAGGATTTCGACGTGATCCTGACCGAAAACATGTTTGGGGATATTCTCACTGACGAGGCCTCAGTCCTTTGTGGCTCTATGGGGGTTATACCGTCCGCATCCGTATCTGGCGGCACGACGGGCATGTATGAACCGATCCATGGCAGTGCGCCGGACATAGCCGGGCAGGGCAAAGCCAATCCCATCGCGATGATTTTATCCGCCGCCTGGATGCTCAGGCTATCCCTGGGCCTGGAGGCCGAGGCCGCAGCCATTGAAGGCGGCGTCGAAGCCGCTATTGCGGGCGGGCATGTCACCGGGGATCTCGGTGGAACTTTGTCGACCTCCGAGGTCGGTTGCTGGGTCGCGGATCATGTCCGTTAATCTCTCAGACCTCAAAGCCCGGATCGAGGCCGCCGATGTTTATGCGCTGGCCAAGCGCACGCCCTGTCAGTTCGCGCCCAAGCTTTCCGAGGAATTGGGACGCAATGTCTGGCTTAAGCGCGAAGATTTGCAGGACGTCTTTTCATTTAAAATCCGCGGGGCGGCCAATCGAATTGCAAGCCTGACCGACGCGGAGAAAGAGCGCGGCGTTTGCGCCGCTAGTGCCGGCAATCACGCACAGGGCGTCGCCGCAAGTGCCGCCCATTACGGCACGCGGGCGGTGATCTTCATGCCCGTCACCACGCCCCCGATCAAAGTTGAGGCCGTTCAGGCCCTGGGCGGTGAAACCCGGCTGGTCGGGGATACTTATGACGCGGCCTGTGATGCGGCCATGGATTATGCTGAGCTGAACGGCGCGGTTTTTATTCATCCCTTTGATCAGATTGACGTGATTGCCGGGCAAGGCACGGTGGGACGTGAAATCCTCGAGCAGATGCCCCGTGAACCTGCGGCCGTTTATGTCTGTACCGGTGGAGGCGGATTGACCTCTGGTGTGGGGACCTGGATTAAATCCCAATCGCCCAATGTAAAAATGATCGCCGTCGAGCCCGAAGGCGCCGCAACCCTGGCGCATTCTTTGGAAAACGGTGCGCCGACGCCATTGAACGATGTGGATAAATTCGCCGATGGTGTGGCGGTCAAACTGATCGGCACCAACACGTTTGAGATTGCACGACAAGTCGTCGATCGCTGCATTCAGGTCAGCAATGACGAGATCTGCGCCGCCGTCAAAGATGTGTTTGAGGCGACCCGGACGGTGGTGGAACCGGCGGGTGCCCTGGCTCTGGCGGGCCTGATCGCCGATGTTCGCAATGGCACGGCGCCTGAGGGCGATTGTGTGGTGACGATATCCGGCGCCAATGTAAATTTTGATCGTATCGGCCATATGGTTGAACGGGCGGAGCTCGGTGCGGGCGGTGAAATGCTATTCGCCGCGACGATCCCGGAACGTCCCGGTGCCTTTCTTAATTTTTGTCGGGGGCTCGGCGCGCGGGCGGTTACCGAATTTAATTATCGTTACGCCGAGGGTGGCAGTGCCCATGTGCTTGTCGGTGTAAAGTTGAAATCGGCCTCTGAGAGGGGCGAAGTTTTATCTTCCATGGACCGGGAAGGGATTTCTGTGGTCGACCTGTCGGATGACAGTCTGGCGAAACGCCATCTCCGGCACATGGTCGGCGGCCGGGCCAGCGCCGATATTCCCGAAGTAATATATCGGTTTGAGTTTCCGGAACGCCCGGGCGCACTGGTCGATTTTTTGATTAATCTGGATGCGCGGTGGAATATTTCCCTGTTCCACTACCGTAATCATGGTCATTCCACCGGCCAGGTCCTTTGCGGATTTCAGGTGCCCAATGATGACGGCGACGCGCTCGAGGCCAAGCTAGCAACGATTGGCTATCCTATGGTGCGCGAAACAGACAACGTTGCTTATCAATATTTTTTGAGGGGGTAGTCTCTCGCCAATTCGTTCAATGGATTACCGCCACAGGGGCGGTAATGACGGATAGGTTGGTTCGCATATATTCTATCGCCAGTGTTCACATTCAGTATGAGCCACATTTAGTGACGTTTTGGCGGTTAAAACTGATATTTTTCCCCCCGTCATTACCGGGCTTGTCCCGGTAATCCATCAAACACTCTCATAGGTGAACTGACCGGCATCGTTAAGGCGGCGGCGAACGCGACCGCGCCCCTTCAGGCAGTTCAAATGCGCAATGCTTTCGCCCACCGCCATGATACGATTATAATCGTTGATCTCGCGGCGGAACAGGACGCTGTAGACCTCAGTCGCCAGGCGCGGAGTTTTACAATATTCGTAAAGCCGGTCGAGGGCTTTTTCGTGATGAGAGATCAGCTTGTCCAGTCGCTTATGGGCCCCATAAAACGGCACGCCATGGGCTGGACAGATCAAAGTGTCTTCCGGCAGTTCTTCCTTAAGCTTGTGGCAGCTCTGTATCCAGTTTTCAAGTGGATTGGCTTCCGGCTCGGTGGGCCAGACAGAAACGTTTGAGCTGATATTAGGAAGAAGCTGATCGCCGGTCATACAGATCTTAAGTTCCGGACAATAGAGGCAGGCATGTTCGGGTGAATGGCCTGATCCGATAATGATCCGCCACGTCCGTCCATTGATCAGACCTAATTCCCCATCGGTCAGCCGGTCATAGCTTTGCGGTAAAGGCGTTATGGCTTTTCCGAAGCCGCCGAATTTTGACTTATAGCGTTCGATTTGATCGGAATTAAACCCGACTTTTCGGTAGAATTTGATCCCTTCGCGTGGCGCCGGATTGCCCGTATCAGCAGCCAGAACCCGGCATAGGAAATATTCCCCGCGCGTCATCAATAGCGGCGCATCAAATTTACGGCACAGCCAACCGGCCAGACCCGTATGGTCCGGGTGTAAATGGGTACACAACACCCGGTTGATCGGACGTCCGCCCATCAGGCCGAAAAAATGTTTTTCCCAGATTTCCTTACTGTCGCGATTGCCGATCCCCGTATCCACAATCATCCAGCCGTCTTTATCCTTAAGAGCCCACAGATTGATGTGGTTAAGACCACTCATGGGCAATGCGAAACGCAGCCAGTAAACTCCATCAGCCACTTCCATAGTTTCGCCGGGCGTTATGGCTTCATCGACGATAAATTTCAGCAGACGCGAAGAATTGTCTTTGGGTGCAGCGAGGCTTTCATCGGGGGCGGTTTTGGTCATTTTAGGACTATGCGGGATTTGGCGCTTAAGGGCTAGGGGCTTTTTTGATAGACAGCTATGCACGCAGGCCGGATTGCATTTGGACGGTAAAGCTTTGGGCTATATCTTCCCCGTCAAGGCGGCCCTCCGGATCATACCAGGCATTAAGCCAGTTCAGGGCCCCCATAAAGAAAAAGGTGATTAGTTTGGGGTCGCCCGCGCGGATAGATTTATCTTGAATACCGTCTTTCACAAGCCGCGTAATATGGCGCTCAATCCGGGCCCGGCGTTTTAAAACGTCCTGCTGCCATTCACCGCTGAGTGAACTGACATCGGTGAGTAGGCTGAGCCCGTCGCGGGTTAAAAGTTTCACCCATTCGGTGTAAATGATGGAAAGTTTATCGAGCCCTGATCCACCTGCTTTACGATGGGTATCGAGCACTTCATCCATGGCGTCATAGACCATGATGTGACATTCAAACAGAATCTCTTCCTTGCTTTTCACATAGTAATATAACGCCGTTTTGGTCAGGCCCAGCAAGCGCGCGATCTCGGTCATGGAGGTGTTGTGATAGCCTTGGCGTCGGAAGCCTTCTCCGGCGGCGCGGATCACAGCGCGACGCTTGGCGGCATATTGTTTTTCCCGGTCGAAGGGTTCTTTCACAGAGGTCTTCATCTGGCGCTATCATAGACAGAAATAAATTTGACTCAAGGGTCAAATTTATGTATTAAAAGTCAAATTGGAGGTTTTATGCCCAAGCTTGCCAGTGCCCTCAAACCGGACAGTTCAGAATTCAAGGCCAATTCGGCTCACATGCAGGACTTGATTGATGATCTGCGGTTGCGGGTCGAAAAGATCGCTATTGGCGGATCGGAGCGCGCGCGGGAGCGTCATTTGTCGCGGGGTAAATTGTTGCCGCGGGAGCGGGTCGAACGCCTATTGGATCCGGGAACGCCTTTCCTCGAAATCGGTCAGTTCGCGGCCTATAATGTTTATGAAGATGATGTGCCTGCGGCGGGGGTGATCGCCGGGATCGGCCGGGTGTCGGGCCGCGAATGTATGATCGTGTGCAATGATGCAACGGTTAAAGGCGGGTCCTATTATCCGCTGACGGTCAAGAAGCATTTGCGAGCCCAGGAAATCGCGGATCAGAACCATCTGCCCTGTATATATCTGGTCGATAGTGGCGGCGCCAATCTTCCGCGACAAGATGAGGTTTTTCCAGACCGGGATCATTTTGGTCGAATCTTTTACAATCAGGCTAATCTCAGTTCCAAAGGTATTGCGCAAATCGCCGTCGTCATGGGGTCCTGCACGGCGGGCGGGGCCTATGTCCCGGCTATGGCTGATGAAAGCATTATTGTTGCTGATCAGGGTACGATCTTTTTGGGTGGTCCGCCATTGGTCAAAGCGGCGACCGGAGAGGTGGTCAGCGCCGAAGATCTGGGCGGGGGATTATTGCATGCCAAGACCTCTGGCGTGGTTGATCACCTGGCCAGCAATGATGCTCATGCTTTGCAGATTGCTCGAAACACGGTCGCTGGTCTAGAGCCGGTTGACTATGCCTATGGCCCGGATGAGGTGCGCGCGCCGGCCTATGATGAAGAAGAGCTCAACGGGATTATCCCGGTCGACACCCGCAAACCATTTGATGTGCGCGAGATTATCGCAAGGATCGTAGATGGATCGGAATTTGACGAGTTTAAAAAGCTTTATGGCGACACGCTGGTTTGCGGCTTTGCGCGTATTCATGGCTATCGCGTCGGTATTATTGCCAATAATGGGGTCCTGTTTTCTGAAAGCGCGCTTAAGGGGGCCCATTTCGTGCAGCTCTGTACCCAGCGCAATATTCCCCTTGTGTTTTTGCAAAATATCACCGGCTTTATGGTTGGATCGAAATATGAGGCCGGCGGCATCGCCAAAGACGGTGCCAAGCTGGTCACAGCCGTGGCCTGTGCCCAAGTGCCAAAATTTACGGTCGTAATCGGCGGGTCCTATGGAGCCGGGAATTACGGTATGTGTGGCCGGGCTTATTCGCCGCGTCTTATGTTTATGTGGCCCAACGCCCGGGTTTCGGTCATGGGCGGTGAGCAGGCGGCCAGTGTTCTGGCTACCGTCACACGCGATGGCAAAGAGCGCCGCGGCGAGGACTGGTCGCTCGAAGACGAAGAGGCCTTTAAGCAGCCCATTCGCGAAAAATATGAAGAAGAAGGTCATCCCTATTATGCCAGTGCCAGGCTTTGGGATGATGGGATTATCGCACCGACCGACACGCGACGGGTTCTCGGACTGGGACTGGCCATGGCGGCCAATGCGCCAGCCCGCGAAACTCGTAACGGTATCTTCCGGATGTAAGGACGGATGTTATGAGCAAGATCAAAAAGATATTAATTGCCAATCGTGGTGAAATTGCCTGTCGAGTGATCAATACGGCGCGACGTCTGGGAATTGGAACTGTGGCCGTGTTTTCAGATGCGGACCGTAAGGCTCTGCATGTGCGTATGGCGGACGAAGCCGTTCATATCGGGCCCAGTCCGGCGGCCGAAAGTTATTTGGTGGTCGATAAGATTATTCAGGCCTGTAAGGATACAGGCGCGGATGCTGTGCACCCCGGTTACGGGTTTTTGTCCGAAAACCCGGATTTTGCACGGGCGCTTAAAAAGGCGAATATTACCTTTATCGGTCCTGCCCCCGAAAGTATGGAGGCCATGGGCCTCAAAGACGCGGCGAAAAAGCTAATGAGCGAAGCGGGCGTTCCGGTCACGCCCGGCTATCACGGCGACAATCAGGAGCCAGCACATCTCCAAAAACAAGCAGACAAAATAGGCTATCCGGTCCTGATCAAGGCGGTTGCCGGGGGCGGCGGAAAGGGCATGCGAAAGGTCGAGGCGGCCGGTGATTTTCTTGATGCTCTTGCCTCATGCCAGCGTGAAGCCATCTCGAGCTTTGGTAATGATCAGGTGTTGATTGAAAAATACATCACCAATCCGCGCCACATTGAAGTGCAGGTCTTTGGCGATCGTCACGGTAATGTGGTCCATATGTTTGAACGGGATTGCTCGCTGCAGCGCCGCCATCAAAAGGTGATCGAAGAAGCGCCCGCGCCCGGCATGACAGATGCGGTCCGAGACGCCATGACCCTGGCCGCCGTCAACGCTGCCAAAGCGGTTGATTATGTCGGGGCCGGGACGGTTGAATTTATCGTTGACGGGTCAGGGGCGCTGAAGAAAGACGGGTTCTGGTTCATGGAAATGAACACGCGATTACAGGTCGAACATCCGGTCACGGAAATGATTACGGGTCTTGATCTGGTCGAGCTGCAAATCCGTGTCGCTGAAGGCGGCAAACTGCCCGAGCAAACGGACATTACAATGTCCGGTCATGCGATTGAAGCCCGGCTATATGCCGAAGATCCGGCCAATGATTTCCTGCCAAGCGTGGGGTCCTTGGACATTCTGACCCTGCCGGGAATTCACAGGGTCGATACAGGCGTCGAACAAGGCGGCCAAGTCTCGATCTATTATGATCCGATGATCGCTAAGCTGATTGTGCATTCTGGTGACCGAATTTCTGCCATTCGCGATTTGGCGCAACTCTGTCAATCAACCCAGGTCTATCCGGTGAGAACCAATACGCGGTTCCTTTTTAACTGCTTGAATAATGCCGGTTTTCAGTCCGGCGATGTATCGACAAATTTCATCGCCGAGAATTGGGACGCTTTAAACTCAGATGGATCGGTGGACGCAAACCTGTCCTATATGGCGTGGATCCTCAGGCCTGATCCGGATGGATCCGTTTTCGGGTCAAATGACGGGTGGCGACTTAATCAATCGCCTCGGCTCGAACAGTTCCGAATGTTGGACGGCGAAGAAATTCGGCTTTCATTGGATGATTTTGGGACGCAAAATCGGTATGTGACCGCTGTTAAACGTCCCGAAGGCCGGGTTGTGTTTATTGACGGCCTGTACTTTTTGACCACAAATGCGGCTGGTGCAGTTGGCGGTGCGGCTGGCGGTAACGCTATAACTGCCCCAATGCCCGGGAAGATCATCTCGGTGAATTGCGCCGCAGGCGATAAGGTCAAAGCCGGGGACAAGTTGATTGTAATGGAAGCCATGAAGATGGAAATGAGCCTTGAGGCGCCGCGAGACGGCGAAGTCGGGTCGGTTCACTTTGTGGTGGATGACCTGGTCGCGGACGGCGATATTTTACTCGAACTTAAAGATACATAAAGGACACGGCCATGCCGACGACAACTTACCCGACCCTGCAATATGGTCTCCCCGAAGAAATCGAAATGCTGCGCGAAATGGTCTATCAATTCGCCCAGGACAATATTGCACCGATCGCGGCTGAAATTGACGAAACCAATAAATTTCCCCGCCATCTCTGGCCTATGCTGGGCGAGCTTGGCCTGCACGGTATTACGGTGCCCGAAGAAGACGGCGGAACCGATATGGGATATCTGGCGCACACCATTGCGATTGAGGAAATCGCACGCGCCTCGGCGTCCGTATCCTTATCCTATGGCGCCCATTCCAATCTTTGTATTAATCAACTTCGTCGCTGGGGGAATGCTGAACAAAAAGCGAAATATCTGCCTAAGCTGATATCCGGTGAACATTTAGGGTCACTGGCCATGAGCGAGCCGAATGCGGGATCGGATGTCGTCTCTATGCGCTTGCGGGCCGATGCGGCCCAGGGCGGATATTTGCTCAATGGCAATAAAATGTGGATCACCAATGCCCCGACCGCGGATGTCTTATTCGTATACGCCAAAACAGATCCGGACGGCGGCTCCAAAGGGATTTCGGCATTTATTATTACACCAGATATGGAGGGTTTCTCGACCGCGCAAAAACTCGACAAGCTCGGCATGCGCGGCTCAGACACATGTGAGCTGGTTTTTGAAGACTGCCACGTGCCCGAAGAAAACCTGATCGGCGAAGTCGGGCAGGGTGCCAAAATTTTGATGAGCGGCCTAGATTATGAGCGCGTGACGCTGTCGGGTCTATCCATTGGTATTATGCAAGCCTGTCTCGATGTTGTGCTGCCTTATCTTCACGACCGTAAACAATTTGGCAAAAGCATTGGCGAGTTCCAGCTCATGCAGGGCAAGCTCGCCGATATGTATGTGACGCTCTCGACCGCCCGCGCCTATACCTATGCGGTGGCGGCGGCCTGTGACCGAGGTGAAACCACGCGCAAAGATGCCGCCGGTTGTATTTTATATGCGGCCGAAAAAGCGACGCAGCTCGCCTCTGATGCTATCCAGATGCTGGGCGGAAATGGCTATATCAATGAATACCCGACGGGCCGTTTATGGCGCGATGCGAAACTGATGGAGATTGGGGCCGGCACGTCAGAAATCCGGCGCTGGCTGATCGGCCGGGAATTATTCGCCGAGACCGCTTAGCTCTATTCAGGAATTTTACTGCAGACAAAATAAAAGCGGCGGCTTCCCCCGAAACCGCCGCTAAATAAATGAGCTCCGCGGCTGCACGGGGCGCAATGGCAGGGCGCAGAGCTCAGGTCGTTACCGACCTTTTCTTTAATACAGGACTAAACCTGAACATTACCTAAATGACATATTTATAGCACAATTGTAAATATTAAAATTTATGAATTATCCAACCAGATACTCGTTTTATGCGATAAATCAGGGCGTTTTCGCTCTGTGGGGGCTTCTGAGGCGTTTCCGATATAGATAAATCCAGAAACATTCTCACTTTCGGTCAATCCTAATAACCTGCCGATTTCCGGATCATAGGCGTACCATTCCGTCAGCCATTGCGCCGCATAGCCATAGGCCTGTGAGGTCAGGCACATATTGAAACAAACCGCCGCAGAGGACAATTGCTGCTCCCACTCTGGTGTCCCGCGTGGACAGTGAATCGGGCTTGAAATGACAGCCACGACGACAGGCGCGCGCATCATGCGGGCCGCTTCAAAAATAACCCGGTCCTGAGGCATCTCCGGATTGTTTTTTTGATAAATGGCCCCAAGGTGATGGCCAAAGGATTGCCGCGCTTCGCCTCTGAAAACAATGAACCGCCAGGGTTCGAGCTTGCGGTGATCGGGCACTCGGGCGGCGATCTCTAAAATCTCATCAAGTTGTATTTTTGTAGGGCCTGGTCCCGACATGGTTTTGGCGAGATTTGATCGTCGAAATTTCAAAAAATCGATGACGGCGTCGGATCGTTCTGGCATTTTAATCATAAACTGTCCTATGGATTAAGATCATATATTTAGGCATGCTGCCGCGACTAGCCAAGGAAAATGACGTTATGAATGCTATCGATCAAAAAATAAGTGATTTGGGTCTCGTTTTGCCGGAGCCGTCTGCACCGGTTGCCAATTATGTGCCTTATGTGATCAGCGGCAAAATGGTCTTTGTTTCCGGGCAAATATCCAAAATCGGCGACAATGCGATTGGCGGACGATTGGGCGAAGACCTAACCGTTGAACAAGGGCAGGCGGCAGCCCGCCTGTCGGCTTTGAATATTCTGGCCCAGATCAAAGCCGCCTGTAATGGCGATTTTGGCCGGGTCAAGCGTATCGTCAAGCTGGGTGGATTTGTGCAAGCCCTGCCAACGGCGACCCAGGCGGATATTCCCAAAGTGATCAATGGCTGTTCCGATATTATGGTTGCGGTGTTTGGTGATGCCGGACGCCATGCGCGGTTTGCGGTCTCTGCGCCGTCACTGCCATTAGATGTGGCTGTCGAGATCGATGCGATTGTGGAGATCGAATAGGTAAACCGCTTTCGTGAGCGAAGATCACTATATCGCGCGGGTTCTGTCTCGAATAAGTGAGGTCGAGGCCGCGGATTGGGACCGATTAGGGCCTGCTGGTCACCCCTTTTTATCCTGGCGGTTTTTACATGCTCTCGAAGAAACTGGATGCGCGGTCGAGGAAACGGGCTGGGCTCCACGTCATATCTGGCTAACAGACGATCAGGATCAGCCCATCGGGGCGGCGCCGCTATACGCCAAAGCTCATTCCCGTGGTGAATATGTGTTTGATCATGGGTGGGCGGATGCGCTGCACCGGGCCGGTATCGACTATTATCCTAAGTTACAATGTGCCGTACCGTTTACGCCGGTCAATGGCCCAAGGCTTTTGGCGGACGGCTCTGAGGTGAAGAAGGCCTTGGCGACCGCCATGTTGCAGGCATGCCGGGATTGGAATTATTCAGGCGTGCATCTAACGTTTTTGAACGACGTTGATCAACAGGCTCTGTCAGATCTTGGATTTCTGGCTCGCGAAGATCGTCAGTTTCACTTTTTTAATCGGGATTACAAAAACTTTGAAGATTTTTTATCGACCTTATCCTCACGTAAACGAAAAAATATCATCAAAGAGCGCCGCGCTGCGCAGACAGGAATACGAATAGAACGCCTGACCGGCGCCGATCTGAAATCGGATCACTGGGATGTTTTTTATGCCTGTTACATGGATACGGGTGCTCGAAAATGGGGCGCGCCTTATCTCAACCGGACGTTCTTTGAAGCGATCCATCAGTCCATGGCCGATGACATCTTGCTCGTCATGGCCTTCGAAGATGATACGCCCATTGCGGCGGCGCTTAATTTTATCGGAGGTGAGGCGCTCTATGGCCGGAATTGGGGATGTCTGGTCGATAAACGCTTTCTTCATTTTGAGCTGTGTTATTATCAGGCCATTGAGGCTGGTATCGAGCTAGGTTTAAAGCGGGTAGAAGCGGGTGCTCAAGGGGAACACAAGCTCGCACGAGGATATGAGCCCGTGACTACGCGGTCCGCGCATTTTCTAACTCATCCCGGACTGCATGACGCGATCAAAGACTACTTGACACGAGAGCGCCGGGCCGTCGAACATGAGATCCAGATTTTGGGGCGTCATACGCCGTTTAAAAAGGGATAAGATATGAGCTTGGACGGCAATTACGATCCGGACAATATTTTTGCCAAGATTCTGCGCGGGGACATGCCCTGTGTGAAGATTTATGAAGATGATGAAGTCCTGTCATTTATGGACGTATTTCCGCAAAGTGATGGACATACGCTGGTGATACCCAAAAGGCCTTCACGAAATTTATTGGATACGAACCCAGAGGTTTTATCGGGTTTAATTCAAAAAACGCAAATTATTGCCCAGGCAATAAAGTCAAGCCTGAAACCCGACGGTATCATTATTACTCAATTTAACGGTGCGCCTGCCGGACAAACTGTCTTTCATCTTCATTTTCATATCATTCCAAGATATGAAAACTCTAAACTTAGTAGTCATGCTCATGGACAAATGGCCGAAATGGATCATTTGTCAGGCCTGGCCGCTAAAATAAAAGCCGCGCTTAAATAATAGGAAAATCTATGCAAAAGCTCATGACATCAATCGCATTGGCCGCCTTATTGGCGGCGTGCCAAAATGCAGACAAGGCGCCCGAAATCAGCGTAGAAACGGAAACCATTACGGAAGCGAACACTGATACGGGTTACGATATCGCCGCCCAATACGCTAAATTTGCGCCGATCAAAATGAACCCGGACACGTCTTTCCTGTCAGATTCCGAGCGCGCCGTTGTCAATAAATTGATGGAAATCAGTCCTTATCTAAACGCTATTTATATGCGCCAGCTCAATGCCAGCAATCCGGAAATTCGGGCTGCAATTGCAGCGTCTGACGTGCCAAACAAATCCAGCGTTTTGGAAATGTTTGATCAGCATTACGGCGTTTGTGACAGTCTGGCCGAAGGGCATGTCTTTTATGGAGACACACCATGTCCCAAAGGCGGAGGATTTTATCCGGCTGATATGACGACCGAAGAGTTCGAGGCCTGGATCGCAGCTCATCCTGAAGACGGGGATGCATTTCGCTCTGGTTATACGGTTATTCGGCGAAGCGGTGACGAGTTGGTCGCCATTCCTTACGCCGAGGCCTATGCCGAATGGGTGGAACCTGTGGCCAAGCTAATGCGAGAAGCGGCGGATTTGTCCGAGGAACCCAGCCTTAAACGGTTCTTAAACCTACGGGCCGATGCATTTTTATCTGATGACTATTTTGAATCTGAACTTGCCTGGATGGACCTTGAAGGCAATATCGAAGTCGCCATCGGCCCTTACGAAGTTTATGATGACGGCCTGTTTGGCTATAAAACCGCCTATGAAATGTTTTTGACCGTAAAGAACCCGGAAGAGTCAGCGGCGTTGGCCAAATACAAAGATTATCTTCGCGATATGGAAGCTAATCTTCCGGTCGATGAAAGTTATAAAAATTTCAAACGCGGATTTGAAAGCCCGATCGCTGTGACTTATCAGGTCAAGGGGGGTGGTGATAACGTCCCTGGCGTGCAGACGATTGCGTTTAACCTGCCCAATGATGAACGTGTTCGTGAAGCCAAAGGCGCTAAAAAAGTTATCCTGAATAACGTTCTTGGCGCCAAATATGATCGTATTCTATCCCCGATCGGTGAACGGGTATTGGTCGAAGATCAGGCCGCGCTCACGGTTAAAAAATACATGTCTTTTAATACTCTGTTTCACGAATTATCCCACAGTCTTGGACCGGGTACGATTACGGTTGATGGTCAGGAAACCACCGTAAGCGCGCAGCTCAAAGATCTTTCATCCGGTTTGGAAGAAGGTAAAGCTGATGTGATGGGGGCCTATAATATCATTTATATGATGAATAGGGGCGAGCTTCCGATTTCTGAAAAGCATAACTTCCTGGCGACCTATTTCACCGGTAAGTTCAGGTCTATGCGGTTTGGTACTGAGGCCGCCCACGCCAAGGGAGCCGCGTTTCAATATAGCTATTTCCGTGAAGTCGGAGCGGTGGAATGGATCGCTGATCAGAAACGATTTAAAATCGACTTTGATAAACTCGAGCAGGCCATTTCTGATCTGACCGGTAAGGTGGTTATGGTGCAGGGCGATGGCAATTATGATCAGGCCAAGGCTTTTCTCGACAAATATGCGCGGCTTGATGATGAAGCGAAAATGGTGCTTGGCGATCTCGACCATATTCCGATCGACATACGGCCGATTTATCCCAACAAAATCTAGAACTTGGAAAGGCTCCGAAAGGGGCCTTTTTATATGGGTATGCCTTCCTGCATACAGAACTGGCGCACATGTTCGCGGACGGATTCGACGCGGGAATCTATCGTAATCAATGGCGTGATCACGTCTTTGAGTTTGGCGGAATCAAGGGCCAATAGCGCGGATTTGACCGGGCCGATACCTGTCACGGGCATGGATAAAGCATCAAAGCCAAGGGCTACCAGGGTGATGGCTTCGACCGGACGACCGGCGATTTCCCCACAAATGGAAACCGGCACGTCACTGTCATGACAACCTTCAGCGATGAAGCGTAAAATGGATAGGGACGCCGGGTGAAGCGGATCAAATCGGTCTGAAACCCGAACATTATCGCGGTCCGCTGCAAAAAAGAACTGCATCAAATCATTGGCTCCCACGGAAACAAAATCCGCATGATCACAGATTGCGCGAACCGACCAGGCCAGTGACGGCGTTTCCATCATGACGCCGACTTCGATCTTATTGGGCAAAGGCTGGCCGAGATTAGAAGCTCGTTGAACTTCTTTATCGAACAAAGCCCGAGCTGTGATAAATTCGTCCACGGTGGTGACCATCGGAAACATGACTCGCAAATGCCGGTCTGCGGCGGCGGCGATCAAGGCTCTGAGCTGATAGCGTAACAGTCCAGGGCGATCGAGGCCGATACGTATGGCGCGCCAGCCAATGGCCGGATTTTCTTCCGGTACCGGATCCATATAGGGTAGAATTTTATCGCCGCCCAAGTCCAGTGTTCGGAAAGTTACGGGTCTATCGCCGCAAGCATTTAAAGCCTGTCTATAAAGGTCCGTTTGCTCGTTTAATCGTGGCATATATTCCGAGATCATGAACTGAAATTCGGTCCGAAATAATCCTATGCCATCCGCGCCAGACTGTTCAATTTGCGGGAGGTCCACGACCAGGCCGGCATTTAGTAACAGGCTGATACGCCGTCCGTCTTTGGTTGTGGCGGGTTTTTGCTTTATGGCCTCATAGGCCTTGAACATTTCCCCTCGGATTGACATGCGCAGTTGAAACCCGGCCAGGCGGGATTCAACGGGGCGGATATGCACTTCACCGGTCTCACCGTCGAGTAAGATTGGATCACCGGTTTCGACATGGTCAAGGACACCTTCGGCCCGACCAATAAGAGGGACGCCAATGGCTCGGCAGATTATGGCCGTATGAGATGACATCGACCCTTCTTCCAAGACGATCCCAATGATTTTGCTGCGGTCATAATCCAGAAGTTCTGCCGGCCCCAGATCACGGGCAAAAATGACGGCATCATCCGAAATTTCGCGGTTGCCGGGTCCGACACTTTCGCCGGAAAGAATCCGTAATAAGCGATTGGCCAGATCTTCCAGGTCATGAAGCCGCGCCCTTAGATAAGGATCGCGGGATTTCATCAAACGCGCGCGATGTTCATTGCGCACACGTTCGACAGCCGCTTCGGATGTAAGGCCGGAATGCACCGCTTCGCGCAGACGTTTGACCCATTTCCGGTCATAGGCAAACATGCGGTATGTTTCGTAAATCTCTTTGGAGGCGCGAGACAATGTCGCCGCCTCGCCGCGCACCATAGCATCGACGGAGGCCCGGAGTTTGGTCACGGCTTCTTCTAACCTGATTTCCTCGGTCGCGATATTTTCCGCCAACAGGTCAGAGGGTGGGACAGGCGGTACATGCAAATGGGCAACCCCGGAAACCAGACCATCAGCAAAGGCTTTACCTTGGAATGTTTCAGGCCGGGTTGGATTAAGGGTAATCCCTTTAAGGGCCGCTTTTTTACCACCAACCCGTTCATCATCCACAATAATTTCGGCCAATACCATGGCAACGGTCAAAAGGTCTTCGACCTCATCTTCATTAAAATTTCGAGCCTGTTCGCTTTGAACTACCAGCACCCCTAAAGTCCGGCCACCGCGTAATACGGGAACGCCGAGAAAGGAGCTAAACTTCTCTTCGCCGGTTTCGGGACGATAAGAGAACAGCGGATGGGCTGGTGCATCTGCGAGATTTAAGGGCCGTGCGGTTTGAGAAACATGACCGACCAGACCTTCGCCGCGCTTCATCAGGGTTTTATGGACAGCCGATTTTTTCAGGCCGCGCGTGGCCGAAAGTTCCAGATCGCCGCCCGGGCGTTTCAGATAAATTGAGGCAACTTTGACTTTCATCGAGTCGGTTATGGCGTCGACAAAGTGATCCAGACGTTCCTGGACAGATTCCGTTCCGGCCATAGCCGTCCGGATTGCCCGCATCAGTTTAGGCGGACGTGACTGGATATTTGGGTCAACGCTCACGCCGACAATATACACGAAATGCGCCCAAAGGCACTAGAGGAAAAGCCGATTGTGATTAAATCTGGCTTAGGAAGCTTCGGCTAAGTTAAATGCATTATGCAAGGCACGAACAGCCAGCTCAGTATATTCGGCATCAATCAGGACGGAAATCTTGATTTCTGATGTGGCGATCACCTGAACATTGATGTTGCGTTCGGCGAGGGCCTCAAACATGGTCTGGGCAACCCCGGTATGTGAGCGCATGCCAATCCCAACAATTGAGACCTTACAGACATTACCGTCATGTTTTAAGCCTTCAAAGCCGATCATCTCGCGGGAATTGTTAAGCGCCGTGATGGCTTTGTCGAGATCGCGTTTGCCGACCGTAAAGGTCAGATTAGCGACATCCTTTTTGGCGGAGCGACCCTGAACAATCATATCCACAATAATATTGGCTTCGGCCATGGCGCGGCAGACCCGGGCCACAATACCTGGCTCGTCTGACAGGCGCATTAAGGTTATACGGGCTTCGTCGCGCGAATAGGCGACGCCACTGACGACTCGTTCTTCCATGGTTTCATCCTCGTGACAAACTAAGGTTCCCGGGTTTTCGGACGCGTCTTCAGTAAAACTGGTCAGCACCCGAATGGGAAGATTATTATTCATTGCAAGCTCGACGGAACGTGTCTGGAGAACTTTCGCTCCCAAAGAGGCGAGCTCGAGCATTTCTTCAAAAGCGATCCGGTTTAATCGCCGGGCTTCCGGTACGATGCGTGGATCTGTTGTATAGATTCCGTCGACATCCGTATAGATATCACATCGATCCGCTTTCAACGCGACGGCTAAAGCCACGGCGGAAGTGTCCGACCCGCCACGACCTAAGGTCGCTATCCGCCCGGTCGGCGATATGCCCTGAAATCCGGCCACCACTCCAACGGTCCCATCTGATAAAGAGGGGCTGATTTCGTCTGTATTAATGTCCGCGATCCGGGCTACAGCATGGGCGCCATCTGTGGTGAGCGGTAATTGCCAGCCTTGCCATGACCGAGCAGTTATGCCGAGGCGACGCAGAGCAATGGCGAGCAACCCTGTTGTGACCTGTTCGCCAGAAGCGACAATGGCGTCATATTCATCATCAATGGAGCCGCCCAGTTTTGAATCCGCTGATAGATCATCGGCCATGGCGACGAGGCGGTTGGTTTCCCCGGACATGGCCGAAACCACAACCGCGACTTCATTGCCTTGTTTGGCTTCTGATGCCACAAGACGGGCAACGCGGCGGATCCGATCCAGATCGCCGACCGAGGTGCCTCCAAATTTCATCACGATACGGGCCATGATGGGTGTCCCTGTCAATTTAACAGCGGCGCTTTTACGCGCCTAAATCTGCTTTTACAATTGTAAATACGGAGCTAGTAAGAGCCATGGCAGCAACTGGCACAGCCCCGGAAAAAATCACACGGGTTTCCGTCGATCCGCGAGAGATGGAAAGTTTTTCCCGCATGGCTGAAGACTGGTGGAATCCTTCTGGTATGTTCCGGCCCTTACACGTGATGAATGGCGCGCGCATCGGGTTTATCAAGGCAAATCTATGCGATCACTTTAACCGTGATCCAGAGACTGACCGTCCCCTGAAAGGGCTTCGGATCCTCGATATCGGGTGTGGAGGCGGGCTCCTCTGCGAACCTTTGACGCGGTTAGGGGCGACAATGACGGGCGTCGATGCGCTGGAAAAGAATGTCAAAACCGCCAAGACCCATGCCAAACAGTCCGAATTGGAAATTGATTACCGTCACGGCACTATCGAACAATTGGTTCAAAGTCGTGAAAAGCCCTTTGACGCGGTGCTCAATATGGAAGTTATCGAGCATGTTGCGGGCCCTGCTGAATTTATGAAAGATTGCGGGGCAATGGTCCGACCAGGCGGGATGATGTTTTGCTCGACTATAAACCGGACGTTTAAAGCTTTTACCTTTGCCATTCTTGGCGCTGAATATGTAATGCGCTGGTTGCCGCGGGGCACACATCAATATGATAAACTGGTCAAACCGGAAGAATTGCGGCGGTGGATTTTGGATGCCGGGCTGTCACCTGAACCATCCATTGGTATGACCCTTAATCCACTAACGGATAAATGGCGGATCTCAGATGATCTGTCGATAAATTACGTCACGGTAGCAACGCGCCCCTAATTCAAATTCTTCTTTGGTCTGGGCGCAATAATGTCTGGTAATGGCGCAATGCCGACGCCTTCATCATGCAATTCTGCGGCCTGTTCCGGCGTTGCCTCACCATAAATCGCCCGCTCATCCGTTTCACCGTAATGAATAGCGCGGGCTTCGTCGGCAAACCTGTCGCCAACATAGTCGCAATTATCTTCGATCTCTTTGCGAATTTTATTCGCGGCCGCGTTCATCATTTTCATGGCCTTGGCTCGTTTTTCAGCTGTGGCCTCTTTTTTGCGCGCGGTTGAAACATTGGGGGCCATAATGGCTTTCTCAACCTGAGTATCGCCGCAGGCAGGACAGGCAATCAAGCCCTTGGGGGCTTGTTCATCATAGTCTGATGACTTTGAAAACCAGATCTCAAATTCATGATCTGAACGGCATATTAAATTATACTTGATCATAGTTTAAAATCGACTTCGCTTTGCCAGGCCGGAATTTTTCTCCGGACCGCCTCGACCTCTTCAATCGAAATGTCCGCCGATATAATGCCCGGCTCATCATGGTCAAGATGCGCGATAATATCACCCCAGGGGTTAATAATCATCGAATGGCCCCAGGTCGCACGGCCATCTTCATGTTCTCCGCCTTGTGCGGCGGCGATAACATAGCTACCGGTTTCGATGGCGCGGGCCCGCAACAGGCTTTCCCAATGGGCCTGACCCGTTGGTCGCGTAAAGGCGGCCGGAATTGTCAAAATATGCGCGCCGGATTGCCCGTAATGCCGATAGAGATGCGGAAACCGCAAGTCATAGCAGATTGATAATCCTAATTTGAATTCATTGATATCTGCCAAGACGGCGTGTGTGCCTTTGTCATATATATTGCTTTCCCGCCAAGTTTCCGCACGAGATACATTGACATCAAACAGGTGGATTTTGTCATAAGTCGTGATGATTTTTCCGTCCGGCCCAAACAGGAAACTGCGATTGGCGGCGCGCTCATCAGCGGTTTTTATCGCCAGGGAACCGATCAATAAATGAACGCCTAATTCGCTGGCAAGCTGGCTAAAAGTCGTGACGCCAGGATCGTTGTCTTGAGGTTGAATATTTGCAAATAATCGCTTGGGCGAGCGCTGCAGAATATGGGTCATTTCAGGTGTGACGATTAACTCTGCGCCGTCATCTGCCGCTTTCCGGACCAGTTCGCTGGCCTGCCGGATATTGGCGTCGATATCCGTTCCGGAGCGAAGTTGGATAGAGGCGACCCGCATTGTTAGCTACCGAGAAGCGGATCCAGACCGCCGCGGGCATCTAATGCAAAAAGATCATCACAGCCGCCAATATGGTGACCATCAATAAATATCTGGGGGAAGGTGTTTCGACCGCCCGATCTCTGACGCATCTCGTCACGTTTTGCTTTGTCCATCCAGGCCGGAATATCGATCACGTCAACGCCTTTATTTGACAATAAGGCCTTAGCGCGGACGCAAAACGGGCACATGAGTTTCGTATACATTTCGACTTTGGCCATAAATTTCTCCTTATCTCTATTTAGAGATCGGACGGCCTCTGACAACCCTTGCTAAGGTTATGACATTCACCTGTTTTGCTCCGGCCCGGCGGAGGGTATTGGCGCAGGCGTTTAAGGTGGCGCCGGTCGTATAGACGTCGTCGATCAGTATGATATTTGCCCCTGCATATTTCGCGGAGTTTTTTTCCGAAATAGAAAAGGCGCCTTTGACATTGCGAAACCGGCCTTTAACCGATTGCAGGCCCTGACTTGGGGTTTTTCTGTGCCGCTGTAATGTATGTGGATCAAAGTTAATATCGGTTTGGCGGGACAATTCTCGTGCTAATATTGCGGCTTGATTATACCGACGGTGCACCAGACGGGAATTGTGCAAGGGGACTGGCACAATGAAATCCGCGTTTTCTATAAAAGATCGTCCGACGCGTTTCATATGGGTTGCAAACATCCGAAGATGTTCCCTGTTACCCCCATGTTTAAAAGATAAGACGAGACCCCGGCTGGCATCATCATACTTCAACGCCGATCGACATTGGTCATATTTAGGCGGATAGGCGGAACATCCGGCACAAAGCGCTTCTTCTCCCAAATCAAAATCAAATGGAAATCCGCATTGATGGCAGCAAGGCGCGTCCAGAAAAGTCAGATTTGACCAGGAATTGCCGGTTTCACCCAAGCGCAATATTTGTGGCGGGTAAATCCAGTCGAGTAGCCTGTGCAGTGTGCGGGATAATACCACCTGCATATTTTGTCTTTCCATTCACCGTTTTTGCGACCATATCCCAAGAATGGAGAAATCCCAAACAACGCCGAAAATATTTGACCGTGAATTGCTGGCCAAGCGTCGTGGCCGTGGTTTGCGACGCAACACACTGCCATTTTTAATGGAAAGGTGTGCCAAGGATTGCGCCGAAAAAATTCTGGATATCAATCGCCAATTTAAGCGGGCTTTGATAATTGCGCCGCCAGAGGCCATAGATCTTTTGATAGACGCTTTGCCGGAACCCAGGCGACCTTCGGAAATCGTGCGGGCATATTTTTCCAGCGACCCGACGGGTCTTGACCTCACTATTGACGAGGAAAACTTACCATTTCAATCCCCTCAATTTGACCTGATTATTTCAATATTAGGTCTGCAATCGGTCAATGATCTACCGGGCTCACTAATTCAGTTTAATCAGGCGCTGCTGCCGGACGGTGTATTTTTAGCGTCCCTATTTGCAGGCCATTCGGGGCAGGAATTACGTCAGCTTCTATACCACATTGATGATAAAATAATTAGTGGGATGACGCCCCGGGTTTTCCCATTTGCTGATCATTTGCAACTCGCCGCATTGTTACAACGAACCGGATTTGCGCTACCGGTTATTGATACGGACAGATTCAAGGTGAATTACAAAAGCGTGGACAGGTTATTCGGTGATCTTAGGGATCTAGGCGAGACCAATATTCTGGCCGCACGTCATAAAAAGTTTGCGGGAAAGAAATATCTCGAGGCCTTGCGGGACGAATTTTCAGAAAATTATATGCAAAAAGGTATGGATTTGTCAGTGGAAATCATGTGGTTAACCGGATGGTCACCTCACGAAAGTCAGCAAAAACCGCTTAAGCCCGGATCGGCAGAGGTTTCTTTAAAAGCCGTATTAAAGAATAAAATTAACGAGGCCTAGTTTTTCAGTCCATCACCAACAGCATTTGACATCGCGCCCCAGGCTCCATTCTGGGTATTACCAAATGCGTTTAATCCCGCAATCATTCCGACGCCGATCAACGCTGCAATCAGGGCGTATTCAATCGCTGATGCGCCATCAGTGTCGTCCACATATCTTTGCAGCAATTCTTTTATAAATCCAAAATGTTTCATTCGAAACGTCGACCCGATTTAAGCCGATCCCTAATTTCCCTGGCCAGCTCAACATCGGCCGGCACTAAATCCAATTCCAACAATCGATCTGGAAACACCCACTTGACCGCCTGTCCTTCTGTCGGTCGGGCAAACCCGTCCCATTGTCGACAAAGATACAATGGCATCAAAAGATTAAAATCCTCATAAGCAAAGCTGGAAAATGAAAAAGGCTGTAAGCATTGTTTGCAAGGCTCAATGCAAAGCTCTTCTCTCAGTTCACGCAGGATGGTATCTTCTGGCCGTTCTCCGTCTTCTACTTTGCCACCCGGAAATTCCCACTGCCCGGCATGACTTTTTCCCTCAGGTCGCTGGCACATAAGAATACGTCCATCGGCATCGATAAGGGCGCAAGCGGCGACCAGCAAAACCATGTGAAACTCCTAGGCTTAAAGTCTTAACATTTGTCTTAAATTTGTTAAGAAATAGCGGTTTTGGTTAACTTCTGTAATCAGCGTTAATATCTATATAACGATGGGTCAAATCACAGCTCCAGGCGGTAAAATGGCCATTCCCCAATCCCAAATCCACATGAATTTCAATGTTTTGATTTTTCATATACGCAGCGCCGTCTTTCTCGGTGTAATTCGGGTGTAATTGCCCATTTACGGCTATTTTATGGGGTCCAATCGCGATAGACAGCAGGTCCCGGTCAGCGGGCTCGCCGGCTTTTCCGACGGCCATTGCGATCCGCCCCCAATTGGCGTCTTCCCCGGCAATAGCGGTTTTCACCAAAGGCGAGTTGGCAATTGCCATAGCTACGTTTTTGGCGGATTGATTGTCGATTGCCCCGTTAACATTGACAGTCACAAATTTTTGCGCGCCTTCGCCGTCTTTGATGATCAAATGCGACAATTCCTTGCAAAGATCGATTAGAGCATCTTTGAATTCCGCCAGTATTAAGGCGTCAGCATTTTCGATGGGATCATTGCCAGCCGCGCCACTGGCAATCAGCAAAACCATGTCGGAGGTAGACTGATCGCTATCCACGGTAATGGCGTTAAAGCTGATATTGACCGCTTCGGATAACAGGCTTTGAAGAATAGTTTGGGGAATGTTGGCATCTGTGCCGATAAATCCCAGCATAGTCGCCATATCCGGTGCAATCATACCCGAGCCTTTGGCGACACCATTTATCTGAACTTCAATATCGCCAATTTTGGCCGTTCTATGGACGCATTTTGGGTAGGTATCGGTTGTTAAAATCGCTTCAGCGGCTGAATTCCAACCTGTTTGTCCGGTATTTGGGGCCCATTTTGTGATATGTCTCGCAATTTCATCGCCGTCTAAGGGTTGGCCGATAACGCCTGTGGAGGCTTGGAGCACGGATTGTGGATTGCAACCAAAAGCCTTGCCCGCAGATTGCGCGACAGTCTGGCAGGCTGACAAGCCCAGTTTTCCCGTAAACACATTGGCATTGCCGGCATTGACAACCAAAATGATGGGGTCGGATGGACCACGGTCAATTGTCAATGCCCGTTTGGACCAATCAATCGGTGCGCCGGGTATCTTGTTTTTGGTAAAGACACCGGCAATAGCTGCGCCGGGCTGGGCGCGGAATATCCAGAGGTCATCCCGGCCTTGATAACGCAAGCCTGCTGCGCCTGAGATCATATCAATGCCCGAAATGTCAGGAAGATCTGGAATGGTTTTCGGGGCCAGAGGGGATTTCATGTTAGTGACCTCCGATGTTCGAAGTCTCTGTCAAAATTTCAATTTCAGCGCCATCTCTAAGGTCAGTCATCAGGTCTTCGATAGTTTTAGCCCGTAAAAATGTGGCCAGGTCATCTTTCATTGCCTCAAACGTTGGAGAGGGCGCCTGGCGACGATCTGATACTTCGACAATGTGCCAGCCCCGTTCGGTCTGAAAAGGATCTGACCGCGAACCGACAGTCATTTCAAATACTGGATCGGCGAATTCGGGCGGATAGCTGTCTCGGGTAAAATATCCCAGATCACCCCCACTTTCCCGACTGACCCGGTCCAGTGAATAGGCAAAGGCCAAAGATTGGAAGGAATCATCGCCGGCCAGTTTCTTGATGACTTCTTCAGCGGTTTCAAGATCGGGCAGCAATATCTGCCGGGCGCGAACTTCAATGCCGCGCTGACGAATTTGGGACTGTGAATCGTAAAGTTTTTTAAGACGGTCTTCCGTCACCGCATTTTCCACAGACTGTTCGATTAAGGCCGCGGCCAATATTTCATCCTGGGACTTTCTCAATTGGGCTTTAACGGCGGCGTTTTTGTCCAAACCTTCGGTTCGGGCCTTACTGGCCAGAAGATGCTGATCGATCAGATTTTGCAGGATTTCGGCTTTTTCAGGCGGCGTTGCCTGCTCAAAACTTCGGGCGATCGCCAATGTCAGATCCTGTTCATAGATTGGATGTCCATTGACGCTGGCCACCACAGAATCATTCTCCAATATGACGATTTCTTCCGTCGATGTTTGCTCTGAGGATAAGGTGACAAGGCCTAAAAGCAGGACACCCAAGACGCATACGCCAATAATCGCCAGAGTTTGCCGGTCAAATTTCCCAAAATGCATAAAAATTCCACGTGTTTTTCTCGGCAAGTTTCAGCCGCATTCATTGACTTAAGCCACCACCGTCACTAAGTCACCCAAAAGTATAACTTATGGCGCGAAATCCCGCCGCCTGTCAGGAGCTCCCATGTTAGGCCTCGCAAAGAAAATGTTCGGTACGGAGAACGACCGAAAATTGAAAAAATTGCGCCCGCTCGTCGAGAAAATCAATGGCCTGGAGCCTGATTTTGAAAAGTTGACCAATGATCAGCTTAAAGCCAAGACGGATGAATATAAGACCCGTTTTAATGAAGGTGAAAGCCTGGATGATCTTTTGCCCGAGGCTTTCGCCACAGTTCGTGAGGCGGCCAAACGCACTTTGGGACAGCGCCATTACGATGTTCAGTTAATCGGCGGTATCACGCTTCATCGGGGCGAGATCGCCGAAATGCGAACAGGTGAGGGAAAGACCCTGGTTTCGACCTTGGCAGCCTATCTAAATGCTTTGCCTGGTCGGGGTGTGCACATCGTGACTGTGAATGACTATCTGGCTCGCCGCGACGCGGAATGGATGGGTCAGATTTACAGATTTCTGGGCCTGACTGTTGGTTGTATCAATGATCACGAACCCTACGGCAATGAGCGTAAAATCGCTTATAATTGCGATATTACCTACGGCACTAATAATGAATATGGTTTCGATTATCTGCGCGATAATATGAAATATACTGTCGAGGAAATGTCTCAGCGCGGCCATGCCTATGCGATTATTGACGAAATCGACTCGATCCTGATCGATGAAGCCCGGACACCCTTGATTATTTCCGGCCCGACCGATGATAAATCTGATTTTTACCAGACCATCGACACGCTGATCCCACTAATTACCCCTGAGGGTTATGATGTGGATGAAAAGGCCCGCACTGCGACCTTTAACGAAGATGGCAATGAGCAGATTGAAAACCTGCTGCGTGAACGCGATCTGTTGCAGGGTGAAAGCCTGTATGATGTGGAAAATGTCACCATTGTGCACCACATCAACCAGGCCCTGAAAGCCCATAAAATATTTGTCCGTGACAAAGATTATATCGTCAAGGAAAGCGGCGTTGTTCTGATTGACGAATTCACGGGCCGGATGATGGATGGCCGTCGTCTGTCAGATGGTCTGCACCAGGCGATTGAAGCCAAAGAAAAAGTCGACATCAAACCCGAAAATGTGACACTCGCCTCTGTCACTTTGCAGAATTACTTCCGGCTTTATGACAAACTGTCCGGCATGACTGGGACGGCGGTCACCGAAGCCTCTGAATTTATGGACATCTACAAGCTGCAGGTTCTAGAGATTCCGACCAATCGTCCGATCCAGCGGATTGACGATGAAGACGAAATTTACCGCACCGAGCGCGAAAAATTCAACGCTATTGTTGGCGAAATTGAAGACTGTCAGAAAAAGGGTCAGCCCGTTCTGGTCGGGACGGTGTCGATCGAAAAGTCCGAAAGCCTGTCAGATTTCTTAAAAGAACGCGGGATCGAGCATCAGGTGCTCAACGCCCGATATCATGAACAGGAAGCCCAGATTGTTGCCGGCGCCGGTGTGCCGGGCATGGTTACGATTGCCACCAATATGGCGGGTCGAGGAACCGATATTCAGCTGGGCGGCAATCTCGATATGCGGCTTGAGCATGAATTACATGACGACATGACAGAGCGGGAACGTCAGAAAACCCAGGAAAAGATCAAAGAACAGATCGAAGACCTTAAGCAAATCGCGCTCAAGGCTGGCGGGCTTTATGTCCTGGGTACGGAACGCCATGAAAGCCGTCGGATTGATAATCAGCTCCGCGGCCGGACAGGCCGTCAGGGCGATCCGGGCCGGTCGAAGTTTTACCTCTCGACCGAAGATGATCTCATGCGGATTTTCGGCGGCGACCGTCTGAAAAACATGATGGGTAAAATGGGCTGGGAAGAGGGCGAAAACCTGACCAACCGGTTCATGACCAAAGCGGTTGAACGGGCCCAGGTCCGGGTCGAAACCCGCAACTTTGATATTCGTAAAAATCTGCTCAAATTTGACGACGTCATGAATGAGCAGCGTAAAACGATTTTCGAACAGCGTATGGAGTTCATGACCGACGAAGATGTTTCAGATGTGATCGAGGATTTCCGCCATCAGGTCTGTGAAGATATCATTGCCGAATATGTACCCCGCAAAGCCTATGCCGAGCAGTGGGATATTGAGGGTCTGACTGAAAAAGCCCGCGATCTGCCTCTGTTGATCGAAGCTGAGAAAGACGGCTACAAAGTTGTCACCTCGGAAATTCCATTTGCCGAATGGGCCAAGGAAGAAGGCATTGCGGATGATGAGATGCTGCAGCGGCTGATCGAGAAAACTGACGCCGCCTTTGTTCAGCTTGGCCAGGGCGTCGAATCCAGTGAAATCCAGCGGGCTGAGAAACAGGTTCTCCTGCAAGTGATTGACCAGAACTGGCGCGAACATTTGCAACAGCTCGACAGTTTGAAATCTGTCATCGGTTTGCGCGCCCACGGACAGCGTGATCCGCTGAATGAATATAAGTCCGAAGCCTTCACTCTGTTTGACAAATTGCTGGTCGATTTGCGCGAAGGTGTGACCCGGGCCATGAATCGCCTGATGTTTAATGTGGCGGTTCAACGCCAGCAGCGTGACGCACAAAACCCGCCTCCGCCGCCGCCGCCGTCCTCAACGGTGACATCGCGAGGTCCGATGGGCGCGATTGCGTCCGGCACACCTGCCGACACTAAAGAGATCACCGATGCGGATCTGGAAAATGTGTCGCGCAATTCTCTGTGTCCGTGTGGCTCGGGCAAAAAAGTCAAACATTGCCACGGGCGCGCATCTTAACGCGTCTGCCCGCCTGACCTGAATCTGTGCCTTGTGCACAGATCGCGCACAATTTCCCATCATATCTTTGCGTCGCGGGATCAATAACGCTTGCGAATTAGATTTGTGCATGCGCCCTCGATAGGTCGTCTCCGAAAGCCAAGCCCTGATCATGGGGCGGCTCAAGGAGACCCTCATGAAAAGACAAATTTCGATTTCTGTATTGGCGCTGATTTGTTTGACCGCACCTATGCCTGCAATTGCAGGCGACCTCAGTGTTTCAACCTCAATTGACTATGCCACAGAATATGTGTTTCGCGGCGTCAGCTATCAGCGCGGCGCGATCCAACCCGGCATTGAAGCAGCTTATGGAAACTGGACCTTGGGGGTCTGGTCATCACAGGCCTTGGGCGAAACCTCATCTGCGGCCATCGACGAAATTGATGTGTATGGCGGCTATGGCTGGGACTTATCCGACACGATCTCCGCCAGCGCCGGATTTACCGTCTATCACTTCCCGGACACACCGGGCGGCCTGTTTGATTTTGGCGGCGCGTCTACTTTTGAAATCAATGGCGGGCTGAGCTTTGATACGACGCTCGCGCCGTCACTGACCGCCTATTACGATTTTGATCTTGAGGCTTTTACGCTGGAAGGTTCACTCTCTCATTCCGTTCCGGTCACTGAGAATACCTCTCTTGATCTGGGATTGGTCGGCGCCTTTGTGACGGCGGACGGCCCAGGGGATTATGAATATGGTCTCGTTAGTGCGGCTTTGTCTTATGCCTTATCAGAAAATGTTTCCGCCTATATCGGGGCGAATTATTCCCTGTCTTCAGAAGACACCCTTCGATTTAAAGTCGACGGCAATGGGAATGGGTTTACAAACTCTGATGAACTTCTCTGGTTTGGGACGGGTATCGCGACGGGGTTTTGATTTTTTGAGTTGTACAAAAAGCTGTGAAGGAAACGGAAGCAACGAAAAGGATAATTGATCGAGCATTGAGTGCTTTCGGAATAATTTTATGATATTGTAGGTTTATGGCTAATCTTAGATCTATCGGTTTGCTTTTTTCATTGGCTATGGTTGGGGCATGCGCGGAAATTCAAAATTCTGCAGAACCGGCGCTAGAGCAAATCGTATTTGGGTATTATTTTGGTGAGTGTGCTGGTGATTGTGCTACTCTGTTTAAACTTGAGGGTGGAAAATTATACGCCGATGATATTGAGTTTCCTTTTGAGTTAGCTACTGATGAAGGTGGATTTTATTCCCACGAGACTGAAAAAATAACTTTCAAGAATAATCCTTTGCCGAATGAGTACTTCAATGTCTCGGAAAGATTACTTTCCGTCTTTCCTGAGGAATTTTTGAATCTGGACGAACAGGCATTCGGGTCGCCTGACGCATATGACCAAGGCGCTATATACCTTGCTGTGAAACATCAGGGAAAGCGACAGGTTTGGACAATAGATCCGGATAATAATTTTAAAGGTCCAAAATACGTCCTAAAATACAGAGAAGAAATATCGAATACGCTGAAGGATCTCGCCGATTTGTCAGAAGGGATGGGTCAGGCAGAGCTCAAATAATGTCATTCCGGGATGACCTTTGGGTCAGACCCGGAAGATCGAGAAAGCTGGATGCTTATTGGTTTTCACGTGTCTCGGCCTTCCGGGTTCTTGCCACGGCGAGCCCCGGAATGACAATGAGTTGCCAATTAACACGAGAAATCGCGGGCCAACCCTAAAGTAAAGATCGTCCGATATTGAGGAATTTTTCCCGGCGTTGTTTGATCAGCGTCTCGGCATCAAGTTTGGACAGGGCTTTCAGGGATTTGACGATTTCCGAACCCACCGTTTTCACGGTTTCTCCCGGCGCTCTGTGGGCGCCCCCAACGGGTTCTTTCACGATCTGATCGATCACTTTCAGGCGTTTAAGGTCTTGCGCCGTGATTTTCATGGCTTTGGCGGCGTCCTGGGCCTTGGCGGAATCCCGCCATAATATGGACGCGCAGCCTTCCGGAGAAATCACGGAATAAATGGAATGCTCGAGCATCATGACTTTATCGGCGGTGGCGATGGCGACCGCGCCGCCTGACCCCCCTTCACCGGTAATCACGGTCACGAACGGAACCTTTAAAGACAATCCCTTGTCAATAGAGCGGGCAATAGCTTCGGCTTGACCGCGCTCTTCGGCGCCGCGCCCCGGAAAAGCCCCGGCGGTATCTACAAAAGACACGACCGGCAGAGAAAAGCGCTCGGCCAGTTCCATTAAACGCACGGCTTTGCGGTAGCCTTCGGGCTGGGCCATGCCGAAATTATGTTTCAGGCGGCTTTCCGTATCTTTGCCTTTTTCATGCCCCATAACGACAACGCTGATACCACGTATCTTTCCCAATCCACCCATCAAGGCCGCATCATCACCATATTTACGGTCGCCAGAAAGCGGCGTGAAATGAGACACCAGCCCGTCACAATATTCACTGAAATGTGGCCGGTTGGGATGGCGGGCAACCTGGGTTTTCTCCCAAGGGCCGATTTTGGAATAAATCGTCTGTAGTTGATCGCGGGACTTGGCTTGAACCGCTTCAACCTCGGAAATATCGGCGGAACCCGCCCGTAATTCGGCAATCTTGCTGTCCAGTTCGGCAATGGAACGCTCAAAATCCAGATAGGTGCGAACGGTTGTCATGCGTTGGGCCCTTTATATTAAGCGCGGGACTATAGCGGCGGATATTGTCAGGACAAGAGCGGATTTAAGTGAACTAAATGATTGTATCACGCGTATAAAATAAAAGTCACCGCCAGATGGAATGCAATATCACCGCGTCAAAAAGTTATAAGCCTGTTAAATCTTCATCGGGCGCGTCATTGCTTTGGCGCTATGCCTTGGTCGGTCTAGTGGTCGCCTTTGCTGGCCCACCCATTTATATTCACACGCCCAAAGTCTACGGGGAAATTCACGGATTAAACCTTGCAGTTTTGGGTGGAGTTCTAGTGATGTTGCGCCTGTTGGATTTTATACAGGACCCTATTTTAGGATGGGCAATCGCAAGGTTCCGGCGTCGTATGCCATCTTTGGCCGCCCTGTTTTTTGCTTGTTTTGGATTAGGTATGGTTGGATTGTTTTTTCCGGCACCAATGGATCCAATCGCATTATGGCTGGGCCTTTCGCTTTTATTGGTTTTCACAGGATTTTCGGGCTTACAGATAATGATCTATAGCATTGGTCTTAATCTGGCTGACATATTAAACACGTCTCATGCGCGCGTGGCAGCATGGCGCGAAACCGCCGTTCTAATAGGTGTTTCAGGCGCCTGTATTGTGCCGGTCGCTTTGGCCCTAACCGTTGGCGAAGCCTTAGCTTATGGCTATTATGCGCTGATATTTTTAGCGCTTTTATTATTGAGCTATTTTTTCTCACGTCCACTTTGGCATATATCGCAAACGAATGCCGTGGTGATGTCTAATTTCGCTGATGTTTTCCGTTATAAGAATATGCGTCGCATTATGGCGCTCGGATTTGTCAATTCGGTTCCGACGGGCGTGACTTCAACTTTGTTTTTATTTTACGTAGAAGACCGTCTGGTTTCGGATTTTCACGCCGGACCGATGTTGTTGGTTTTTTTCTTAAGTGCCGCCATAGCAGCACCGCTTTGGGGGCGCTTAGCGGCACATTATTCCGTCAAACTTGTTCTGCTAACCGGCATGTGTCTGGTGATCCCGGCATTTATCTTGGCCGCTTTTCTAGGCGAGGCGGATTTTTGGCAATTTTATCTGATCTGCATTTTGTCGGGCGCGGCTTTGGGAGCGGACATGACTTTAATTCCTGCCATTTTATCAAAAGAACTCTCTGAACGAGGTCAACAAGGTGCAATAACATTTGGGTTGTGGGGATTGATTACAAAAATGGCTTTTGCGGCTGGGGCCGGTATTGCACTGATATTTGTCGGCAGAAGTGGGTATGTACCGGGTGCGGACAACCCTGAAAGCGCCCTCCGCGCGCTTGCTTTTACCTATGCACTGGTCCCTTGTTTGCTAAAGACTATTGCGATCGTTGGTGTGTACTATTTACCTTTACCTAAACGACCGATCTAAATTTTGAAAAAGGGCTGAAGCAAGCGTGGAATAAAGGACTGGAACTTTAAGGGTTCGTCAGTTGCCGCCAATACAAGACAGGGGCCGTCTTCCATCGCAATCGGAATATGAGGGGTTTCATGATCCGCAAAATGAAGGTCTCCACGGGTATAGGCCGTGTCACCATCATAATATCCACCAGCTAGGATCACCGTCATTTCCTGACCACCGTGACCGTGTGGTGGAACTGCTTTACCAGGGGCCATCCACAAAAGCCGAGCCACGGCCTTGCCATCCATTTTAAGGATATGCTGACGCAGGCTTGGTGACAGCCTTTGCCATTTCAAATTGTCGATCGTTGTTTCTAGAAAATCGCCCAATATTGCAGGAATTGAAGTGTTAAAGGCTTCACTTCGCTGTTCGCGATGCTTAAGCGAATTGGGAATAAGCTTCGGTTTCTTTTTTAACAGGTCTGTGGCCGAGATCGACATGGCGGCTTCGGTCTGTTCTTCCAAAATATGACCTCCAATATCCTGATGAAGGGCGACCGTGTTCTGACAGCGAACACAGACACTGATATGAGCTGCCAATACCAGATTAAAGGCGGTGTCATATCCGCCGGTAACATAGGTCAATAAAACATCATCGGTCGGGTGATGCTGGGCACTAATTACGGTCATCTGAAATCTCCGCTCTGTTCAGCAAGCAAGGATCTTAACTTGTTCATGCCTATCCGAATTCGAGACTTAACTGTGCCTAACGGAATACCCAGGGTTTCTGAAATTCGGGCATGGGCTTTATCTTCTATGAAGGCCATTGCCAGAACCTGTCTTTGATCAGCTGGCAATTTACTGAGCGCTACATGCACCTTATTTGCATTGATAGAGTGCCAGGCGCTTTTCTCGGGGCACACATCGCCGCTTCTTGAAAAGCTCGGATCATTGACATCGGGCAGGGGACGCGAATCCTTACGAAGGCGATCAATTTTTTTGTTGCGGGCGATGGTGAAAATCCAAGTCGATACCGAAGCCAAGGCTGGGTTGAAACGGTCGGCTTTATGCCAAACTGTCAACAGAGTTTCCTGAGCGATTTCTTCCGCAAATCCAGCGGTTTGCCCATTTTTGATCAAAAAGGATTTTATGCGAGGGCCGTAATAATCAAAAATTTCTTGAAATGCGGAACGGTCCGATCTCTCGGCAATCGCGATCATTCGGAGCGCCCAATATTGGGCAGTCCCAGGGGGCGGATCTTGCTCTGTTTTGCGTGCGGTCATCGCGCGGCGAACCTTTTGTTGCCTCGCTAGGTTTATAGGCACAATCTTTGACTGAGTCTCGACATTCATGATTATTATTACGGAGATTGTTTGAAAACGGATCAGATTTAATGTGATCCAATTTTAGATTGAAGCCGTAAAGAGGTCAAAACATGAAAGTTTTGCACCCATGCCAATTGACACGCCCCTCCACACTTTGATGTCAAAACGAAAAATCGCTGTCATTGGCGGTGGTATTTCGGGTATGGGAGCAAGCTTGGCGCTTTCCGAAGATCATGACGTAACCCTATTTGAGACCCGCAAGCGTTTAGGGGGTCATGCACGTACTCTTATGGCTGGTCCAAAAGGGGACATACCGGTTGATACCGGTTTCATGGTCTTCAATTACCAAAACTACCCTAATCTCGTAGATTTGTTTGAACGTTTGAAAGTGCCGGTTAAGCCAAGCAATATGACCTTTGCCGTCAGCCTTGATGATGGGAAATTTGAATATGGATTGCAGAATGTCAGGCGAATTCTGGGAGACCCTAAAAATGCCGTTAATCCACGGTTCTGGCGAATGTTGCGTGACATTATAAAATTCAACAATCATGCGCGCGCGGCCGTGTCAGGGCCGGATCAAACGCTAGGTGAGCTTATTAGGTTCCTCAACTTGTCGAACGCCTTCACTCGGCGCTATATTTGTCCGCTGGCCGGGGCGATCTGGAGTACGACTTCGGATGATATTTTGGAATTCCCGGCGGAAAGCTTGCTGCGGTTTTTTGAAAATCATGGACTGCTGTCTGCGTCGGATGGGCCGAAATGGTACACGCCGGACGGCGGATCGAAAGTCTATGTGGAACGTCTAGAGCGCGTCTTAAAGGCTCAGGGATGTGACATTCGAAAAAATGCCGCAGTGAAAGAAGTGTGCCGAAAAAATGGTAGTGTGAAGATCCGTGCATATGGGGCAGACCCTGAAATTTTCGACGAAGTTATCTTCGCCTGCCATTCAGATCAGGCCATCAATTTGCTCAGTGATCCGACGCCGGATGAAGTCGCTACGATCGGGCAAATCCGGTACCGCCCCAATGAGGTTGTCCTGCATTTCGATGAACGACAAATGCCGGTTCGGCGTAACTGCTGGTCGAGTTGGATTTACAAAGGGAGCAGCGATGACCACGCCAATAATGCTTTTACCTATTGGATGAACCTGCTCCAGGATATCCCTAAGGATACACCCATATTTGTCACCTTAAACCCGCAGACGCCCATTGCGGAAGAAAAAATTTATAACATAACGACCCTGGCTCATCCACAATTTGATTTATCTGCCCTGAAAGCTCAACAAAAAATTCAAAAAATTCAGGGACAAAATCGGACTTGGTTTTGCGGTGCTTATTGTGGCTATGGATTCCACGAAGACGGTCTATCCAGTGGATATGAAATTGCCCGCCTGATAAAAAATACTAAATATCGCAAAGTCGCGTGATGATCCACGCCGCTAATATTCGATGGATTAAAAGTCAGACTTTTCATGCCCGGCACGGTCAAATCGAAAATGCATTTCGCTATAATTTCGATAGTTTGATTGTACCGGTGCGTCCTCCTGCACGCAGCCCTCTCCCCTGGTTGCGTGCAGGCAAAGGCGGCCTTTTTTCCTTTAACGCCGGAGATCATGGTGACGGGAGTGACTTGCAGGTTTACGCGTGCCGGATTGCACGGGAATATGGATTTGAAGATGTCTGTGATGGAAAAATTGAATTGATCACGCAGCCGAGATGCTTGGGGTATATTTTCAATCCGGTCTGTTTTTGGGCATTTTATGACACATCACAAAATCTTCGGGCGGTAATTGCTGAGGTTAACAATACGGTTGGGCAAAGGCATAGCTATTTGGTTCATCATGCCGATTTGAGACCTATTGAAACGTCTGATAAAATTAAAGCGCAAAAGCTTTTCCATGTCTCGCCCTTTCAGTCGGTCAAAGGAAATTATGTGTTCAAATTTGATCTTCGTGCAGATCGATTTCACATCGTTATCGATCATCAAAACGACCAAGAGGGCGTGTTTGCAAATATGACCGGCAGGGTAGTGCCGCTGACCCGACTTACTTTAATTCGAAGTTTTTTAACCAAGCCCTTTGGTGCAATGCGTGTGATTTTTTTGATCCATTGGCAGGCCGTAAAACTGAAACTCAAAGGTGCGGTTTACCGACGTGCTCCGGAACAGAAATCTGAAAGGATATCGCGATGATCCGCAATCCGTTCAAGCAGGCTTTGTATAATATATGTGACCAAATTCGAGTTGGGACATTGTATTTCATTTCGCCAGAAGGAGAAAGATCGACTTTTGGGTCCGGTGCGCCCTATGCTGATTTTGTCTTGCATGATTGGTCCGTTATCAAAGCTGTTGCGACCCGCGGGGACATTGGCTTAGGCGAAGCTTACGTTGACGGATTATGGGATAGCTCAAGTGTGGAAAGCCTTATTCTCTTGGTTCTTGCTAATCAGCAAATGATGAGAACCCATGAAAAAGGGTCAACATTATTTAGGCTCATCTCGATTATGCGAGATCGTCTTATCCGTCGCAACAGTCGGAGGGGCAGTCGAAAAAATATTCAAGCTCATTATGATGTCGGAAACGATTTTTATCAACTTTGGTTAGATGAAACCATGACTTATTCCTCTGCGCTATATGGAGATGCGACGTCGCTTTCACATGCTCAATCCAACAAATATCAACGTCTTCTCAATATGATTGAGCCCGCCGGTGATCGGATCCTCGAAATAGGATGTGGTTGGGGTGGGTTCGCAGAACATGCGGCAAATGCCGGCGCAGACGTTACAGGAATTACCATTTCTCCATCGCAATTGGAATTTGCGCAAAGACGATTGGGTGATCGCGCCAATATTCAATTGACAGACTATCGTGATACGAGCGGCAAGTTTGACGGTATTGTTTCGATTGAAATGATTGAAGCCGTTGGCCTTAAATATTGGCCGGATTATTTTCGCACGCTTAAGTCCCGTTTGACAAATAACGGTAAAATTGCGCTGCAGGCCATAATAGTCGAAGACCGACAGTTCGAAACCTATAAGAACCAATCAGATTTTATTCGACAATATACCTTTCCCGGCGGCATGTTGATTTCACCCGGTCAAATCGAGGAACATGCCGCCCAAGTGGGTCTCCAAGTCGATAATATGATCCGTTTTGGGAAAGACTACGCGCGGACCTTACGGGAATGGTTTTTTCGGTTCGAAAATGCTGAAGCTGAGATTCGAAAACTAGGCTATGACACGCCGTTTATCCGAAGTTGGCGTTACTATATGCAAATATGTGCCGCCGCATTTGAAAACAATCTAAACACGAATGTCATTCACGTGGAGATGTCCCATGTTTAATTTGGTCCTGACAACGGCAGTAGCTGCTTGCATTGCGTCTCCGATCGAAAATTCAGAAATGAACTTGTTTGGAGAGACGACCTATAAGCGCGCTTTCATTAAACTTTATGATGCTGCCCTTTGCGGTCCGTCCGAAGGGTTTTCCATAGAAGATAGCTTTGCGTTGACTTTGCGTTATCGCCGTAATTTCTCATCTGATCAAATCGTTGGGGCGAGCATTCATGAGATGGCCCGTCTGTCTAATCAGAAAAAGAGTGATATCGAACCCCTTCGTGAATCTTTGCAGCAATGTTTTCCTGATGTTAAAAAAGGAGATATTCTGACAGGCATTAGTGAAGGTCCAAACAAGGCCAGTTTTTATTTAAATGATGCTTTGTCATGTCAGATCGAATGGTCAGGATTTCGAGATCAGTTTTTTGGCATATGGATTGGCGCCGAAACCCGAGAGCCCAAGCGCGCCCGTAAGTTAATGGGGATAAGCAAATGATGTCATTATTTTTATCTCTACTTAGTGTCGCCGCGTTGACGATTATTGCTCTGATGATTTTTATCTGGATTGTCGCCTTGTTAACGGATGATGCCAGTGTGATTGATTTGGTCTGGGGACTGGGTTTTGCATTGGTCGCGATTGTCTGTGCCGTTTGGCTTAATTTAAACGCCAATATGTCGACTTATCTTTGGGTTTTAACGATGTTGCCTATTGTCTGGGCAATACGCTATTCAACCTATATTTTTTGGCGCAATATCGGGCATGGCGAAGATCCGCGATATACAAAAATGCGCGAGGGCAAATCCAAGGCTACATGGCCATTTCACCTGCTGTTTAAAATTTATGGTTTTCAGGCCCTTGCAATGCTGATTGTGGCTCTGCCGATAGTCGTTGGTATGGCGAGCGGAACCGCATATGAAACCAAAATGTCGATATGGGCCGTAATCGGGGCAACCATATGTTTGTTTGGGATTGTTTATGAAGGCCTTGCAGATATCCAGCTCGCGAAATTTAAGTATAAGCGTAAAGCTCTAGGACCCGAAGTTACCGGTAAGGTCATGGATAAGGGGTTGTGGAGATATTCCCGTCATCCGAACTATTTTGGCAATGCAACCTTGTGGTGGGGATATTTCATTATCGTCTGTTCGACCGCTTTCGGTGCGTTGAGTGCAATTGGACCGCTATTTATGACCTATTGTCTAATAAGGGTGTCAGGTGCCGATCATTTGGAAAAGACACTGTCGCAACGTCCGGAATATGTGGATTATATGCAGCGAACGTCAAAATTTTTTCCGCAGCCGCCCAAGCCAAAACCATATGCCGCTGCCTAATCCTTTTTGGCCAGGGGATGCATATCAAAAACCAGGGCTTTCATGCGCTCATCCAGGACATGGGTGTAAATCTGAGTGGTGGAAATATCTGCGTGGCCAAGCAATTTCTGGACGCTGCGAATATCAGCGCCATTTGCCAGGAGGTGGGTTGCAAAAGCATGGCGCAGGACATGAGGGGATATTTTTGTGCTGTCGAGCCCTGCGGCGCCGGCGAGAACTTTCAATAGCTGAGCAAAACGCTCCCGGGTCACGTGGCCGCTTTTGCTGCGGGATGGAAACAGGAAAGGCTGGCTAAGTTCGCGGGAGGCCGGATTATCGGGCAAGGTCTTTTCACGGATTTTCAGCCAGGACTTGATTGCTTTTTTGGCGGCTTCAGTCAGAGGTACGATGCGTTCCCGTCCGCCTTTGCCTTTGATCAACAAACATCCATCGCGGCGTTTCACCGTCGTCAGTTTCAGGCTCACGAGTTCCGATACCCGAAGCCCGGCCGCATATAAAATTTCCAACATGCACAACATGCGCACACCGCGCTGGGAGCCGTCTTCTTCGGCGACTTTAAACAAACGGTCGACATCGTCCTGGCTCAGCACTTTGGGCAAGGGGCGTCCTAATTTCGGGCCGCGCAGATTATGCGCCGGATTATCGCTGCGCAGGCCCTCAAGCTGTAAAAACAGGTAAAACTGTTTCGCGGAAGACAGCTTGCGGGCCGAGGTTGATGGCGCCAGTCCATTTTGAGCCCATTTGGCCAAGACCCCTTCAAGGTGCCCGGTACCGGCGGTCATCAGGTTTTGTCCACTTGATTTTAAGGTGCTTTGCCAATCCGTCAGGTCGCGCCGATAGGCCGAAAGCGTATTGTCAGAGGCGCCGCGTTCCGCGCTCATCATATCGAGAAAACTGTCAGTCGCGCGTGCAGGGGTCATTGATGCGGGCCACCTAAAAAATCGATCGCCGCAATTTGTCCGGCCTGATCATATAGGCCTGCGCTATGCAGGCCCGAGATCACATGGAACAAAGTCAGGTCGTCCAGCTTTTCAGGGCCGTCTCTTAGGATCTGAGCCGCCCATAGGGCCGCTTCGCCGCGTGCCTGTTTCCGGGCTGCAGATTGTAAACCAATAATCCGAGGGTCAAAACGCCGCCGCAGAACCGGCTGAGACTGCAGGGCCATAACAACATCGTCAGATAAATTCGCGCCAAGCGCAAAAGCCAGATAGGCGTCACGAATGGCGCGTTTTTGAACCGCTCCGGATTTTGCGATGCGATCTTCGATATCAATGCCCGGCGTGCCGCCAAAAAATCCATTTCCCATGGCATCGGCGGCTAAAGCAATTCGCGCCTGCAGCCCGGGGTCTTTGTCGCCTAAAATATTATAAATCTGCTGCAAGGCCGACAGGTCCCGCCGCTTCAAGGCCGATTTTAAAAACAAATCCGAATTGATCTCCCATTGGGTTTGCGCCGGAACGGGCTCTAAAAGCGGGGCGAGAAATGCAGCAAAACGGTCAAATCCTCCGCCGATATTGGCCCGGTGTAAAATCTCATAAATGGCTTGTTCTCTAATACCGGATGATCCGAACCGGGCCACATCATATAATCGCCCAATGGCGACCGGGGGCGGGGCGGCAATCGCATCATCATAGCTCAGCACCGTTCCACCGGCGAGGCCATCTTCATTGGTGGATCGGCCCAGGCTTTCAAGGATCTGGGTGATCTGTGTGTCGGATAAGCCGGCGCCGGCGGCAAATAGCGCCTCTAACCGCGCGGACGGGGCAGTGTTTTCATTTAAAGCATCTTGCGCGAATGAGGCGACAGGGCGTTTGCCTTTGGGCCAGCTTAGATCGGCCTCGCTCATCATCGCAATATGCAAGGGGTCGTTGGCGAGATCTTTGAGATTGGGAGTGCCGGGAGCACCGCTCAATTTCTGGATCAGGCTATAAAACACTGGGTCTTTGTAACCATCTGACCGTAGCAGATCGGTCGTAAGCTCGGCGGCGGCAATTTCACCGCGCGTAATATGGCAAAAGGCCCGCAGACTGGCCCACTCCGCATCGCTGCGCCCGTCCAATACGCCGTCCGCGATGGAACAGGCACCGACATTATCGCCGGACAATAAGGCCAGGTCCGCGGAAAGCCGGCGATCTGATGCCAGCTCAGGCGCCCGCGTGGCTATGGTGCGAACCGCATTCATCTCGCCAAGAGAAATGGCGTGTTGAATACGGGCCTTTTGAAATTGTGCCGCAATATCCACGTCGGTCGATTGTGGTGGCACGCCGGGTGATAAAAGCGCCGCCCGCACCAGGTCTCGTGCCACGGGATGATAGGACCGGCCGTTAATGTCATCGAGCAACTGAACGGCTAAATCGGCGCTTGTACCTTGCCATAAGGACTGATCGAGTCCCCCCTCAGCGCTTGTCAGAGTGCCCGTCTGAAACGGCGACGCGCTTTGAAGCTGATCGACCTGAATATCCTGGGCCCAGACCAAAGACGGCCATAGCACAGTAAGAAGCAGAATTTTCTTCATAGGTCTAACGCGCTCGCGGCGTTTCTATTTCGACTGTTACCTCTTCGCTTGGCGCTTTATCGGGCGTAGCCTGGGACAGTAAAAACATGAAGGCGCCGCCGAAAATCACGGCCAGTATCAAAAGGGCGATCAATAATTTTTTCATCGATAATCTCTGATTATTTTTGATATCATCTTGAGCATAGGACGATTTGCGCACATATTAAGCAAAATTTTCAAAAACGCTTGTTTAAAATGCAGGTGTTTGAATGTCAGGATTAAAAGGCACATTATGCCGGCGAAAAATAGCGCGTTAAGCGCACACACCATTGCCCTGGTCGGGCTCATGGGTGTGGGAAAAACGACAGTAGGTCGGCGACTGGCCAAACGGCTTGAATTGCCCTTTTACGACTCGGATGAAGAAATTGAACAAGCGTCAGGTCGAACTGTTGCCGGTTATTTTCGTGACCATGGCGAAGAGGCCTTTCGCGCGGGTGAGAAACGGGTCGTCAAGCGTTTGCTTGACGGTAGTCCTAAAATATTAGCAACGGGTGGCGGCGCCTTTATTCCCGAGGAAACCCGGAAAATTTTAAACGAACACGCGATTACGGTTTGGCTCAAAGGGGATTTCGAAACCATTATGGAACGGGTTTCACGCAAAAACACCCGCCCACTCTTGCAAGTGGCGGACCCGAAGGCGAAAATGCGCGAACTTATGGATATCCGTTATCCGATTTATGCCACGGCCCATGTGACGGTTCCGATCGCCAGGGGCCCCCACCACCGGACGGTCAATAAGGTTATCCGTGCGGTTGAAAAACATCTTCGCTCTTGTCAGCAATCGCATGACGTCAGCATATCCGGATAATATTGTGAGCGATAATTTTCCAATCATTGTCAAAGTGCCCCTAGGGTCGCGCAGCTATGATATCGTTATCGGGCCTGGTTTGCTTGTGGATCTGGGGCACTGGCTTGACCCGGTTATTGGAGACGGCAAGGTCCATATCGTGACCGATGAAACGGTTTTTGATCTGTACAAATCGCGGCTTTATGCCTTGGAGCGCGCTATTTCAGTAACCGTTCTTCCGGTTGGAGAAGCGCAGAAAAGCTTTGAGACATTGCAGCAGGTTCTCGACGATATGTTCGAGCAGGGCTTGGACCGCAATGATACGCTTTTGGCCTTTGGCGGCGGCGTTATCGGCGATCTGACAGGCTTTGCCGCGAGCGTTTACAAGCGGGGATGTCAATTTGTGCAAGTGCCCACGACTTTATTGGCCCAGGTCGATAGTTCTGTCGGGGGTAAGACCGCTATTAATGTACCCGCGGGCAAGAATTTGGTCGGCGCTTTTTATCAGCCAAAAATCGTGATTGCCGATGTCGATGTTTTGTCCACTTTGCCGGACCGGGAATTGAAAGCGGGATATGCGGAAGTCCTGAAATATGGCCTGCTAGGTGACATTGAATTTTTTAACTGGCTGGAAGACCAGGGTGAAAATGTATTGGCCTTGAACTCAGAAGCGTTATCCCAAGCCGTGGCCACATCCTGTCGGACAAAGGCCAATATTGTTGCCGCCGATGAACGCGAACGCGGGCAACGAGCCTTATTAAATCTGGGCCATACATTTGGACACGCCTTAGAGGCCGAAGCAGGATATGGATCTGATTTATTACATGGCGAGGCTGTCAGTGCCGGTATGGCCATGGCCTTTGAGTTTTCAGTCCGGCAAGGTTTATGTGATGAAAACGCATCTGATCAGATAAAAACACATCTATCTAAGACGGGCCTGACCAGCATATCAGATGTATCGCAATGGCTAAGAGATCCTGACCGATTGTTAAAACATATGATGCAGGACAAGAAAAATGAGGGCGGGGCTTTGACCCTTATCCTGGCCCGCGCTATTGGAGACGCCTTTATTGATAAAGGCGTGGATCAAACCGAAGTCAAAACCTATCTCGCCCATTTGGCAAAAACCTATGCTTGAAACACTCATGAGCCCTGAAATTATTACAACCTCCATCATCGTTTTATGCTTATTGGTCGTTTCCGCATTTTTCTCTGGATCTGAAACGGCGCTGACGGCGGCGTCGCGGGCGCGTATTCATGCTGCCGAGCGAGACGGAAATAAAAGTGCGGGGATTGTCGCCCGACTTTTGGCGACACGCGAGCGTTTGATTGGTGCATTGCTGCTCGGTAACAACATGGTCAATATCGGAGCCTCGGTATTGATGGCCGGGATCATGGCTCAGCTTTTTGGCGACACAGGAATGGCCAAAGCGACCGCAACGATTGTCATGACAATCTTGATCCTTATTTTCGCCGAGGTCCTTCCCAAAACCTATGCTATTACCCACCCAAACCGGGCCTCTTTGCGGGTGGCGCGCCCAGTTAATTTCATTGTCGCGATTTTTGCGCCGATTGTGGCCTTGGTGCAGACGATCGTAAATGCAGTCCTACGCATGTTTGGCGTGCGTTCAGATGCGTCGCCTTGGACGGCGGCCGATGAAATTCGCGGTGCCGTGGATTTGCATATGCAGGAAGGCGGCGTTGCAAAGGGCGCGCGAGATCAGATCATTGGGGTTTTGGAACTGGATGATCTGACCGTCGAAGAAGTGATGGTCCACCGTAAAAATATTATCATGGTCGACGGAGACCTACCGCCGGGTCAGATCGTCAAAGAAGTACTGGCCAGTGGTCATACAAGATTGCCCGTTTGGACCGAGGATCAAGACAATGTCATTGGCGTTTTGCATGCCAAGGACATGCTCAAAGCCCTGCATAAAAACGGCGGGGATTTCGAAGCACTGAATATTAAGCGCATGATGCGTGATGCCTGGTTTGTGCCGGAAACCACCTCGGTCGTGCAGCAATTACGCGCCTTCCAGCAAAAGCGCGAGCATTTCGCTATTGCCGTTGATGAATATGGCGCGCTGATGGGGGTAATCTCGCTTGAGGATATCATTGAAGAAATTGTGGGCGACATTCAGGACGAATATGACGAGGAATTGGAAGGCTTAATCCGTCATGCGAATGGGTCGATTACCATTCGAGGAGATATCCCGATCCGGGACCTCAACCGGGCTATGGACTGGAAATTGCCGGATGAGGAGGCCGTGACGATTGCAGGATTGGTTATTCACGAAAGCCAGACCATTCCCGAGGAAAAGCAGACCTTTTCATATTATGGCTACCGGTTTGAAATTCTGGAACGTCAGCGCAATCAGATCAAATTGCTTAAAGTCAGTAAAACTTTTGAGCCGGATCAACGCAGCGAAGGAAATGGTTGATGGATGATCCCAACCGCGAGCGCTTGCACCCGGTCTATCCGCCTGAACATTCCAGCATTTCAAAAAGTCCGACAACGCCTTTTCAGCGTTGGGCGCGTTTCATTGAGGTGTTATCTATTGGCGCAATCATAGGCGTGCTTGTGTTTTGCGCGGTCATGTTTGCCGGGTTTTGGGAAAATGATCAGGGGGTCTGGCATCTCATCTCGGCATTTTTCCTTTGCTTTGGAGCGGGACTTTTGGCTTACGGACCACTGATTTCCATATTTATGGGCGCTAGGTCCGCGCGTGGGTCAGGTCCAACCCGGCGTCGATCCCTGTTAACAACCTTATTAGTGCTGCCTTGGACGGGCTTGGCCGGATTATGGGTGCCGCTCGGCGGGAATTGGGTGTTAAGTGCCTTATTTATATGGGTTTTAAGCTTGATATTCTTGTTTTGGGCGGCGTTGAATTGGCATGGTGCGCGCGCCAGGTCACATTCGGTGACAAAAGAATAACAGTCATTTGATTGGATTTTCCCGAAATTATCCCTATATTTTCAGCGAACGTTCAGGGACGGGACGTTAAGGACTATTGTATCTTAAGGAGATCGCGATGAAGA
>JAHDDX010000100.1 GCA_020629135.1 Hellea sp.
CAGGCCGATTTCGCCAAAGGCTTGAAAGCCGCTTCAAGAGTTGCCTCATGAGATTGACCGTCAATAATCACGAAGTCTTCTCCGCGACGGGCGGTAAGACGTTCGACCCAGCTTTACCGACGGTCGTTTTTATTCACGGCAGTGGTTTGGATCACAGAGGCTTTGCGCTCCAAACCCGTTGGTTCGCTTATCATGGTTATTCCGTGCTGGCACCAGACCTGCCGGGGCATAGCCTGTCAGGCGGGGAAGCATGTGCCACTATTGAGGACAGCGCGGCTTGGCTCTCAGACTATCTGGACACCGCCAATGTTAAGTCTGCGCATCTAGTGGGACATTCCCAAGGGTTTTTGACCGCTCTGGAATTTTCCAAGAACAATCCGGACCGTGTTTCATCACTCTGTGCTGTCGGGACCGCTGCTGCCATCCCCGTTAATCAGGCGCTGATTGATACGGCTAAAGAAAGCTCTGCGAAAGCTGCCCATATGATGGTCAATTGGGGCTTTGGACCTCAGGCCCATAATGGCCGCAGTGCGGTGCCGGGCATGCAACCCATCGCCATTGGTCGGGCCATCATGAGCCGCAATCCTCTCGCTGTCGACCTTCAGGCCTGCGCTGATTACACGGCCGGTGCCGATGCGGTGATGTCACTGGGTGATATTCCGGGCTGTTGTATTCTCGCAGATAAAGACAAGATGACCCCGCTTAAGGCTGGCTTAAAACTCGCAGAAGCTATGGGGGTGAAACCCGTCATCATTAGCGGATATGGGCATATGTTGCCTATTGAGGCGCCAAAGAAGACACTTGAAGCGTTACGCGCTTTCATTTCATCCGTGCAAAATCAAGCCGCCGCATAAGAGGAATATTATGGCTATAAAGAAAGCAGCTGTTATCGGGGCAGGCACCATGGGCGCCGGGATTGCAGGACAAATCGCCAATGCAGGCATTGAAGTTTTGCTTTTGGACCTTCCGAGTGATGGGGACGATGTCAACGCGCTGGCTCAGCGTGGCAAAGACCGGGTGACGAACCCTAGTAATCCGGGCGTCCTAAGTCCGGCAGCGGGAGAGCTCATTACCGTCGGTAATATCCGTGATGATTTTGCCAAGCTGGCGGAATGCGACTGGATCGCCGAGGCTATTCTTGAACGGCTTGATCTCAAAAAAGACCTCTACAAAAAGCTCGATGATGTCTGCCACGATAAGGCTATCATTAGCTCCAATACTTCGACCATTCCGATCCGGCTCTTGGTCGAAGATATGCCGTTGGATTTCCGCAAACGTTTTGCCATTACGCATTTCTTTAATCCGGTTAGGATGATGCCGCTGCTTGAACTTGTCTCAGGCGAGGATACTGACCCCGCCATTATGGAAGAGCTTCATGCCTTCTGTGATGAGCAGCTGGGTAAAGGCGTTGTGCCCTGCAAGGATACGCCTGGCTTTCTCGGTAATCGAGTGGGCTGTTACGCTATTCAAACGGCGCTGCATATTGCCAATGATATGGGCCTGTCGCCAACCGAAGCTGACGGTATCTTTGGTCGCCCTATGGGCATCCCGAAGACAGGCGTGTTTGGGCTCTATGATTTGATTGGTATCGACCTCATGTCGGATGTGGCGGCTAGTCTCGTGAGCATTCTGCCGGAAGAGGATGACTTCCATACATTTGGAACCAAATTACCATTAATGGCGGACATGATTGCCAATGGCCAAAAGGGTCGGAAGTCCGGGCAGGGTTTCTACCGTACGCAAGACGGCGAAAAACAAGTCATCAATCTCAAAACGGGCGACTATGAACCCGTCGCCGGATTTGTCCACGGTCCCGCAGCGAAGGCCGAAAAAGAGGGCATTATCCATATACTCGAAGACGATAGCCGTTATGGCGATTATGCGTGGCAGGTCATGTCGCGGGTATTGGTCTATTCAGCAGGTCTCATCCCGGAAGTCGGTGAGACGCCCGTCGCCGTCGATGACGCCATGAAAATGGGCTATAACTGGATCAAAGGGCCGTTTGAGCTCATGGATGATATCGGTGTAGACTATTTGATTGAGCGTCTGGAAAAAGAACAGCGCGACGTTCCGCAATTTTTGCGTCAGGCCGCGGGAACGACGTTCTATAAAACAGACAGTGAGTTGGGCTCGCTGAAATATGGTGGCGGATCATTGCCCATAACACGTCCCGAAGGGGCGATGCGCTTTAACGACCGCAAGAAAACCCTCTCGCCGATTTTTGAAAATGACGCGGCTTCTGCCTACGAAATCGATGGTGTGGCTTTGGTTGAGTTTCATTCGAAGGCGAATGCGCTCGGCTCTCAGTCCATGCAGATACTCGACAAAGCCATCGACCATGTCAGCGACAAGGGGCTCGACGGGCTCATTGTCCATAATGATGCGCAGCACTTTTCCTGCGGGGCCGACCTGCGCGAAGTGCGCTCTTATTTCGAAGCCGAAGATTGGGCGGGCATGGACAAATTCCTCGACCATTTCCAGCAGACAGGTTTAAAAATGGCAAATGCGCCATTCCCAGTCATTGCAGCGCCTGTAGGACTGTCGCTAGGCGGCGGTTTCGAAGTGGTCCTTCATGCCAAACAGGTCATCTGCCATGCCAATTCCAATATGGGGCTGGTGGAGTCCGGTGTTGGTCTCATTCCCGGCGGGGGCGGCTGTAAAGAAACTCTCTATCGCTGGCTGGCGGCCAAGGAATGCGACATGGAAGCGGCGGCCTGGGAAGCCTATATGGCGCTCGGCTATGGCAAGACGGCCAGCTCGCCCGTTCTGGCCCGGGATATGGCCATGCTCCGCCCCAATGACCGTTACGTCAATAACCGCGACCGGCTTTTTTCTGAGGCCATGGCCGCTATCAAAGACGGATCCGAACAGGTTGGTTTTGATCGTCCTAAGCTGAAAATGGCCGGTAAGCCTATGTTTGATATAATGGTCAATTGGGCCAATGACATGGTCGCCAAGAAGAAACTCTTTCCCCATGATGCAGTTGTCTCGACGGAGTTTGCGCGTATCCTGACGGGTGGAGACGTCGAACCGGGTACAGAATGGAGCGAGCAGGACCTGCTAGATGCCGAACGTCGCGCTTTCCTCATTCTTGCTAAAACTCCGGCCACGCAGGAACGCATCATTGGCCTGCTCGATCACGGGAAATCTATCCGGAACTAGCGATGAAATGGCCTACTTAGTTTATAGCTATAAGTTCAAGAAGGACGTTCCATTGTTGGACGAATATGAATGGGCGAAAATTGCGCCAGTAATGTTAAATCCTATTCAAGCCATCAAGGATCATCGTGAAAAAACCGGTAAAGGACTTAGGGAAGCCAAGGAATGGTATGAAAAAATAGGTGCGCCTGAAGGGTTGCAAATTTATTTTGAAATCACAGGGCATAGGCTAGATATTTACCAAGAATTGTTTGCTGTTCGGATGAGGGACTATGGTGCCCTATGCCCGGAATGCGACAAGCCTTTTAGGACTCCAAGGGCCAAATTATGCGCTGAATGTGGATTTGCACTTCCTAACGGTAAAGTTGCCGGTCCGATTGACCTGACCTCAATTCATCATCTGAAAATTTAATGACCATCCTTCTCAATAATGACGGCCATTGGCATGAGAAATATCTGGCGGCGCTGGCCAAATATCTGCCAGATCGAAAGGTTGTTGAGTTTGGGAGCGATTTTGACCTGGCGGAAATAGAGTATGCCTTAATCTGGAAACATCCAGATGGCGATCTGTTAAATTACCCAAACCTCAAAGCGGTCTTCTCGTTAGGTTCCGGAACGGATTATCTGGATGCACACAAATCATTACCGGATGCGCCAATTTTTCGACTCATCGATCCAAATATGGCCGATGATATGGCGCTCTACACACTTTATTGGGTGGTACATTTTCAGCGTGGCATGGAGATATTACTTCGCCAGCAAACTCAAAAGAATTGGCAGCGTTATCCAACACAGCTCGCGCCGGATTATAAAGTCTGTATGTTGGGTCAGGGCGCTATAGGCAGCCACATTGCTAAAGTCCTTGCGCAAAACGGATTTGACACATTCGGATGGTCGCGGTCACCTAAATCCGTTGCCGGCGTGACCTCGACCACCGGTGACGGATTGGATAGTGCAGAGTGAGAAATTCGATCTAGGAATCATGTCCAGTACGGCGGCCACCTGATTGCAAACGGAAATTCTAACGGTTACTTTTTTAGGCGCCAGAATGCTTTGTCGTGTTTGGAGGTTTTAGTGTTGGTTTTCTATGGGGTTTATCTTCTGGCAAGGACGACCGTTGTAAATGCCGGTAAATTTAATTCCTGTTCTGATACATAAGTGTTCGGGAGAGACAGATTTAAAGGATAAAGAGCAGAGGCACCTTCTAGATTATAGGTTATATTTTTTGGCGAATGATTGAAAGCGACCAAAATTTCTGAATAGCTTTCGTCTAAGTCCTCCAGATTTTGATCCCAATACCCATCATCAATCGACATAACAATCAGGCCGTCAATCTGATCCGGGCCTGTGTTTAAAAACCGGACACGCGCCTTGATGTCTTCGGCGGTTTGCAGGCGAAACAGTGGGGATGAATTTCGAATGCGGATGAGATCCATTACTTGGTTTTTGGCGGATTTTATGTGTTCTGGCGAAGGTGTATCTCGGCCTTCATTGGCCGCAATAATGTTTTGGATGATCGGCCAATTGACTTTGTCTTTTATGGCGGGTGGCAGGCCGACATTGTAATTATTACTCTGATAAGTGAAGTCCACATGATTAAACCAATGACCGAAATTATAGCTGTCTCTTAGATACGATTTTGAGCGCAGAGTCTCACTGCCCATATGCATAAACGGAATGCCCTGACCGAGTAAAACATAAGACAGGGATTGCACTTGTAATTTAACCCGATCTTCGATCGAGAAGTCATAGGGCAGGCGGTATTGATGATTGTCCCACAGGGTTTGATTATCATGTTTGGAGACATAGTTGATGGTATCGGCCGGGTCCTGAGCGTATCCAGCGGGGGCGTCGCCATAGGGTATATCTTTGCCTGTGACGGTTGTTCCGTCTTTTTGTATGAGTTCAAAATCCGCCAGGTTGCCCACCAGTCCAAGTCGTAAAATATCCAGATTATTTTCATAGTCGTCGCGGGCTGGATCTGGGTTTAGGTTATTTGGCGATACGAACTGGCCATTGCCGATGCCTTGAGCGCGGCGCAAATCGTCGGCCTGATGATTAAAGCGACCGCCCCGGACAGCGTCTCGCATGCGGTCGGTAAATGTTCCAATAGATGTACCGGCAAGTTCAGTTTGCGTGGCCTGACGAAACTGCGCATTATTGGCAACTTCGCCGAAATTCCAACCTTCGCCATAAAAATAGTTGTCGGGATCAATCTCTTGGACAGCGTCTCGGGCCTTGAGCATCAGATCGCGCGGCTGGTGCCCCATCAGGTCAAAACGAAACCCATCGATTTTATAATCCCGAGCCCACGCCACCAACGAGTCTGTCATCAGTTTACCCATCATGGCATGCTCGGTGGCCGTATTTTCACAACAGGTCGATTGTTCGATGGCGCCGGTGATGGGATGGCGTCTGTGGTAATATCCTGGCACTAATTTATCGAGCACGGAGAGGTGCTCCATACCGGACTTGTAGGCATGGTTATAAACCACATCCATGACGACCCGCAGATCCATTTCGTGCAAAGTTTGAACCATCTGGCGAAACTCGACGATCCGGGTCAGCCCGTTGGCGTCAGAAGCGTAGCTGCCCTCTGGTACGGTATAATGGACCGGGTCATAACCCCAGTTGAAATCATCCGCCTCATTGATGGCTTCGATGACAGCCTGGGCGTCACCCGATAGCGGGTCGAAGCTGCTCAGAAGCTCAATCAAAGTCCGGTCGTTATTGTCGGTCTGACAAAAACCGGCGGGTTCACCCAGCTTTGTACAGGCCGTTTTAATTGTTTCCGTAAGGACTATAGGCTCGCCAGGATTTTCGAGAACCGTGCCGATGTCATAGGCCGGCAATATATGAAACGTATTGAGGCCGGCCTCTGCAAGCTCCGCCAGGTGACGCATCGGCGCTGACCCGGAATGTTGAAAGGCGTTATATTTTCCGCGGTCCTGTTTCGGTGTCGAAGCATCCCGTCCCGAGAAGTCTCCGATATGAGCCTCGTAAATGATTTGCTCTTCGGGGGCGGCGAGTGACGGAGACGTGTGGCTGTCCCAACCCTCCGGCTTGGTGTCCGGGGCATTCAAATCCACAACACAGCTAAACGCGCTATTAGCCGACAGGCAGAGTGAGTAGGGATCTGTCACTTCATAGGTTTCAATCTGGCCCGATTCTGGATGAAATATGGTTGGTTTATAACGGTAATAAGTAAGGGCATCCGACTTCGTTGTCTTCGCGGACCAAATCCCACTGTCCGCATCATACGCCATCTTAAAAGAGTCCATAGGCAACAAATCAGAGTTATAAACTTCCAAAGACATATCCCGCGCCGTTGGTGCCCAGACTTTGAAATTGATATGATCGGTTGAAACATTTGCCCCTAAATCATCCACCTCGTCTGCATCGTTTTCGCCTGACGTGTAAAAATCATCTAAGGCATGGGGAAATTGCACGCGATTTATAGAGTTGATATGTCCGTCTGAAAATCCAATCACCGCAAGCTGGCTCCGGAAAAGTGACCGGGTGTCGATGGGGTTTGGATCTATTTGATAGGCATTAAACCCTCTAAGGTGGGGGAGGCTTTCGGCTATGTTTTTCGGCATCACCAATGGCGAAAGATTTATCACGGTATCCGGCATCCCCTGTTCCAATCCGTTCGGGAATTCGACCAAACGAAATTTGTCTCCCGCGACCGACGAGGGTATTAAGACGATTTCCTTCCGGACCCAATGGGCAGCACTGTCGACCTGATTGGCTTCAATAAAGTCGACTATTCTGGACTGAATGGTATTGACGGATTGATCCGACTGACACGCCGTAAAGCCTGCCAACATAATTGGCGCCAATAGGTATTTGAAGCGTTTTAAACTCATAGCTCTTTGTAGCGCCAAAAATTCAATTTGCAAATATTATGAAAATATTGCATAAAATTGCAAAACACAATATCAGGGGAAATTATGGCCGGTTCAACACAAATAGCAGGCGGTTCGTCCAATCACAAACCGTTGATGACCTTTTTCCAAATCTGGAATATGGCCTTCGGGTTTTTTGGATTGCAGATTGGGTTTGCCCTGCAAAACGCCAATGCCAGTCGGATTTTTCAGAGCCTGGGCGCCGATTTGGATGCTTTACCTTTGCTGTGGTTAGCAGGCCCGATCACCGGGCTGATTGTACAGCCGATTGTCGGCTATTTCTCCGATAAGACTTGGGGCCGCTTCGGGCGTCGTCGCCCATATTTCTTTGTCGGAGCGTTGCTTGCCAGTATCGCTTTGTTTGTCATGCCCAACTCGCCTTATCTCTGGATGGCGGCGGGTTCACTTTGGATTTTGGATGCGGCGCTTAATATATCGATGGAACCTTTTCGGGCCTTTGTCGGTGATAATCTAAATTCCAAACAACGAACGCTTGGATATGCATTACAAGGATTTATGATTGGCGCGGGCGGATGGCTCGCCTCAAAGCTTCCCAATTTTCTGACGCAAGCCGGATTTGCCAATACGGCAGCGGAAAACCAGGTGCCTGATTCTGTGAAATATGCCTTTATCATCGGTGGAGTTTTATTGTTCCTCTCCGTGTTGTGGACCATTCTAACCAGCAAGGAATATGATCCGGAAACACTGAAGGCTTTTGAGAAAGCCGACACCTCGGAAAACGCGAGAAGACGACAGATTGAGAGACCGGTTCCAGAGCCTGGTTTTTTCACGCTTTGGGGCGTCATTTTACTTGTGGCCGGATTTGCGCTTCAAGCGCTGATCTATCTTTTTGAAACGGATAAGCAATTTATCGTCTTTGCGACAGGGGTCATGATTGTTGGGGCGATGTTCCTCTATAATGGTTTTCGTCTGAAGAATGGCGGGAAGTCCAATATGATCGGAACCGTGCTAGACGATTTGGCGACAATGCCAAAAGTCATGAAACGTCTGGCCGCCGTCCAGTTTACGAGTTGGTTCGCCTTTTTCATTCTTTGGATATATCTCACGCCAGCGATCACCTCCCATTACTTTGGAACAACGGATCCGTCATCAGAAGCCTATGGAGAAGGAAGTCTTTCTGTTAACAACATCTTCGCGCTATATAGTCTGGTCGCCTGGGGCTTCAGTCTCTTAATTCCGCTAATTGTTAAAGCCATTGGGTTGAAGCCTACATATGCCCTGTCTCTCGTCATTGGAGGGCTTAGTTTCGCATCTCTATATTTTGTAGGAAACCCCAAGCTATTTTGGATTTGCGCCACCGGTATCGGCATTGTCTGGGCCTGTGTGCTGACCTTACCTTATGCGATCCTGGCGGATGCGCTGCCATTTGAAAAAATGGGCATGTATATGGG
>JAHDDX010000101.1 GCA_020629135.1 Hellea sp.
CGGCCACGCCAGCAGCGCCATCGCCGCCTACGTCAACGACGCGCTTGTCGATCAACAGAACAGGATTTTGAATAACAGGCACTTCGGCACTGTCATTCACAGAATCCGTTTCATTGCTGTCTGCAGTCGCTGTGTTATCAATATCGCCATCACCGCCACCATTTGTATCAATGTCGGATTGTTGTGCCGCGTAACTACCTTCGTAAATCCAGGTTTCGCCGACATCCAATTCATTGTCGCCATCTGTGTCACCAGTAATGAATGCCAGATCCGCTAATAAGGGGTCAGATACCGTAACACCTGTCAGTGCGACATTTCCGTCTCCGGTCGTAACGGAGATACGATAATTGATGATGTCACCCGCTTCGTCAACCGCGGCACCCGGAACATCAGAAATTAGGACGCCATCAACAGAGATGACCTCTTTAATAATTGCAATATCCGGATCTGGTAAAAAGTTACCAATATCAGCAACTTCGAAATTACTGGCATCAACATTGACCGTGGTTATGGCGATGTTTCCGTTTTCAAAAACCTGTTCATAACCTGTTGTAACTTCATATCCTTCGCCCGGACTGACCTCTGTGACCGTATAGGCCCCAGCGGAAACACCGATGAATTGATAATTACCAAACTCGTCCGTAACGACAGACTGCTCACCATCGTCAAGGACACCGTCTCCATCTTCATCAAGGAATAAGGTTACACCTTCCTTGGCGTAGTCGCCGTCATCGGTATTGTAGACCCCATCACCATTGACATCTTCAAATTTGAACCCATAAATCGTGCTGGCGCCAAGGTCTGCGCGCCACTCTTCAAACCCACCTTCTTCGGTCAAATTTTCCGGCGGGCTCTGACGTCCCATTTCGACATAAAGATAGACATATGCATCCGGCGAAACGCCTTCAAAAGCCGAAACGGGGATCAAAACGGAATAGTCATCTGTACCTGAGCCGTTGGAGTTTTCATCGAGGCGCAGATAAACATCCTCACCCGCAGCTTCATCCATATCATAGACCTGTGTGGCGGTAACGCCATCTTCAAGTGTCGCCCTGTCGATGATATCGCCACTATCAGAATGATAAAGCGTAAAGGTTTCCAGCGTAATTTCGCCGTCATTGGCGTTATTGGGTTCGTTCAAATCGTAGCGGAACTCATAATATTGAACACCGTCAACTTCGACGACCGTCAATTGCCCCAGTTGAAATGTTTCAGTTTTAGCCAGATCAATGTCACCCAGATCGTCTGGATTCGCATTCGCATCCTGCGAAACAGCATCGGTGTTAAATCCGTCGACAACACCTTCATTACCGCCTACCGCCAGAAAGGTATCATAATTTCCTGTACCTGAACCCTGATCAGGTACGTTTCCAAACACCGCATCCCCAATAGTGACTGATGCATTATCCGCACGGAGATCGATTTGCCCGTCATCGGCGGGATCGACACTCACACTTTGAGCTACGTAGCTAAAAGATTTATAGTCTGTTGAATGAAATGAGATACTCGCATCAGAGTCTTCAATGATACCGAGTTCGTTTTTTACCAAATAAGCCATATATGTCCTCCCATGGCATTAGACAACGGGGCCGTGCAGGACTGCGACTGACTTATTTAGAAATTTGGACACGGGAAAAGGCCACATTTATGGCGCCACACCCACATCCAAATAGTGTAAAAATTTTGCGCCCAGGCAGTTAAACTGCACGTCTTATGGTTAACAGATTGTATCCGACAAGTCAACAATCGCCTTATGCGTGTAATTTCTTTACAAATCAAAAGCTTGCACAAAAGGCGTGATTCCAATCACATAGCTGCTCAGCTTGCGTTCAGGAAGGATTCAGTAATAGGTTAACGAAAAATCCTTATTCTTAATCACAGGGGTGAATCGTGAAATTGAATGCATTTGCTTTATCGATCCTTTCGGCTGGCGTATTAGCTTCCGGCTGCGCAACAACCGCAAAAGGATCAAGCCAATCGGCGCTTATGACCGGCAGTGCAATGCAACAGCTTAAAACTCAGGCACCAGCCGGGGGACTACTTGCTGTGATCCGCTATCCCGCGGTCGTCGATAGTGCTGCTAAAGATGCTTATCGCGACGCCTATACCTCATCACCGATTGGCGGCAAAATTTCGCCCGCAACAGCGGATTCCGTCGAAGCCCAAAACATGGCTGACAGCGCCATCGTCAAATCCAATTATTTTGCGCTGTCTCTTTATAAGGAAATGGCGGCGCGCCTGCCGGAACATACAGTCCTGTTGTCACCACACTCGGTAAAACTGGCCGATGATGGCTCTTTGACCTCAGAACCTATTACAGAGGCCGAAAGTCTACCATCCGTCGTCACCATTGATTTCGCCACCTATTCCTTTCCAGACCCCAAGAAGATGATGAACAGTGAACCGCTCACTTTTGGCGATCTTGTTTCACCGCTTGTCACCGTTCGAACCGACCATCGGGCCGCAGTTCCAACCCAGGGGATTTTACTGGCCAGTCAACCTCTGAAATCCCATGCTGTTGGCGGCAACCGAAAAACCGTAGAAAAGTCTTTGGCGCAAATTGAAGCCGGAAACTTACCAACGGCAATTCCGGAGCATGATTTCATCTCGTTCATTTCCGGTGACAAACAAAGTTCGGCCCCTAGTCAGGGTCTAACCTTGACTGGAAACAGTAATGCAGTTCAGTCTTATCCGGTAGAAAAATTACAGCTAAACCGCACAGCGATGATCCAGTTAAATGGAGATACTCAAGGCATAGCGGACCCTCTTAAAGATATTTTTTCACGGCCAATGGCAGACCGAATTATAGATCTGATCAATGATACGCCGGTTGAAAAAGCGGCCATGATGCGACGGGCATCAGCGATTTCTCAATATGATCCCAGTCTCGCGGCTCTAACCTTTGTTGGATCGCCGAAAGCTGATTATCAATCGCGCTATAATTACGCCCAACGCTTATTGGACGCCGAGCGTAAATATCTTTCTGTTCAGTCCTTGCGTCTTTTTGATGGGATCCATAATAGCGAAATGGGCGCACAGGTCAGGGATATGTTAACTGCCGAATACGGCGTTTTGGAACGCCGCCGCGAACTGGCCCGCAAACAAAACCAGGCAACGGCTTTAGCAATCCTCGGTGCTGTCGCGGCCGGGGCAAGTATGGGATCAAGTGGCAGCACAGAACGGCGATGTGACCGCAGCGGACGGTGTTATGAAGTTCAACGCCCAAATTATGGCCAACGGATTTTGACTGAAACTTTGATCAATGCGTCTATTTACGCTGGTACCCAGGCATTTGCTTATCGCGGTGAGTCTCGAGCCGTCGGCGATAATTATCTGACATCCATAGTTCCCGCTCTGGAACAACAAACAACGGTTCAGGTTGACCTGATCGATTCAAACGAAACCATTACCGCAATCCGTTTCGAAGACCTTCGTGAAAAACTGCAAACGCTCTATTCCGAAAATCAACGATCATTGGATACGATCGCGACGCGATGCGCTTACGCCCATGACGGCACGACCAAATCAGGAACCTGGTTGGGCGAATGTTCAGGCGGTATGGCCGCAGGTTCTGGTGTAGGGGTTATTCGTCAGGCCAATGGCACAGCCATCGAATATTACGGTTATACCGAAAACGGCCAACCCAACGGGCCTGGCTATATGGTAGTCCATAATCCATCCGGCAGCTATTCTTTGGAAGGAAATTTCAACGGTGGCCAAGCCAATGGTACGATGCGGGTTTCTAAACCAGGCAAGTCAGATCAAATTCGCACCTATAAGGCGGGACAAGATACTGGCGGCGCGTCGGGAACGGCTAAAGTCATGTCACCTTTTGATAATCGACTTGCAGGTTCCTGATCTATGCGTTTCACTTTTCTCATATCCTTGTTGCCGGCCATAGGGGCTTCTATCGCCTGGGCGGAAACTGATCTGGCAACCGATAATGTGCCGATTGCTGCGCCTGCCTATCAGGAATTCTGTATCAACGTCATGTCCGGATTTCCCAATGACGATCAAATCGCGCGCTATCAGTTTTTCAAATTAACCCAGGAATTGGGTGTCGACAGTTCGCCAATGTTAACGTCCGCGCTGGATTATTTTGGCGATCATACTGTGACAGCGGATACACCAGTAATGGAAGTTATCGAAACCATTGCCAATCCGGTCCTGCGACAGGCAGCCCCGGAACTGACCATTGCAAATATGGCCTTTTTGATTGATTTCGCCAATGTTTGCGACAGCTATATTGCCGGACAAGTCACCGGCCTGAAAGCTCTCAACCCCCAACTATCTGAAGCTGAGTTTAATTCGGTGATTAGTGAAGACGCGCTTTATATGCGCCAGATCCTCTCGGACTCCCTGTTTCGAATTAATGCGCAGGACCATGAAATTTTCGGCCCAACTGTTCGGGCCTATGCGGACGCATTGGTTACAACACGTGACCGGATTGAGTTTACAAAGTTTGAAAACGATATCGAATCCATCGAAGCGATTTTCATGACAGACCTGGACGGACGTCTGGCCCGATCTAATGATGTCATAAATCAGGAAATGGACCGCGAAACCCTGGCGAGCTCAATCGAAATCATTGACGAAATGAATGCAGAGGCCAAACGTAAACGCAAACAGGAAGCTCTTTATACCTTGTCTCGTATACTTGGCGGCTATTAAGCTCACGCATATATGCGAGTACGTCGCCGGAATATTTCTATTTTTTCAATCTCCGCTTTGGATTTGTTTGCGGCGGCGCTGGCGGCGTTTATTCTGATCGTTCTGGTTCTTTTTCCCTACTACCAAATGGGTGGCACGGATGTGTCGATGGAAGAACTGGAAGAGCTGGTTGAAAAGCGCCGTTTTGCTGCTGAGTCCTCAGATACGGACATGGCGGTCATCCGCGCGCTAAGGGCTGAAATCCGCTTATTGGATAAACAATATAAGACAACGGCCGAAAACATGTCGGTCATCCAAGCCAAACTTCTGGAAGTCCAAAAACAAACAGCGGAGGTCGAAATTCCGGATCCGCCACCTATTCCGCGACCGGATCCCGTGCCGGAACCCATTCCAGAACCGCCCCGCAGCATTAATCGCGGCGTCGAATTTTCAATTCTGGGCCTAGCGACTTCAAAGAAAGATGTCGCCATTGTCGTGGATATGTCAGGCTCAATGAAAGCGCATACAGGCAATGTGACAACGGCTTTACACGAAATCCTGTCTCAAATGAAAAGCGACAACCGCTTTGTTATTATCGGTTACCGGGGTGGGCCCTCCTATTCGACCTTTCCAGCAAATGGGCGTTTAACAACCGCCAATGCTGCGACCCTGCAAGACGCCCATGCCTTTGTTGATCGCCTGCCCCGCAAATTTGGCGGCGGCACACCGACACAAAGTGCAATGCTGAGAACTCTTAATCTTAAACCGGAAGCCATTATTTTGATTTCTGACGGCCAACCGGATGATGGAAATCCACGAGGTATAGTACGCAATATCACCACCCGAAATCGTGGAAAATCAGAAATCCATACGGTCGCTATCGGGGACTATACCAAAGATAAAAACCTGACCCTGTTCTTGCAGGAAATGGCGCGCCTGAATAAAGGTGATTTCGTCGGGAGAGCCCGATGAAAAAACGGCCTAATCGCGATATCGAGATATTTTCTCTCTCGGCTATTGATCTGTTCGCGGCAGCCATGGGCGCCTTCGCATTACTGACAATCGTCTTGATCCCTTATTACCAAAACGAAGTCATCGAACGCACGCCGGAAAATGCCATTGCCGATCTTTTGCGCGCGGCTGAAAACAGTGCCGTTGAAACTGAGGAAAAACGAAAAGCTCTCGCTAAAAAACGCGCCGCGTCAGAGGCGAATGTTTCAGATATCAAATCCGAAGAGACCAAGCTTCTTGCTGAATTGCGGGCGGCAGAGGCGGCCCTTAAGGAAAAGCAGGCCGAAGCTGAACGTGCCGTGGTTATCCCGGAACCCATAGCCAAAGACCCCGGACCAACCCCCAAAAAGACCATCGTATCTTTTCGTTTTCTGGGCATGAAAACCAAAAAAGACGATATCGTCATGGCCATTGATATGAATAAATGCCTCGGGGGTCATGAGGCCTCGATCAAACAGGCTACGCGCCGTATTATCGAAAGCCTTCAGGATAATCACCGACTAAAAATTGTCGGGTTCCAACAAACCGATTCCGGTCCGCGAGTTGAGACCTGGCCAAGCGGAGGCTCCATGTCACGTATGACTGGCAGCTCGCAATCCTCTGCGATTAATTTTTCAGAACGATTGACCACACGATTTGGCGGATCAGCGTCTATGCTGGATGCCTTTGATCGCATGTTAAACGGGCCGGGCCAGGCAATATTTTTGGTCAGTGACGGCCTGCCCAATCCGCGGGCCAATAACGGCCTGTCACCCAATAACCTGGCCAGGGAAATCACACGCCGCAATGGGGGCCGCAAGGAAATCCACACCGTTGTTGTCGGCAATTATTTTGATTACAATGGGACTGTGGAGTTCATGGAAACCCTGTCACAAAACAATAATGGACAATTTATGGCCCTGGCCTCGGCAACGAGCGGGGTTTGCGATTAATATGAAGGAACGACCATGAAAAATTACAGCAATATTTTCGTGCGAATATTTGTGTTTATGATTGCCGTGGTTGCAGCAATTGTATTCATCGGGATTTTACGTCTTGTCACCGGCCCGACCCTACAGGAAATCCTGCTGGACGCCGACTCGCCTGTATGGCCGTTCACAGTTCAGAACATTATGTGGATTGCCCTGTTCATCGGCTTTGGCGAATTATTCCTGCGCTGGAGCGCGGCCACGGATGAAGAACGCCAGCTCAAGCGCGGCTACCTCCCGACCGATGGTCGACGCCTTAATGACGAGACAATGACTAAAATCCGGGACGGTATTGTTAATCGCAAATATGGTCTGGATTGTTTTTTACCGCGCATGATCCAGCGCACCATTGACCAATATTCCGTCAGCGGGAAATCCGATCAGGCAATCTCGGTTTTAAATTCATCTCTCGAGCTTTACATGCATGAAATTGATTTGCGCTATTCCATGCTTAGATATTTAACCTGGTTAATTCCATCGCTCGGATTTATCGGAACCGTGATGGGCATTATGTTTGCCCTGCAATATGCAGGCGTGCCGGCCAATGCCGAAGCCGAAGATTTCCTTTATCAGGTCACCAGCCGCTTGGGCGTCGCCTTTACCACCACCCTTCTGGCCTTGATTATGTCAGCTGTTTTGGTCTTGATCCAATCCGTTATCCAATCCAAGGAAGAACGCGCCTTAAACGAAGCCGGTCAATATTGTCTGGATAATCTGATCCTGCGCCTTGGGGGAGACAAAGCATGAGCGACGAGAAAACCGAAGACTGGCAACCGGTCAATGACGGCCCCGAGGCCCATTCTGTTCGCGATGAACGCGCGCCCTGGTTGCGCTGGATCGTCAGTTCGGTTTTGCTTTTTGCTGTTGCAGCTGGCGCAATCTGGCTGATCTCCAAGGTTATTGTGCCAACTGATCTGCCCCAACAAAAAGTTGATCTGCCGACAGCTGAGCAGCCTGAAGAAGCGACCGAAGAAGAACCCAAGTCATCCGACGAAGAAGCCTGGGTTCGTGCCCTAGAAAAAGATACGCTGGAAGGCTACCGCGAATATCTCGCGCTATTCCCCAATGGCAAATACAAAGACAAAGCCCAAGAGCAAATCGACGCCTATGATAACCGGGCCTGGGAACAGGCGGAACGCCGCAATACGATTGCCGGCTATGAGGACTATCTGGAAAGCTGGCCTGAAGGCCTGCATGTCAGCAAGGCACGTGAACGCATTGCCGAAATGAAAGCGCGGGCCGACGCGATCGCCAAAGACGCCGCCGAACGCGCTGCCCAGGAAGCTGCTGACTGGGACCGCGCGGCCCGCGAAAACACCGTCGAAAGTTACGAGACCTATCTCGCCAAACATGCGACGGGTGAAAATGCGGATGAGGCCCGCAACCGCATTCAAAGCCTGAAAGCCAGCGCGGCCGATCAGGCCGCGTGGCAAGCGGCCGAAAACGCGAACTCCACGTCTGGCTATCAGCAATATCTGACCAGCTTCCCGCAAGGCGCCTATGTACCGCAGGCCATGGCCGCGATTGAGAAACTGCGCCCGTCCGCGGGCAAGACATTTA
>JAHDDX010000015.1 GCA_020629135.1 Hellea sp.
CTGCAATGGCCCGTCAATGATGATAATCCGGACGGGACCGAAGTCATGCATGTGGGCGAATTTGTGCGCGGTAAAGGCCTGTTTGTACAAACCGAATATGTGCCAACAACCGAGAAAACCAACCGCAAATTCCCGCTCTTGCTGACGACCGGTCGTATCTTGTCGCAATATAATGTCGGCGCGCAGACTCGCCGGACAGAAAATTCCGATTGGCATGATGAAGATGTCTTGGAAATCCATCCTTCCGACGCTGAAGCGCAAGGCATTCAGGACGGACAATGGGTCTCTTTGCGGTCGAGAACGGGCGAGATAACGCTTCGGGCCCGGCATTCCTCACGTATGCAGCCCGGCGTGGTTTACACGACCTTCCATCATCCGGATACCGGGGCCAATGTGGTCACGACCGAAAACGTCGATTGGGCGACGAGCTGTCCGGAATATAAGGTGACTGCTGTGGCGGTTGCACCGGCCAATCACAAATCCGATTGGCAGCGTCAATACGCTGAAGAACTGGATGGCTACCGCCAGATTGCGTTGGAACCTGCCGAGTAAATGTTCCCCGTTCAATATCACGGGAAAGCATCCACGGACTATGTTGCCGTAAAAATCGAAGCGGACGGGCAGTCTTCAAGCTGGAATGTGCCCGAGGAAGTCCCGGTCGCCTTCGTTTACAATCGTCGTAACTACTCGGTTATGATGGCGACTCCAAATGATCTGGTAGATTTTGCCGTCGGTTTCTCGTTGACAGAACAGGTCATCTCTAGTGCGGATGACATCAAGTCTTTGGACCTCTATCTGAGCGATAAAGGCGCAGATCTAAGGTTTAAAATCAGTGATACCGCATTGGAAAAAATGGACCTGGTCCTGCGCCGTCGTAATATGGTTGGCAGTGCCAGTTGTGGTTTATGCGGCCTTGAAAACGCCGAGGTTTTATTCAAGAAACTGCCGCCGGTTACTAAAATGCCTGTCGAATTAGATGCAGACGCAATGACTAAAGCCATGCAGGACCTGGCAGCCCGGCAACCCATCAACCAGAAAACGCGATCAGTTCATGCGGCAGCCTGGGTATCATTGTCGGGCGAAATAATTGCAGTTCGCGAAGATGTTGGTCGGCATAATGCCCTGGATAAACTTTTAGGATTCATGGCCTTGCGAAACATCAACGGCCTTGATGGATTTGTTTTGATGTCCAGTCGTTGTTCCTATGAAATTATTGAGAAAGCCGCTCGCTATGGGGTTGGCGCCATCGTTTCGATCTCGGGGCCGACCGCCTTTGCTTTGCGAAAGGCAAAGGAGGCTAATATTACGGTCTATAGCCGCAAGGGCAAAAACGCCGTTCGGATTGCGACTTGAATGAGCTAAAGCTCACCGAAATTGAAATTTCACGATTGCCAAGATTTAATTTTTTAATGTGCCTATTAGTGGAAAGTCGGGCAAGACTGACATGTTGATACATTTCCATGCAGGGGAGTTCCATGGTCGATGTCTCTAATCAAGGACGAACAGCTCTTGAAAACTGGATCGTCAATATTTGTACTAAGCCCGCTTATCTTCAGGCGGGCAGTTCTGAATTTTCGCAGCAATGCGTCTCTCAAATCAGTAGTGAATTGCAGACTTTGATGACACGTAAAACGGAGGCGGAAATGGTTGAGTTTTTCAAAGCAATTCGCCAAGAGATCCGGATCCGGGTTGAGCAAGAAAACGCAACATTTGAAGATCCAGAGGATTTTTTTGCTCAAACCAGCACGCCAAACAATACGGATTAAATCCGCAGCACACGGATCAGGCTCTCTCTCAGACCTGCATCTAAATCACGCCCGAACCTACCAAGAATTCGAGCCGGGAATTCCCATTCCTTTTGTGAAAGGAGATTTATTGGAGTTCGGTTTTATGTCTGTAGTTGGGGAGAATGACGTCAGAATGCCAAATGTAGGAGTAACGCGATCAGGCCAATCGGTGCAATGAAACGAATGAGGATCGCCCAGATCCTAAACAGTTTGTTGTCCAATCCATATTCTTCACGAACAATTTTCGAACGCATCAACCAGCCGGCGACCAGAACGACAATCAATCCATTTATGGGCATAAAGATATTTGCGACGAAATAATCGATAAGATCAAAGATTGTGCTTGTCTCGAACTTGTCTATGCCGCCCAAAAGATAAGTGTCTTTTAAGTGGTTGAAAGAAAGGACAGATAAGATTCCAAACGCCCAAATCGTGATAGTGGATAGGATCGCCGCACGCGCTCGGCTTGTTTTTAACTTGTCTTGAATAACACGTGTCGGACATTCGAGCATGGCGAGCGATGTCGTTATGGCCGCCGTGAACACGAGTCCGAAAAACGCTGTTAGCAAAAGGCTTCCACCCGGCAGATTGGCCAAGGCTGAAGGTAATGTGATGAATATCAACTCTGGACCGGAAGCGGGGGAGGCACCCGCGGCAAATACCAGTGGGAAAATCAAAAAACCTGCCAGCAGTGCAACACAAGTATCAGACATGGCGATAATGACGGAGGAACGTGGAATATTGAGGTCACGAGATGCGTATGCTCCATAGGCCATGATACCGCCGGCACCAACGCCGAGCGAGAAGAAAGCCTGTCCCGTCGCCTGTAAAATCACGTCTGAATTTATTTTTGAGAAGTCGGGAACAAACATGAATTGAGCGGCTTTGACAAAATCACCTGTCAAACAGGCGAATAAAACCAACCCAATTAATAAAAGCGCTAATAGGGGCATGGCGATGCGGTTGAATCGTTCAAGTCCCTTATTCAAATCTCGACACATGATGACGGCTAACATCGTCATAAATAATGTGAAATAGATCATTATGCGAATTGGGGAAGCTTGAAGCTTATTTATTTCAGATAGGACAACATCAGGGCTTGCACCGTGGAATATACCCCGCGCTGACATAAAGGCATAATCAATCACCCAACCCGAAATAACGCCGTAATAAGATAAGGCGAGCGCGGGTAAAATGACAAATGCCCAACCAAGATGACGCCATCTCGGGTTTCGCCCTGACCCACTCATGACCGTTCCCATGCCGTCGATGAGGTTTGATCGGCCCTGCCGGCCAATGATCAGTTCGGCGATCAATATTGGTAATGCGAAAAGAGCCAGTACAATCAGATAGGTGATTACGAAGGCGCCGCCGCCATTTGTGCCCGTCACATATGGGAAGCGCCAGATATTGCCTAATCCAACAGAAATGCCGATAGTGGATAGAATAAATCCATATCTTGTACTCCATTGCATTTGTAACCCCTTTTTCCTGCGTTTGTTGATCTAAAGGTAAAAGTTCAGCTCTGACAATCAGAATAAAAACTTTTGTTTTCCCGCTTGCGACGCCTATTATTTGACGGGATAGAGCAGGATAGTCAATTTGCGGGAAGATTTTCGGCCATGAGTAGCGAATTTCGATATAGCCAAACTTATTTTGAGGGATTGGACACCGACGACCCACTTAAATTTGCGCGCGATGATTTTCATATTCCAGATGACCTGATTTACTTTGACGGAAATTCCCTGGGCCCAATGCTGAAGGACATTCCGGCGCGGATAAATGAGTTCTTGACGCAGGAGTGGGCGGAAGATCTGATTGCCAGTTGGAATAAACATGACTGGTTTGCGAGCCCATTTAGATTGGGGCAAAAATTGGCACCAATGATTGGTGCAAAAGATAATGAAGTCGTTGTGACGGATATTGTTTCAATCAATCTGTTTAAACTAATTATTGCGGCATTGAGGCTGCGCCCGGAACGCAGAAAAATTGTCTCGGAACAAGGCAATTTTCCAACTGATTTATACGTCATTGACGGAGCGATAAAGGTCCTGGGACAAGAGCATTTTCTTCATGCCGTAGAAAACCGAAGCGATATTCTGGATGCAATAGATGATGAAACGGCGTTGGTACTGTTGACGGATGTGCACTACAAAACCGGCCACCGCCTGGATATGAAGGCTATCACTGAAAAAGCCCATCATCACGGCGCTGTCGTCATTTGGGATCTGTGTCATAGTGCCGGTGTTTTACCGGTCAAATTGGATCATATTCAGGCGGATTTTGCGGTGGGGTGCGGTTATAAATATCTGAATGGCGGACCGGGAGCACCGGCTTTTTTATATATTGCAGAGAGGCATCATGGCGCAATCGACCAGCCAATAACGGGATGGTGGAGCCATGCGGCGCCATTTGAATTTTCTGATGATTTCATTGGAATGTCGGGTATCGGTCGTTCGCTGACCGGAACACAAAGCATTCTGGCTCTGCGTTGTTTTGAAATCGCGATTGATCATCGATTGCATTTTAATATCAATGAGATTCGCGAAAAAAGCATTCAATTGTGTGATGCATTTATCGGCGTGATTGAGCAGGAATGCGCAGACTTCGACTTCAAATTGATTACACCGCGTGCAGCTGAATGGCGCGGTTCACAAGTAGCGTTTGAACATGACAATGCCTTCCCGATTGTTCAGGCCCTGATTGATCAAGGCGTCGTCGGGGATTTTCGTCATCCAAATGTTTTGCGCTTTGGTTTTAACCCGCTTTACAACAGGTTTTCAGATATCTGGCGGGCGGGCGAAATCCTGTCACACATCATGCGAAATGAAACGTGGCGGGCGCCGCACTTCAATCAACGTCGGGCAGTGACGTAAGTTCGGCCACAAATGTCGCCCAGGCTTTAGTGTCTGGATGTATGAAATCAAAATGTCCTGCGCCTTCAACTCGCTGAATAGCGATTTTGTTTTCGAGTTTGTTGGCATAGGATAGGGCCTGTTCGTGAGGCACGATTTCATCCTTTTCACCGACTAAAAGCCTGACCTCGCACCGAGATAAATCAATTGGCCCGGGGTTTCCCCACTCATAGCGTTCGGGCACATTTTTTTCATCGCCGCCAAGAAGGGGCACAACGGATTGATTGCAGTCGCCGGTTCCTTTTGAATAAATATTTAGATCCGTTATCCCCGCAAGAGCGATAACGGATGCGGGAAGAAATGCCGTCGGGTTGTATAAATAATGATTTTTAGCAAAACCGCTACGCGATGCGGCCCACAGTCCCAGATGACCTCCAGCGGAATGGCCAGCAATTGTTACGCGCTTTATGTCGATAGGGAATTTGACTGCAAGTTCAGCAATGAAATCAACGGCCTTTGCAATATCCTCGAATGTTCCAGGCCAGCCTCCGCCTTCATCACCAAGTCGTCTATACTCTATGGCCCAAACGGCAAACCCGGCTGAAGCCAATTTGCTCGCGGCTGGACGAATGTGGGTAATGTCATATTCCGATAACCAGCAGCCACCATGTATGAGTATGACGACCGGGGGGCTTACATTCGAATTTGAATTTGGTTGCCAGAACTCACCAAATTGCAAGGGATCCTTCGCATAAGATAACTTTGTAAAGCTATGTACATAGGCTAAATCACAAACGTCCTGATAGCTTACCTCTGATCGCATCATTGGGAGCAAACGGCGGCGGTCGAGTTATAGTTTGATAAGGTCTGGATAAATTTAGACATCAACACATTATTTTTGGTTTTTAATATCCAATGCGACATCAACAATCATATCTTCCTGGCCTCCGACCATGCGGCGTCGGCCAAGTTCCACCAGGATTTTTCGAACATCCACATCGTAATCTTCAGCGGCTTTTTCAGCATGTCGGAGAAAGCTGGAATATACGCCCGCATATCCCAAAGACAGTGTTTCCCTGTCGACGCGAACGGGACGATCCTGCAATGGCCTGACAAGGTCTTCAGCGGCATCCATAAGCTTGAAAACATCGCAACCATGATTCCATCCCATTTTGTCAATGGCAGCGATAAAAACCTCTAAAGGGGCATTGCCTGCACCGGCCCCCATTGCTGCAAGCGATGCATCAATCCTGTAAGCGCCGTTTTGTACGGCGACAATGGAATTGGCGACACCCAAGGAGAGGTTATGATGTGCATGAACACCGCGTTCGGTTTCTGGTTTCAACACCCGGTCATAGGCTTGAAGGCGGGCGGCGTAGTCATCCATGTTCATAGCTCCGCCAGAATCGGTGACATAAACGCAAGTGGCCCCATAGGACTCCATCAATAAAGCCTGCTCAGCCAGAGCTTCCGGTTCAATCATATGGCTCATCATCAAAAAGCCGACCGTATCCATGCCAAGGTCTCGGGCAATCCCAATATGCTGTCGCGAGATATCAGCTTCCGTGCAATGGGTGGCAATTCGGACCGAAGTCGCCCCTAACCGGTTCGCCAGTCGCAGGTCTTCAGCGGTCGCTATGCCCGGGAGGCAAAGTGTTGCTATTTTAGCTGATTTTACAGAGTCCGCCGCCGCTTCAATCCACTCCCAATCGGTTTGACGCCCAAACCCATAATTAAATGACGATCCTTGAATGCCATCACCATGGGCGACTTCAATCGCATCGACTCCGGCTTCATCCAGCGCTTTGGATATGGAAACGACATCTTCAATGGAATATTGATGCCGGATCGCGTGCATGCCGTCACGCAAGGTGACGTCTTGAATATATAATTTTTGAGACTTTGGATCAGTTATGCGGCCGCTCATGCTACGGCTCCATATTTTAATCGGGCAATTTTTTCAGCGGTTGCCATCCCGGCGGCTGTCATAATGTCGAGATTACCAGCATAGGCCGGCAGGTAATGCGCCGCACCTTCGACTTCTAAAAATACAGAAACTTTGGTCCCGACTTGTGGGTCTTCGCCGGGCATGCGTAGGGGATTATTATCACCGAAACTTTCAAATTGGATTTCCTGCTTGAGACGATATCCGGGGACATAGGATTGAATGTCAGCGACCATCTCCTTGACCGATTGTTCAATATCTTCGCGTTTGCCACCTACCGAAAATGCATAAACTGTATCGCGCATTAATAGAGGGGGTTCCGCTGGGTTCATAACGATGATCGCTTTGCCTTTGTCCGCACCGCCAACCAGTTCAATGCCTTTGGAGGTAGTTTCCGTAAATTCGTCAATATTGGCTCTTGTGCCGGGCCCAGCGGATTTTGAACTTATGGAGGCTACAATTTCAGCATATGGGACTCGCTCAGAAACCCGACGAACGGCATGGACAATTGGAATGGTCGCTTGTCCACCACAGGTCACCATATTGACATTCGGCTCTTTCAAATGTTCTTCCATATTGACGACCGGCACGCAATAAGGGCCGATCGCGGCGGGCGTCAAATCAACCATTTGCTTGCCATATTGCATGCAGATTTCATGATGAATTTTATGAGCGCCGGCTGATGTCGCGTCAAAAACGATATCAATTTCGTTCCAAATCGGCATTTTTGTCAGCCCAATTAAGCCGTCATGACTTGTTGCCACATTCAAACGTTGCGCGCGCGCAAGTCCATCACTGTCCGGATCAATGCCGACCAATGCCCCCATTTCCAAAACGTCGGAATGACGCATAACTTTGATCATAAGGTCTGTGCCAATATTGCCTGACCCCAGAATAGCAACCTTGATTTTCTTACTCACGAGAATCTCACTTCACATTCACCGAGACCGTCTATGCTCACATGCATATGGTCGCTGATAACGACCCGTTCCAGCGGCACAAGAGAACCCGATAAAATAATTTCACCTGCCAGAAACGGGATCCCACGCTCGCCAAGCGTATTGGCCAGCCAGGCCACGGCCCTAAGCGGTGAGCCCAATGTAGCAGCCCCAACGCCTTCTGAAAGAAACTTACCATTTTTATGGACGACCGCTTTACATCCAAGGAGGTCGACAGAATTTGGATCAACCCATGCATCGCTTATCGCCATTGTGCCGCAAGAGGCGTTATCTGCTACCGTATCCTGGATTTTAATCTTCCAGTCCTTGATGCGGCTATCGACCACTTCGAAACAAGCTGCAACGCCCTCGGTGGCGGCCATGACGTCATCCTCGGTGATACCAGGCCCTATCAGGTCCGACTTAAGTTTAAACGCAATCTCAGCTTCAGCGCAGGGTAAAATCATTTTCGACGTGTCTATAACGCCAGACTTTGCCCACATGGCATCGGTCAGGAAGCCAAAGTCCGGCTGATTGACGCCTAACATGTTCATGACGGCGTCAGATGTGACCCCGATTTTCTTGCCAATTATTGTTTCGCCGTCAGCCAAGCGCATATCTCTTAACCGCAGAGAGATGGCATAAGCCTCATCAATCGTCATATCGGGATAACGATCGGTGAGTGGCGCAATTGATTGCGCCGAACGAAGAGCTTCATACAGAGATTGAGAGGCCGATTGAATAAAATTTGAATTGGTCATTAAGACCCACTATTTTCCTTTAAGAAGGCTATTGCAAGTGGATTATAGAGCTCTGGACGCTCATGTTGCGGCCAATGTCCACATTCATCAAATAATTCCAGACGCGATCCTGAAATCGCTTCGTGCATTTTATTGGCTTCAGGGACTTCACCAAACGGATTATTGCGGCCCCAGATAATCAGTGTGGGGACCTTGATTTGCTGTAGCTGTTCCGGGCGCATCATGTTGCGCTGACGTATATCCATATTTTGCAGGCAAAGTAGATTGTGAAGGTTTTTCTGGAACTCAGGCTGATGATAAATCGTATACCGCACATCAACGAGTTCTTCCGTCGCGTCTTTTTTGTCATGCATAAGAAGCTGCAAACGCTTACGCGTCAGATCTTTGTCTTCCTCCATAACGGCGGCCGTTGTAGATTTAATCAGACGCTCCATAATCTCTGGATTGGCCTTTGTGCCGCCAGCGGCGATTAGCTGCAGGGAGCGAACCCGTTCCGGATGGTTAAGCGCCAAAATAGCAGACGTCCATCCGCCCAGGCTTTCCCCCGCGAGATGCGCTTTTTCAATTCCCATGGCATCCATGTAATTGATGACATGTTCAACATAGCGAGGGATTTCGAAGTTATAGTCGGGCTTGTCGGTAAAGCCGTGACCAAGTGCATCGATGGAATGGCAGCGAAAACCGGCTTCAACATGAGAGCGGATATTACGGGTAAAAGCTTCCATGTGACCGGAGGTGCCATGCATCATGATCACGTCTTCACCTTCACCCGCGATCAGGGCGCGGGTTTTAACCCCTTTCGCATCTACGTGGCGAACCTCAAATTCAAGGCCTAATAAATCGTTCCAAATTGTCATTTTTATCTCCGAATTGTTCTATGTTTTGCAAATAAAGACACCCATCCCCGTCAGCCAGTCAGGCATTGGGGAATAGGCGAGGGTATGTCCGGAAGCGTAACCGGTGGCCGAGTGCATGATGAGCCAGTTGCGCACCTCATTCGCGCCATTGCCGGCCGTTTCAACCAGTGTTTCTTCCGATATAGATTTCAACCAGTCCAATGTGGAACCGGTTTCTAAGGCCTTTAAAAAGCCTCGATCAAAATCTTCATTCAAGTCAGGTGGGGAATTGACAATGATTGCCCGACGGCGTTTTTCATATCGTTCCCAATCGCCGCGGCCGTTTTTCCAGCTATCGACCAGAAAATCATCATTTTCGCTTTTGGGTTTTCGCCAGTCCGGGAAGGGTAGACGGTGTGACAGGCCACCACTGCCGATGATTGCGACTTTCAGATTACTTGGAAGACCTTCGACCGCTTGACGAATGGCGTGTCCTAAGTCGACGCAGCGTTTCAAGCTCGGCAGGGGCGGCGCAAAGCTATTGACCATGATGGGTACTATTGGGATTTGATTTTCCTTGGTTAAATATTGAATGGCGTGGCTAATACCGTGATCGATGACAAATCGGGTCGAAAATGCTATGTCAAAGCTTTGGTCGACCAGGCTGTTGGCTATGGCGAGCGCGTGTTCTGGTGAGGATTTTTGGGGCCCTTTGGGCGTGCCATGTTCGCCGCTGGATTCAATTTCGTCGACGCCAATCGCGAAGCTCGGCATCATATCGAGCCAGTGCCCGCGAAAATGGTTGGAGCCGACAATTATGGCCAGGTCAGGTTTGAGTGCGTGTAACTGGGCGCTGGCTTCGACTAATCCGTTGCGGAATGCATGGGCCTCAGGAAGATGGTCGACGTCCTCCCATCGCGTGTTCATGAGCGTCGTATGTGAGGCACCTATGCCAACAACTAATTTACCCATGATTTGCCTCCCCCAAATAGTGCAGGGTGCTTAATATTAGGAAGGTCGTCAATCGACGGAGTTCTCGAATAGACACGCAATTCATTCCGAGTGCAAAATCAAGATCAGGCAAATCGGCTTTAGCCAGACCAATACGGGCTGTCGGAATGCCGTGTGCGCGTAAAATATTAGCGTCTGTCGCGCCAGACATGAGCTTGAAGGTTTGATGTGGTCCATCGAACAGGCTCTCCCACACCGATATGGTGGCCCGAATAATCGGATCTTCGGGCGAGGTATGCGATGCATTTATAGTTTGTGTTTTAGTGTATCTCGTCGAGATATTTAGCTCGTCGCTAAACCGTTTCAGCACCGCCGCAAATTCTGTTTCTACATCTTCCGCGGATTGTTGAGGGGTAAATCGTAAGTCGATTAAAAACCGGGCGCATTCCGGAGTGAAGGCGGGCATGCGTTTCCAGCCGGATTCCATATGAGACACTGTCCCTTGTGGTCGACATAACTCCGTGGCGTGACGTACAGCATAGTCCTCGAACCAATCTTCTAATTTAAGGATCAGTTTCGCGGCATTGGCTATGGCGTTATCATATGGCATGAGGTGTCGCGCGCCCACATAATTGTGTTTTCCGGCAACCGTTACTTCGAGCCAAACAAATCCAACTTCTTCCCAAGTAACTGAAGATCCAGACTTTGCGATGATCGCGCCGTCTATTTCTGGGAACTCAGATATCAGTTGCGCGCATCCGACGCCATGACCTGTATTATCCGGAAATCCGGCGCGGCTATGAGTGGGCATGCCACCGGCGCCAAATCCGAAAAATACATTTCCTTTGAACATCGTGCTCAATTGACTGAGCACGCGTGCGGCTTCGATAACACAGGCCGCGTGGCCTTTGGGATTATGGGCGCCTAAGCCAAATACATGTTCATTATCCACATAGGCCTGAGCTCTCATATCAGGCCGCAATTCCGGACCAAGCCATGGAAGATCTTCATCTTCACTGTTACTTGTTACCGTATCAATAGGCGCATAGAGCAGCAGGTTTTTACCACCGTCACTTTTTATTTCTCCAAAGGCATTCGCTTGTTGTTCGTCCAATGCCTGAATATGGCTTGTGACCCCATAGCTCTCTAGTCGGTCGACGATCTTTTCGGCCAGCGCAGCTTCCTCGCCTGTTGGGGAAGGCGTATCAACCAGCATGCATAATGTGGAAACCAGACTGTCATCTGAAATCAAGTCATCTATGTCAGATGTGAATAACAAGGACTAATCTTCCATCCAATGCGGGGTTTCCGGCCATGGTTCATCTTTGGGCGCGCCGACCCAAGTGCCGGAGACCTTGAGCAGAAATTCATTGATCAGATTTTTGATGAGGCGAATGGGGTTCATCTTAATAATCCATGGGCTGTTGCAAAAAGCCATGCACAATATTGAAATAGTGCTCAGGTCGTTCTTCTTGGAGATGATGAGAAGACGCATCCAGAATATGAAGCTGTCCACGTTGCACCATGTTCATAAGCATGAGCGGATAGTCCGGTGTCAGGAAATCGTCCTGCAGGCCCCAGCAAAATAGAGTTGGGCAAGCCACATCTTTCAAGACGCTTTCCATATCCTGCCAATCCCCACGGGGATTATCTGACATGGCGGCTAACGCCATTTCTTCTGGATCACAGCTTTGTTTATAGCGCATTTCGACTGTTTCTTCTGGTATTAGATCAGGATTGTACCATTCCAGGCGCGCCATTAATTCTCGCATTTTATCGAGCGTTGGTCCGTCGCCGCCATAATAAATATCACGGGCATTGCGGCCACGTCGTCCGCCTTCTGGGAGCGGGCATAATGGTCCGCGGAAAACGGGCATGGACCCGGTGATAGTCAGTGAACGCACGCGGTCAGGATATTTCGACGCAAGACGGAGCGCGATGGTTCCGCCCCAGCTATTGCAGACAAAATCAGCTTTTTCGATGCCCAGACTATCCATAAGCCGGGTTATAGAAGCTGAATGGTAATCCCACATCGGTCCGGTGATAACGTTTTTGGAAGACCGGCCATATTGTAAAAGATCCGGCATTATAACACGGTAATGCTTGGCAAACAGACGCGAAACAACGCCAAAATCTGACCATCCAGTACAGCCCGGGCCTCCGCCATGAAGCAAAAAGACGGCGCGTTCACCTTCGCCCATTTCGACCGTGTAATATTCGTCTTTGCCGGCCGCGATCATGCGTCCTTGAGGTTCTGTTCCTGGAGATAGACTAATCATTTTTTTTGCATTTCTTTTTGAATGGGATGGGGGCCTTTGAAAAGCTTTCGCCATTCCAGGATGGATATATCAGGACGATATAGGCGTTCCGGAGGGGCGTTGGTTTCTTCCACCATCCAATGATCTTGTGCGGAAAAATTGCCGTGAAACATCCAGCGGATTTGCAAGAGATATTGAAGGTAATACAGCCATTTTTTGATTCCGGTCTTAAACTGGATCATCACGCCCACATATTTCGTCTCATTTTCATCAATAGGAACATAGAATTCGTAGTGGATGAAATTTGGATAGGCAATCCGCAATACACCCGGCAATGATAAAGAGGCGAAGCCAGGGAAGTCACGAGATTTTATATAGGGGTTGGTTTTACCCCCGCCGGTATTTCCCATGAATTTGCCTTGGCGTTGTTTGGGTTTGATTTTAAACCAGCGCTCATTCGTCCATTTGCCGAGACCAGGAAAATCGGCCTCCCAATGGCGTTCATCTTCAACACGATAAAGCCAGCGCCCATGTTTTTCGATGTGGATTTTGTTCCAGGTCGGCATAACTTTCATGATCCGCCAAATAGAGGTTCTATGCAAATATTTAGCATGGCCTTCATCAAATCCGTTTTCTGCATATAAACGCCAGTCACCGCCGCGGTCTTCTATCCGACCGCCTATGGCATATTTGGGTGGGTCGATCAGCTCTTCGGGCAATTGATCTTTCAGGGAATGGGCCGGTTGATCGCCCAAATAGACCCATATCAGTCCAATGCGTTCTTCCGCAGGATAGGTTTTGACGGCGGCTTTACCGCACATCCGGCTATCGGGTCCGTCGGTAATAACAGCTTTAAGTTCGCCGTCTCGAAGATCAAACGTCCAACCATGATAAGGGCAAGAAACGGTATTCGGCCACCATTGTTTGCCTTGTGAAAGGCGCACCCCTCTATGGGGGCAGCGATCGTGCAGGGCACGCGGATAACCATCTGCATCTCTTTGAAGCAGAATTTTTTCTCCACAAAGTTTTACGGCTTTCGGCTTTTTTTGTTTGAGTTCTCGAGCCCATAGCACCGGATACCAGTAATTTCGCAGGCCTTGCTTTGCCGCTTCATATTCTGGAAATGCACTCCAATCTCGTCCCACATCAAGCTTTTTAGATCGGGCTTTGTCTTCCCTAGAAAAGGTGTTGCTCATGGACTTGTTTCCGGGGCGAATGAACTTTCACCCGGAAAGTGCTTTGAAATTATGAAATTGTAAAATATTATTATATGATCCAATCAATTATAAAAAGTGATCGTAATTCTTGAGATGAGCCTAAAAAGAATAGAGCATTTCATAAATGTGGCAGAGCTACAGAACATGACTCAGGCTGCAAAGCGCCTAAATGTTGTTCAGCCAGCACTCAGCCAAAGTATAGCGCGTCTTGAAGACGAATTGGGTGTGGTGCTGTTTGTCAGAAGCCGGAAGGGAATGGAGCTTACCACAGCCGGGGAGGAATTCTTAAAACACGCTTATGGAATTTTTCGGCAATATAACCGCGCCAAAGCCAGCCTGTCCAATTTTGGCGGACCGCCCTCAGGGGAGGTCAGTGTCGCGATCACGGCCAGTGCGCTTGAGGTTCTCGTTGAACCGATGACGTCTATGCTTGAGGCTCAGTTCCCAGAAATTGTACTAAATCTCGACTCCGGTTTGGCTGGCAATATTCAACAAGGGTTTGACGCGGGTCGTTATGACCTTGTGGTTAGCCATCTGGTCAAAAAAGATCCGGCGATAGTGATAGAAGACCTCATTGAAGAAGATTTATACTTAGCAACTCAATATGATGCAGATATCCGAACTACTGAGATTGAATTTGAACTTTTGAAAAATTATTCCTTGATTTTACCTCAACCCCATCACGCTGTGGCGGCCGAAGTCAATGAGCAAGCCGACAGCAGAAATTTTAAAATTGAGAAAGCCCAAATTTCTGGGGCCCTTCATCCGACCTTACGTCTGATCGAGATTGGGAAGGGGGCATCGATTTTACCCTGGTCGACTCTTCATGAGCGAGTGAAGAATAAGGTTTTTACTGCTCGAAAAATTGTTAATCCGACACTGTCGCACCGCCTTAGTATTATTTACCCGTCAAACCGGCCGCAAACTCCCGCCAGTATTGCGGTTAAAGACGTTATTCAGGCGTCGACAAAGCAGGTCCACAAAGATGGGCTTTGGAATGGAAATTTGTTATTCGACTGAGGCGTTTGTTTCAGACTCAGGACTCAATCCCAATAATTTGCGGCGGCACCATATAAAGGGGCCAGATCATTGTTCAAAATACTGATAGGTATATCTTTCATATAATCTGAGCGAGCGCCCCGATTAAAAAAGCGGTATAATGCTTCAGGCTGAGCCAGAAATTCTGCGATACGGACGCTAACGCCGCCGGCTAGAACCACGCCACCTTTTGCACCACAAGCGAGGGCTATGTCTCCCATGGCACCCATCACAGCCGCTGCCCTGATCTGACAAAGTTCTAAGCAGACCTTGTCTCCGGCATGAGCGCGTTCGCGGATAATATGCGGTTCCGTTTTTTCATATGAAATGCCGTGGCGCTCGCACAACGCTTCATGCACCGCGTCCATACCGCTGCCTGAACTGACGAGCTCCAGTGACACAAATGCGTGTCGGCGTTGTAGTATCCGCATTAACTCGCATTCCTGGGCCGTTTGCGGGCTAAAGGCCTGATGTCCGCCTTCACCAGGGATAACTTGAATGCCAGAGTTTAGTGGCACAACGATGGCCATGCCAAAACCCGTGCCAGGCCCGGCGACAACAATAGGATCAGAGGTGTCTGTTGAGATGCCTTTATGAAGGGTTTTAAAGTCTGAGGGTGCCATTATCGGCACAGACCGCGCCATAGCCGTAAAGTCATTGATTAAAGCTACTTTGGTAAATCCAAATTTCGCGGCAAGCTCTGTCTCTGAGAACGCCCAATCCCGGTTGGTCAAGGCAACCGAGCCGTTCTTAACCGGTCCAGCAATAGCAAGCGAGGCGAATTCCGGACGAAATTCAAGACGAGACAAATAAGCGTCCAAAGCCTCGGAAAATCTGGCGAATTCATCCCCTTTAAACTTTTGAACCTGACTTAACTCAGTGCCTTTTGCAGTCTCGGCGGCCAGGGCGAACCGGGCATTGGTTCCCCCAATATCGCCAACCAAAATGCAGTTTTTATCGGACATAAGCTTATTGTTCTAATACCCGACTCGCAGGCTGCGGGTTGGGATGGTTTTTGTTTGTGATGGTGGAGTTACCAGAAAATATAATAAAGCGCGATCAGGATTAATCCGATGAGTATCGACATGACGTTGAAACCACGTCTTGTCGCCAGATTGACATCAGAAAGACGCAATAGCTGCGATTCCGCTGGTCCTTTTGAAAGCTTAGAAACGGCTAAGCCCATAACCATACAAAGTAAGAAAACGACCCAGATTCTATTAACGAATTGGAAGTCAGGGAAGGCAAATTTAAAGATTAAAGAAACAACAACGGAAATAATCAGAGCTGCAAATGCGCCCGCAGAATTCGTGCTTTGAAAAAACATTCCAAGCAAGAAGACGGCAACAACACCCGGCGCAATGAAGCCTGTATATTCCTGAATGGTTTGGAAAGCGCTTTCAAACCCGCCCAAAAACGGCTTGGCCGCGATAACGGCGATGACCATTGCCAGAGCTGCAACCAGACGACCGATACCGACATAGTGCTGTTCGGTTTGTCCGGGCTTGATCATCGATTTGTAGACGTCCATGGTGAAGATCGTTGAAATCGAATTCACCATCGACGCTAGTGAAGAAACAATCGCGGCGATCAGTGCTGCAAAAATGAGGCCTCTAAATCCGACTGGCATAATGCCCATCAAAGATGGATAGGTAGAGTCAGTTTTCGCATCGAGCGTCGTTTTATCGAGTGCGCCGAATTCGGGCATGGCCAACATAACGGCAGCGATTCCAGGTAAGACAATAATCAAAGGCATGATCAGTTTTAAGGCCGCTGCAAATACAAGTCCCTTTTGAGCTTCTGGTAGGTCTTTGGCGCCGAGGGCTCTTTGAATGATGTATTGATTAAATCCCCAGTAATTCAGGTGCAAAATCCACAGACCGCCTAACAGGGTCCAAATCCCCGGCATGGTGTCGTAACCAGGTTGGCCGGGTTCAAATATCATATCAAACTTGCCGGGAAGTTCGGTGTATAGCCGCTCAAATCCGTGGAAGAAATTGCCTCCGCCGATCATGTTTAATGTCATCACGGCAATAATAATCCCGCCAACGATCAAAATGACGACTTGGATTATATCCGTTAGCGCAACGGCTTTTAGTCCGCCAAAAATTGAATAAGCGATCGCAAATATGCCCAAGCCAGCCATTGCCATGATGATGTTCATGCCTGTGAGGGTCTCTATTGCCAAGCCACCCAGCCACAAGACGGCCGTCAAATTTACGAGAGTGTAGAGCGCGATCCAATAAATCGACATTGTGGTTTTGACGCCAGACCCAAATCGTTGATCCAGGAATTGCGGCATGGTGTAGATTTCACGTTTAAGGAAGATCGGAAGGAAGAACTTGGCGACCAAAATGAGTACGATTGCAGCCTGCCATTCATAGGCCGCGATAGCGAGCCCTATCCGGTAGCCTTCGCCGGACATTCCGATAATCTGTTCCGCCGATATATTAGCTGCAATTAGGGATGCACCAATGGCCCACCAGGGCAGTGACTTGCCAGCCAAAAAGTAATCTTCAGTGCTTTTTTGAGCGCCAGCGGGTTCGCGTGACACATATTGTGCGATGCCAAATAAGATAACCGCGTAAGCAATGACCACAAACAGGTCCAGCGTTGATAAAAACATGATCTCCTCCCAGAGTATTTGCCTCTTTATTCAGAGGCAGATCTATTTGGCCGGCGCAGCCGGGAATAATTACTTTTGAGCTTGTCCTTTGGACGAAATGTAAACGGGGCCTATTTCGACGGATTGTTTGTTTTTCCCCAATTGAAATTCGGCCTTGATCTTGCCAGGGTCAAAATCTCTTTCGGCAATTCCCGTGATTGTAAAGAGTTGCCAATCGTCGCTCGGCATAATTTCTTCACTCAAAATGGCATCATATGGTTCTTCATTTCGACCCACGAAGGCAATGATTTCTGCCGTTTCTTTGGACTTTGGCGCCTTGGCTGTTCGCGCCCAAAACCTCATTTCAATTTCTTCACCCGGCACGGCGCCATCTCGTAGATCAAACCACAAAGCGATTTCCCATGGACGCTGTTTTTTCTTCTTAATGCGGGCTTTGATCGCTTGTCCATTTGGCGTATCCGCTTCGACAACGCTCATTTTATAATCACTACCGCGCTGCTGCCATTTTACATGCGCAGGACTGTGCATTAATTTTGACGTCGTTCCTGTTGCATTTTCTACAGCAAAACCAGTTGATGGATATCCCATTGCTGAGATGATCAAAATCAAAACGGATAAATAAAATTTTCTCATCGAGCCCACCCAAAATTGGTCATTGAATCAATAATAGTCTTGATATGATAACGTTGTCAATTGGGTGGTGCGCTTAATGTGAAACTGATCCGGTCGAAGCGCGAATGATAATTTTATATTCCAATAACTCAGTTTGAACAGGCGTTTTATCCTGTTCATTGCGGTGTTTGCCTGCGCGCCCTACCAAAAATTCCGCGGCCTGCTCGCCATAGGTAAGCAAAGGCTGCCGGACTGTGCTAAGACTAGGCCATATACGTTCGGCGAGTTCAGAATCGTCAAAACCAACAACGGAAATCTGCTCCGGGATTTTTAAATTTTTCATATAGGCGGAAACGATAACGCCAGCGGCCATATCGTCATTGGCCGCGAAGATGGCCGTCGGCGCCTGATCAAGTTCGAGTAAAGCTTTGCCAGCGGTCATCCCGCTTTCAAAGCTAAACTGACCGGGTTTGACCAAGTTTTCATCGATGCCAATGCCCGCCTCTCGAAGGGCGTCGCAATAACCGTCATATCGTCTATGGGTAGCGCCGTGAAACTCAATGCCTCTTACGAAACCAATGCGTCGATGCCCGTGCCGGATCAAATATTCGGTCACTTCTTTGGCGGCTTTTCGGTCATCAATAGTGACATTTACACTGTCAGAGATTTCAATGTCATTGGGCCCAATCCTTGAAACAGGAATGTTCGCTTGATTAAAAATCTGATTTATCAGCGGTTGATCTGAGTGGGGCGGCACTAAAATCACACCATCGGGTTTTTTCTGAGTGATAAATTCCTTGCACCAGGCCTTTAAAGCTTTGGGTGAGCTTAGCGTTTCTTCCGCCAGCAAGGTTGGTACTAAGTTATATCCGAATTTTTGCGCCGCTCTCAAAGCACCGGATTGTATCGTATTGATGAAGTTACCTTCGATATTTTCCGTAATTAAGTGTAAGGTATAGGTGCGATTGCTCCGTAGATTTCGAGCCGATGTGCTGGGGACATATCCCATTTCTTTCACGGACTCGAACACCTTTTGTCGAAGCTTGTCCTGAACGTGCGGCTCATTATTGAGAACCCTGGACACGGTTTTCAGTGAAACACCGGCATGGGTGGCTACGTCTTTCATTGTCGCCATTCTAAGTCGTTCCTATTCTAGCTGCTCAATGATTTCGCCATGGGTGTCGCGCCCCATGGGTAGTATCATTATCGGGATAATCGTCAATAAAAGTAAAAGTGCCGGGCAGATCGCAATGAAATTGCTGAGCTTTTCTCCAAGTTCAGGCGACATCTCAATATTTGAGGATATGCCTATAGAGGACAAAATAAATCCAATCATCAGACCGATAAGGCCGCCTGATAATTTTTGCATTATTAATACGGATCCGTACACGCCGGCTTCAGATCGGTATCCGCTTTGGACCTGACCATATTCGACACAATCGGGAATAAAGGCCCAAAAGATGATGGCGAGAGATCCGCCAATGGCCATAAACAAAACGATAGAGAGGGGAACGCCGAAAATGATGATTGGCGGCGCAAAAAACATATGTAAGGCAACTATTACATGGAGAGTGACGGCTAAAAGCCAGATTTTCTTACGGCCAAATCTACGGATCAGATAGGACCAAATTGGAACGCAAAACAACATACCGAAGGCGAAGGAGGTAAACAAAACTTCCTTGGCGGCAAACATGTGAGCGTTAGCCTCGATATAAAAAATCAATGTTATTCCAAGCGCGGAGGATGCCGCCGTTTGTAATAAAATAATGAAAAGCAAAACGCGCAAGGCGTGGTTTGATGAAATATTGCGATAAATACCCTGCCAAATCCGTTCGGATTGAATGGTTTTTGACGGAAGCGGTTTTTCTTTGGTAAACGCAAAGCAGGTCCAAAGGGCGATTGTTGCGATTGCGCCGCCCATTGCAGCCGTTAACTGAAAGGCTCTTGGTTCACCTAATTTGTCCGTGAAATGTTCTACAAGGGGCCACAAAAACATAGATACTAAAAGCAAGGCTGAAAACGCGAAAAACATCCTTGCCCCGGAGTAATCAGCACGTTCTTTACTGTCATAGGTAATACGAGATCCAAGCGCGGCATAAGGGATGGCGACGACAGTGTAGCTGGTTCTAAATAGCAGGCAGGTCGCAATTAGAATGGCGATTTTCAGTCCTCCTTCAAAAGGGGGGACCCAAAAAAGTAATACAAATGCACAAGCGGTGATAAAACTTCCATATAATAAAAATGGTCGGTATGTACCGAAGCGGGTTTGGATCCGTTCTGAAAATGAAGCGACGATTGGATCTGAGATCGCGTCCCAGGTCATTCCAATAAAATATATGAGACCCGCAATTTTTGGATCAATGCCCGCAATCGCTGTATACCAGTAGACCAGAAACATCGATACAGTCTGCCAATATATATTAAGGCCAAAGTCACCTATCCCATAACCGGACAGACGAAGGGCCTTAGGCGTTTTGTCAATGCTCGTGATGGTATTCAAGCTGATTTTAACTCCTTGTTTGCGCGGCTATTCCTAGGCAGGTCTTTGGAGACCTTTGGTCTTCGTTCGCAGCTTTAGCAGACGATCATGATTCGTCACAAATAGCGTGTGGCCATCTTCGCCGAACGTGCAATTCGCGCTGGCTTTTCCGGTTAAAATGCGGCCCAATAAAGTTCCGTCGGCTTGGGCAATGAAAATCCCACCAGGGCCGGTCACAAAGATATTTCCTTTTTCGTCGACAACCATCCCATCGGGTAATCCAGGAAAATTTGGCAACAGATATTTTGAAAAATCAATCCATGGTTCGAGGGTTAAATCCGGATTGTTCAGATCTAGTCGAAATAAAAACGGGGCCTCAGGATCAGATTGAGTTATATATAGATATTTCTGATCGGGCGATAATGCGACGCCGTTAGGGTAGGTCAATTCTTTGACCAGCAAATAAATAGTGCTGTTTGGTTGAAGTTTATAGACACCGTTGAAATCTAATTCTTTGAGGGCAGATAGGTTTAGACCTTCGAGACCATAAGGCGGATCTGTGAAGTATATGGTTCCATGGTTATCTTTTATTAAGTCATTGGGACTGTTGAATTTTTTTCCATTATAATGTGACGCAAGGTCAGTTCGCTCTAGTGTTTTAAGGTCAACCAATTGCAGGGCTCGTTTCCCGTGATTACACATGAGAATTTGCCCGGCATGGTCATAAAGTAATCCGTTTGCGCCGGCTTCTCGAAATCCATCGGTAAGGCTTGAACCGGACGGATTTAAAAACTCGGTCACGCCGGATTGGCTATTCCATTTGTAAGCAATATTTCCAGGAACATCTGTAAAATATAAGGATTGAGTGTTTGGATCCCATGTCGGTCCTTCGGCCCATCCATACCCGGATCCTAACGTTTCAAAGCCCTGTGACCTGTCAATTAAGTCCCAAAATTTTGGATCATAACTCTCATAAATTTTGGGTATTTCAGAGCGTTCAGAATTTCGTCCGGTACAGGATATTAAAAATCCAGCGCTGCTTGCGAGCAATGTTCGCCTGTCAATTTTCATGTGGGCCTCGCTAGGAATATCCGATTTGACTTGTTGAAATCTCTTCCTTATAGGGAGCGTTGTCTTACGTTGTCAATTTGTGTAAGTGCGTTCATTTTTGGGAGAGATTGATGGTGAAACATTTAGCGTTGAAGAAAGCACTTCTTATTTCAAGTGCAATTTTTATGGCCGCGGCTTGTGGAAATGAAAACACGGTCAAAGAAAATGTTGTCTCTTCTATTCCGGAAATTGAAAGCGTCGCCGGGGTCATTAATCCGGCTATATGGCCGGAAGTTTCGACAGCCGCTTTAGATCCGGAGGTCGAAGCTCGAATTGATGAAATTCTGTCAAAAATGACCCTAGAGCAAAAGGTAGGGCAGGTCATTCAGGCAGACTCGAATTCGGTCACACCGGAAGAGGTCAAACAATATCGGCTTGGCTCGGTCCTTAGTGGCGGAAATTCAGCGCCAGGCGATCTACCCTATACCGACGCTGCAAATTGGCTGGCGGCTGCAGATGCTTATTATGAAGCCTCACTGGACCCAGAAGGGGTTGAAATTCCTATTCCTGTGATTTGGGGCATTGACGCTGTTCACGGGCATGCGAACCTAACCGGTGCCGTTGTTTTCCCGCATAATGTTGGTCTTGGCGCGGCGAATGATCCTGATCTTGTGAGGCGCATCGCTGCGGTTACAGCGGTGGAGTTGAATGTATCAGGACACGATTGGACGTTTGCGCCGACTTTGGCCGTTCCCCAAAATGATCGTTGGGGCCGAGGGTATGAAGGCTTCTCCGAGGATCCGGAGGTTGTGAAGTCTTATGGCGGAGCGATTGTGCTTGGGCTTCAGGGCGAGGTCGGGAGTGACGATTTTATGAGTTCCGACAAGGTGATTTCGACCGCCAAGCACTTTTTAGGCGATGGGGGTACGGTCAACGGCGTTGATCAAGGCAATACCGATATTTCGGAAACCGAATTACGCGATATTCACTTGCCCGGTTATTTGACGGCCATAGCAGACGGCACTCAATCGGTGATGGCCAGTTTTAATTCCTGGCAAGGACAACCTATGCACGGGCAAAAGGCTTTGCTGACGGATGTTTTGAAAGGCCGGATGAATTTTCAAGGCTTTGTGATTGGTGACTGGAATGGACATCGACTGATCCCGGGATGCACGGAAACGGATTGCCCCGAATCTCTTAATGCGGGGCTGGACATGTATATGGCACCGGACAGTTGGAAAGGCCTATACGAGTCCACGATGAAGCATGTGCAATCCGGTAAAATACCAATGGAGCGCCTGGATGACGCGATCCGACGTATTTTGCGAGTAAAGATTAACTCTGGAATATTCGAGAAACCCAAACCAAGTGCGCGTCCATTATCTGGTAAAACAGAGCTGTTGGGATCAACGGAACATAGAGATTTGGCGCGCGAAGCGGTTCGGAAGTCTTTGGTTCTACTTAAGAACAATGATCAAACGCTACCGCTTGCTGCAAATTCCCGCGTCCACATTATTGGCGCTGGGGCAGATCACATTGGTAAATTTGCCGGTGGCTGGACATTGTCCTGGCAAGGCGGTGAATACGCTAATGACCAATTTCCGAATGGGGAAACCTTCTTAACGGCCGTTCAACGGGAAGTTGAAGCGGCTGGAGGAAGCGTTACTTTTGACGCGGTCGGAGATAAGGTTCCCGATGATATTGATGTCGTCATTGCCGTTTACGGCGAGGACCCTTATGCAGAATTTATGGGCGATCGGGAAAATGTTGATTTTACGCCCAACGATCTGAACCCTGAGCGCTTATCTGACTTCAGATCTGCGAACATTCCCGTTGTGTCAGTCTTTTTGTCGGGGCGTCCATTATGGGCTAACCCGGAAATCAACGTTTCTGATGCGTTTATTGCAGCCTGGTTGCCGGGATCAGAGCCGGCTGGGGTATCTGATCTGATTTTCCGGACTGATCCAGCATATGATTTCACCGGTCGTTTGTCGTTTTCATGGCCGAAAAATGCCATGCAAGTGAAGCTAAACAAACATCATCCAGAATATGATCCATTGTTTGAGGTTGGGTATGGCTTGACCTATGCTGATCAATCGAAATTAGATCAATTACCTGAAGATAGTGGGCTGCCGGAAGGCATGGTGGCTGCAAAAGGTGTGTTCTTTGAAAAAGGTCAAACCATGGAGCCGTGGCGATTTGCCGTGGCGGAAAAACACGTAAATATTCCCTTTAATGAGGGGGGAATAAAAATCGGCGGTTATGACAAGGCGGCTCAGGAGGATTCCTTCCGAATTCAATCGAGCTCGGGCGCGGGCTTAGTGTCAATAATGTCCGGTTACACACTTGATTTTGCCAGAGAAGCCGGCGGAGAGGTTGAATTGTCATTCGACATTAAAAACCTAGCCGGTGAGGGTGACGTAATGATTGGCATGAATTCAACACGCTTTGCGGTGCCCACGACTTCAGAGTGGCAGGAAATACGTCTGCCTTTATCCTGTATGGATGGCCTGACATATGTTCGACATGCCTTCGCCGTCGATGTGGAGTCAGGAACAGATATCGGAGTATCCAACGTTAAGCTTGCCCAGAAAAGCGACAAAGCGCTGGCTTGTCCTGAGTAACAAGCAAGTAGCTGTTGGCGGGCGATCAATAAATGTCCGCTCGTCGCTATCGGGGCTAACTGTGGTAAAAACAGCACGGATCAAAAAAATATAGGACGTCGCATTAAATTTGGATTGACAACGTGGGACAAAACAAGTCATTACAAAATGACAACGTAGGACAATTTCCGATTCGACGGGAGTTCTGCGCCTTATCTTGAGAAAGAAGAGGCGTTTTGAGGGAGTTTAAAGGGACGTTGATGACGTCTTAAAGCTGAAATTTTGCGGATTTAGGTCGCTTTTGGAAAGAAGTCGCCCAATTTATCGATGAGGGGAGAATACCTTGAATATCTTATCAAACTCAAATGAAGAGTTGACCCACAAGTTTAAACTTGTGCTGACAACAGCCTTAACCGCGATGATGATGTCGCCCTACGCCACGGCGCAGGACAGTGCAACAGAGCCAAGCGACGAAGATGAAGTCATCGCTACGGGTATCCGTCAGGCCTTGAAGGACGCTCGTGACCTTAAACGAGCAGCGGATACAGCCGTAGATTCAATTACGGCATCAGACGTCTCGACACTTCCTGACCTTTCAGTAGCAGAAGCCTTGCAACGTGTTCCGGGTGTGGTCGCTCAGAGATTTGATCTTACAAATGCCAATGCCGGTGATTTCCCATCAACAGAAGGCGGCAACAACCTAATTCGTGGATTGGGCTTCGTTCGTTCCGAGTTCAATGGACGTGAGACGTTTTCAGCCAATGGTGGTCGTGCACTGGATTTCGGTACTGTGCCTCCTGAACTAATCGGATCTGTTCTCGTTTATAAAAACGTCACTGCGGATCAAACCGAAGGCGGAATTGGTGGGACAATCAACCTTAGAACACTTGAGCCTTTTGATAAAGATGGGCTGTTTATCTCTGCTACTGCGGACGGTACTTATAGCGATTTCCGCGACGAGATTACCCCGGATTTTACTGTAACTGCAGGTAATCGATGGGAAACATCGGGCGGCGAATTTGGGTTGCTGGGTTCGTTTGCTCACTCCGAGCTAGATACGCGGGTCGATAATTATCAGTTGGCGCAGTTTGCCGCTGTGAATGCGCTCGAACTGGATCCAAACAACGGTTATGCTGTTACACCTACAGATGATTACTTTGTTTTGCCCTTGGGTTACCAGCTAAGAACTAATGAAATTGATCGCGAGAGACAAAGTTATTACGTTGCTGGGCAATGGCAAAGTAATGATGATCGTTTCAAGGCGACTGCTAAATATTTCCGGATTGACAATGAAGTTAATCGTGTGGAGCGGACGACTGAATATTTCGCAAATGCTGAGCAGCAAATAGATGGTGGTACCCATATTGTCGGCGATCTCTCAACAAGTCCATTTACGTCCATCGGTATCGCCCAATGTAGCACGGTTACGGCTGGGTTTCCCAATGATTCCTGTTTAGAAGGAAATCCTGGTTTCGGATATCAGCCGGTTAATGGGCTTTACCAGAGCGGTGTGATTTCTAACTCTTTTAGAGATTGGACTGATGCGCGGGGTGCTCGCCATCAAAACACGGCTATCAATACTGACAACGAATCTCGTACCGAAGACCTGAGTCTTAGCGTTCAATGGCGACCCGCAGACCAATGGTTCGTTAACATGGATGCCCATCGGACTAAGTCACGCTTCAATCAACAACAACTTTGGGGTGTAACAAATTTCTATTCAGATTTTTCATTCTCAGGCGTAAGCCAAGATAGTTTCCCGCAAATAACATTGGTGCCGGATCCTGCTAACAATACCTTCCGTCGGTTCCGTGACGGAACAGTAAGTGGGCCAAGTTGGACTGGCGCTACTGTGGCCGCGAACCCGGCTGCAATCCCGACCGACTTTAGTGACCCTGCGGCTAATTTCTTGCTGTCAGCGGCAGATCAATTTAACGAGAATGACGGGGAAGCATGGGCAATCAAAGCTGATATTCATCGTGAGTTTGATAATGATGGTTGGTTTGACGCAATCCAATTCGGGGGGCGTTATTCAGAGCGCGAGCAAACCAACAGAAATGCGGGTCTGAATTGGGGCTCCTTATCACCTGCTTGGGCTGGTGAATTCGGTAGTACACATGCACAAGTGTCCGAATCACAGGTCGGGGGCGAGGTCGTCGACTATTCAGACTTCTTTGGTGGTGGTGTGTTTGCTTCGGGTAGCCAATCTCAATTTGTCTTTATCCCAACTAATACGCTCGCGAATTATGATTCATTTGTGAATGCGATCTTTACCGATCCGCTATTGTTCGTCGCAAACGGAGAAACGGGCTTCCAAAACCAGGTTGTAAATGGTGGTTTTGAGAATCCTGCAACTGGGCAAACAGGTGTGTATTCAGGAAGCTGGGTTCCGCTAATGCAGAATGGAGTTGTCGACTACGCTAACCGCGGTACGTCAAATTCTGTTCAGGAAGATGTGTTTGCGCTTTATGGCCGGGTTGATTTCGGTAAAGAGCTCAATGACGGGTCCTCTCTTGAAGGCAATATCGGCCTACGTTATACAGAGTCCAAAGTTAGCGGTGAGGGCGGAATTGATTATATCCCAATTACAACTGATCCAACGGATCCAAATAATCTTTCAAATATATTCACCCCGGATGCAGTTGCTTATTCTCTTCAAGCGGATACCAATCAAACTGGAGTATTTAATACGGTAGATAATTGGCTGCCGTCGTTTAATCTAAAATATAACATAAACGACGAGTCGTTACTTCGCATGGCATTCAGTAAGAATATTACGCGACCAAATATTAGTCAGCTAAACCCAGGACGTGTCCGTCTTAATGTTCAAGCGTTTCCAACCGGAGCACCTGATCCCGTGACAGGACAGCGAGAGGTTATTGATGTAATTAACACGTCAATTAATGAATTTGGTGGTAATCCAAACTTGTTGCCAATTGAATCTTGGAATGCTGATGTTGCGTTTGAGCATTATTTTGGTGATGATAACTATTTCTCGCTGACGGCGTTCTTCAAGGATATCTCAAACAATATTACAACAGATGTAGAGACAATCGACTTTGTTGCACTTGATGGCGATCAAGTTCCGATCCTTTTCATTGGTGATCAAAACCAGGATAAAGCAACGTTTAAGGGAATAGAATTAGCTTATCAGCACTTCTTTGATGATCTGCCCGGATTGTTTTCCAATCTTGGTGTTCAGGCAAATCTTACTTTGATTGATGCAAATACTAATGCGCCGGTTGCTGTTATTGATACCAATGGAGATGGTCTCCCTGATAGTGACGAACGTATCTACAGGTTTGGCGTCGATAATTTCCTTGGAACCTCCAAGTATACTGGAAACCTGGTTGGTATTTATCAAGACGATCAGTTTGAGTTCAGATTGGCATATAACTATCGATCCGACTTTCTGGTGTCATATTCTGACCAGATCACGGGTAACCCAATATTTGTAGACGGCGAGGGCGTGCTGGATGGTTCAGCAAAGTGGGATATTAGTGACCGTATTCAGTTGCGCTTCCAAGCGTCGAATATTCTTGGAAACGAAACAAATCTTTATCAGCAAGTTGATCAAGTTGGGCAAAACTTCCCTCGAGCAAAGATTAAATCAGATCGGCGCCTCAAGTTCGGAATCCGCGTTCAATATTAAATCCGCTTGTAGATTTTCTATCAGGAGGGGTTAGCCCCTCCTTTTTTTATGAAAACTGCAGATTTTCTCAAATAGCCTTACAGTTATTATCGATGAAACTTTGATGAGAAGGCATTTGGTTGAGACAGTTCGCCCAGGTTCGACGAATATCGGACATTCTTTTCTCAAGCTCACCAGATGGCATAATATTAGTTGTCGGGTGATAGCTTTTGGGTTTTAGCCCCTGTCCGTGCATAACGGCAAACCAACTAATCGCACCGAATAATTCATGTCCGTCCCTGTAAACATGGGCCATATCCTGATACAGATTAATTCGGTTCTGGAGCGTTTCAGGAATGCTCATATTCTTGCAATATCGCCAGAATGAGCTGTCCTCGCGTTGCGTTGCTTTGTAGTGCAAGATGAGGAAGTCTCGGGTTTCACAAAACTCGCGATAGGTTTGTTCATTGTAAAAATCGATCACAGCCTGACTGAAATCGCGATCAGGGAAATGGGTCATGATCCGGGCTATAGCTGTTTGTATGAGATGAATGGACGTTGATTCTAACGGCTCCATAAACCCTCCAGAGAGCCCCAATGATAATACATTTTTCTTCCAGGGTTCTTTGCGAATGCCGGTCTTAAAACGAATGATGCGCGGGTCTCCAAGAGGGCTGGAGTCCAGGCCGTCGATCAAGGTATTAATGGCTTCGTCGTCACTGATATGATCAGCGCAGTACACATAGCCATTTCCGGTTCTGGATTGAAGCGGGATCCGCCATTGCCAGCCGGCAGACTTTGCCGTGGATCGTGTATATGGAATTGGGTCTGAGATCTTTTCCGATCCAACGGTCACAGCGCGGTTACAGGGCAAAAATTCAGACCAGTCTTCAAAGCCCGACTGCAAAGTTTTTTCAATCAGCAGGCCGTAAAAACCCGTGCAGTCAATAAAGAATTCACCGTCTATTTTTTGCCCGTCTTCGAGGTCAAGGCTTTCAATAAATCCGGTTTCAGTGTTTTGATTGGCATTGATCACTTTGCCTTGAATTCGTCGGACGCCCCTGGCTTCGGCAAATCCGCGCATAAACCGAGCATAGAGCGTCGCATCAAAATGAAAGGCATAGGCAATCCGAGAAAGAGGAGAATTGGCTATGTTTACGGGACGTTGAAATTTGCCGGCGCGCGCCGCCATAATTTGCAAATTGTAATCGTCAATAGACTCTGAATGCCCCATCTCTTGGTGACGTAACCAGAAATGATGGAAGTTAAGGCCTTCCATATCCAGTCCGTATTCACCAAATGGGTGAATATAACTATTTCCGATTTTATCCCAATCGACGAATTCGATTCCGAGTTTAAACGTGGCATTGGTCTGTTTGACAAAATCGTCTTCATCTAGCCCAAGCAGGTCGTTAAAGTATGTAATGTGAGGGATCGTGGCTTCGCCGACGCCAATAGTTCCTATGGTTTCGGACTCAATCAGTGTGATATTTATATCGGGGTGAATTAGTAGACGTGACATGGCCGCCGCGGCCATCCAGCCGGCCGTCCCGCCGCCAACGATCACAACATTTTTTATATTTTTTTCATGCAGCATTGTGTGTTTGTCTCGCTATAAATGAGATTTGTTAATCGCAATATTGGCTTAAGAATTGTTCGTGTGTCGGCATGTTTTTAACCGCGGACTCAATGGATCTTTCCATCGAAATCAAACTGTTTCGAACCTGTTCGCTTTGAATTCCGGCAACAATCGGATCAACAACTCGCGGGTAAATGTTTTGTCCCAGCATGACGGCAACCCAACTGGGTTGTGAAAAGAGGTCGTCTTCATATCTAAATACTCGCCCGCCCTCTTTAAATATTTCAATTTTTTCTTGAAGGCTGTGTGGCACGGACATATTGCGACAGTAATTCCAGAACTCACTGTCGTCGCGGTCTGTGGCATAATAGTGCAAGATAATAAAATCACGGACTTGTACAAATAGTTGACGGAGCTGACGATTATACTCATCGCGAATAACCGGGGAAAGGGATCCGTCCGGAAACAATGAGATAAACCGACTGATCCCCATTTGTATTAAGTAAATTGAAGTCGATTCCAAAGGTTCTAAAAATCCTGCGGAAAGACCAATGGCGACGCAATTCTTTTCCCAAAATGACTTTTGACATCCAGTTCTAAACTTGATCAATTTCGGATCGCTCATTGGCGGACTTTCCAGGTCATCCAAAAGCGATTGTTGCGCGTCCTCATCTGACAGGAATTCTCGGGCGTAAATATGGCCATTGCCAATGCGGTTCTGCGTGGGGATGCGCCATTGCCAGCCGGCTTGTTTTGCCGTGGAAATAGTGTAGGGGGTCAGAGGTCCTTCCAGTTCGCAAGCGACGGCTTGCGCGGTGTCACAAGGCAGCCAATGCGACCAATCTTCAAATTCCACCCCAAGCGTTTGAGATAGTAAAAGCGCCCGGAAACCGGTGCAATCAAAAAAGAAATCACCGTCAATAACGGCGCCGGATTCTAGCTGTAGACTTTTTATATTTCCATTTTGCAAATGAGTTTGGACATGTTTGACCTTGCCTTCCATGCGATTGACGCCGTTCTGTTCAGAATATTTTCGAAGAAATTTCGCGTAAAGTGTCGCGTCAAAATGATAGGCATATCTGAGTTGAGATTGAACCGATCGCGGATCGGATCCTGGAAGCGCGAATTTGTTGGCATAACCCGCCATGGCACAAATGCTATATTCCCAAATCGGTTTAGGATTTCCATTAGCCCGCGTGTTGAGCCAGAACTGATGGAAATCGATCCCCATCATATCGGCTCCGTGATTTCCAAATGGATGGAAATAAGAGTCGCCTATCTTGCCCCAATTTTTAAACTCAATGCCGAGCTTAAAGGTCGCGTTGGTGGCTTTCATGAATTCCTGTTCGCCGATGCCAAGAATTGCGTTGAAATTCAGGATGTCTGGAATAGTGGCCTCGCCAACACCAACGGTCCCGATCTGATCTGACTCGATCAATGTGATTTTAACATTGTCAGGATTAAGCATGCGCGAAAGTGCAGCCGCGGTCATCCACCCCGCGGATCCACCCCCGACGATGACAATCGAACGAATATGTTTATTCGAGATTTCCGTCATTTTTTCTTTTCCAGATATTCCAGCATTCTGGCTATATATCTATCATGGGGCGGAAGTTTTTTCACGATTAAATCCAAGCTGGTTTTCATTTGTGCGAGCTTTTGGGTGATCTGGTCGTTGCTGAGGTGATCGATAAAGATATTGTCACGGGCCGGAATTCGCCCCATGCCAAAATGAAGGATCATCCAGTCTTGTTCATTATAGGGTTCATGGTCATAAGAAACGAAAAGCCCACGCGAGTTGAATTGGACTAACTTTCGTTCAAGCTCTGTTTCTATCGGTCCGCTGGAGACTTCGGTCCAATAAGGCGTATCAGGAAACCCTGTTGTTTTATACAACGCCTTGGAAAATATGGTCGCATATTTGTAATCAGCGTCAAACAAACGATTATATTCGCGGGCCTCAAGTGACATGTCTTTTGTAACGGGAAAGAGGGATAAAAGGCGCTCAATATCTTTTTGTAAAAGCAAATATGGGGTCGGAGAGATCGGGTCCGTGACCGCGGCGGAAAGACCGAGACTCACACAATTATCGACCCAGGCAACGCGTTGCTTTCCGGTCTTCAGTTCAAAATGAACCGATGGTTCGTGAAAATGATGATTAAGAGCATCGTCCTTATTTTCGGGGCTGGAAACGCCCATACGAATTAGCGAATGTCTAAGCGGCGTATCCGATATCCAGCCATTATCATTTGCATAGACCTGCCTAAGAGGGGGACTGTTGTCGGAATAAGGTTTTTCACTAACCGCAAAATAAAGATTTTGGTCTTCGGTAAATTTGATGCCGAGCGCGGATAACAGCTCGCTTTCCATTCCGGTCACATCAATAAACAAATCTGCGGTAAGGTCTTTGCCATTAGCCAAGGAAATTGAATTCAATTTGCCCTGGCTAGCGTTAACGCCGTCAACTTTACCTTGAACTCTGACCACTCGATTAGCGCTGGAATGAATTTTCCGGATGATATTTGTGAGCGAAGTTGGATTAAATTGATAGCCATACTCAGCCCGGGAGATGGGCAGGTTTTGATCATTTGGGGGATGGACAAATCGACCGTTTTGGCCAGCAATTGCCCCGGGTAGAAGAGGTTCTAATTGCGTGTTGGTTTTTGCCAGATAATGATGAAATGGGACGCTATCCCAAACTGGGAAGGGCAGGTTAAAGCATAGAACCCAATTTCCCGCATCACCCCAATTTTTATATTGTGTGCCATAAGAGAAGACCGTGTGCGTTTTGGTCATTATATCGGGTTCAGACAAACCGATTTCATTGTGAAAACTATAGGAGGTTGGCGTTGATACGGTTCCGTATAGATAATCCTCCCCATCGTTTTGAGGTGTTTCCAAAAAGGTAATAGAAATGTCCTGCGGCAGAGACCGGTCAAGCGCAGCGGCCACATATTCGGCGGCCAGGCCGCTTCCACAAATTAAAACCGAACTTAACTTTCCAGACATCAGGCGGACGCTTCCGGCGATAGGGCTGCATTGGCGCCAATCCGATTGATGAAATCTTGTTGTGGGGCTGTATTACCGGCGGCGAACGCTACGGCTTTACGTATTTGTTCCATTGTCTTGAATTGTTCTTGCTCCGACAAGTGGTCGACACGTCGATCATAGTTGTTGGGAATTAGATTTTGTCCAACTAATACTGCGACCCAGCTAGGAGGTAAAAACGCGCCGATTTCGTATTTAATGATGTGCCCGCGATGCAACCAGGCATCTATTTTTTCTTGCAAACTATCCGGCAAGGTAAGGGACCTGAAATGGCGCCACATTTCACTATCCTCACGCTGGGTTGCCACATAATGCAAAAGCAGGAAGTCACGAACACGGTCAAAATGCAAATCCATGCGGCGATTATATTCGTCAATATCCGAGTCGGGAAAATACATGTCCGGAAACAATTGTAAAAGCTCGGTAATGCCTTCTTGAATTAAATAAATAGAGGTCGATTCCAAAGGTTCAAGAAAACCCCCAGACAGACCAATTGCGACGACATTTTTGTGCCAGAGTTTTTTGCGTTTGCCTGTCTTGAAAAACAATTGCTTTGGATCCGCAAGGGGGTCCGCGTCGAGGTTGTCCATTAACTGAGCCAGGGCTTCATCATCGGAAATAAACTCATTCCAATAGACGTGACCATTTCCCGTCCTGTGTTGCAATGGGATACGCCATTGCCAGCCAGCGGTCCGAGCCGTCGCCTGTGTGTAAGGCCGCAAATTAGCAGGGCCGGACTTTGTTGGAACGGCTATTGCGCGGTTGCAAGGTAGCCATTCACTCCAATCTTCATAACCGGTTTTCAGGGCCTGCTCGATCAACACGCCTCTAAACCCGGAGCAATCAACAAAAAGATCGGCCGATATTTGCTCACCATTCTCAAGGATCAAGTTTTTCACAAAACCGGTTTCTGAATCTAACTGAGATTCCGTTGCTTTGCCTTCAATTCGGGTAACACCATTGGCTTCAGCATGTTGTCGCAAAAATCCGGCATAGAGGCTCGCGTCAAACTGATAGGCATAGCCAAATGTTGACTCAATTTTTGACGGATCTGGATCTGGATATTGGAAACGCCCAAGCTCGGCAGCAATAATTGGGTAAGAGTAATCGCTGAGCCTGGTTGTGTCACCCGACTGTCGGGCATTCACCCAAAAATGATGAAACGAAATATGATTGATTGGCTGCCCAAAATCGCCAAATGGGTGAATATATCGATCACCGATTTTTCCCCAGTCGCAAAATTCAATTCCCAGTTTGAAGGTCGCTTTCGTGGCTTTCATGAAGGTCGGTTCGTGAATTCCAAGTGTTTCATTGAAATAACGAATATGAGGCAGGGTAGCTTCGCCGACGCCCACTGTGCCGATCTGTTCGCTTTCAATCAATGTAATCGCAATGTCAGAGTGTTTGAGTTTTTCAGCCAAGCCTGCTGCGGTCATCCAGCCGGCGGTGCCGCCCCCAAGAATACAAATCTTTTGAATATGATTCACAGAATTATATCTTAAATTTCAATGGTTTAGTTTGGATGTGCATAAGTCAAATATTATGCACAAGACGACCATTTTGAGCAAGATTAATTACCAATTAGAGAAGACGGGTTTTGTTCGGTTGATCGACCAATTTTTGCCTGTGGTTATTCAGGCCTTATGACCGAATGTGGGGATTGACCGCTACCTGTTAAGCGATATCCGCGGCGTTAGGACCTATGCCGACATTTAGTTCAGTGCCTCGTAGGCTTCCAGGGTTTTCTCGCGGGAGCGCTGGCTGAATTGCCAGCGCCCGTCCGATGGTTCCAAATTCCCGACGATGTTCAGACCTGCTTATTTTCTGCTTTTATCGGAAAGGTCTGGGTTGGATTAAAAATTCACACCGCTTTCTGCATAGATAATCCTATCCTCGCCTGCAGGCAAATGAAGCGTTGTGCCATCCTGACTGACGGTTATTTTTCCGTCATATTCGGCGTCCATACCTTTGACGAACATCGGAATAAGCAGATCATTGGGCAGCATTGGAACGATATGATATAAAACCAGTGCCTGCGCATTCGCCATCTGAGCCGTCTTGGCCGCATCTACGGGCGAGGCGTGATAGTCCTGAATATCAAACATAATTTTTTCAATGCCTTTGGCGCCATTGGCCTTGGCTGCCGCCTCCATGGTTTGAACCATTTCCATATTCAATGCCTCGTGAAACAGCACATCCACATCTTTAGAGGCCGTCGCGATATTTGGATCAAAGGCAGTATCGCCGGAAATTGAAATGGATCTGTCTTTGTAATCGATCCGATATCCAATAGCGTTGGAAACAGGTTCGTGGCTGACTTTATAGGCCGTCACTTTAACATCGCCTTTTTCATAAACAATTTGGCTGCCGCTGGATAACTTAAATTCCTTTGCGGTCGCCCCAAACGAAGCTGGATTGGCGACATCGACACCGTGATGGGCCGTACGATATGTACTGTCGATTTGATAGGCCATATTAAAGCCGTCAACGACTTGTGCCGTTCCTACCGGGCCGTAAACCGGCGTTGGCTCAACCCGGCTGCTGTTAACCCAACTTCCCAGCAACATCTGGCCGAGGCCATCAATATGGTCGGAATGCAGATGTGTCAGAAAAATGCCTTCTGCTCTGTCAATTGGGAACCCGATTGGCGCGAGGTTTTTTGACCCATTTGTACCCGCATCGAAAATAAGGGGCTGATCGCCCGCCATGACGGCAATGCATGGTCCGCTGCGTTTTGGATCTGTCATAGGCGAGCCCGCGCCGCAAATATAGACATGAAGGCCGTCCTGCAAATCCGCCATAGGGTCAGCGCCCAGGCGCTCAGATATTAATCTTTCAAAACCGCGTTCCGCCATTTTCGGGATCAATACCTGACGACCGATAAATAGAACCGCTAAGAAAGCGAGAGCAAATATACCGATTTTTTTCATGACTAAGCCTCTTTCTTTGAGAGTTTAAAGGCAGCAATCAACATGCTGACGATGATCAACTCAATAATAATGGGTTGCGCGGCGCCATTGCCAATGCCGTTTGACGAGGCTTCAAAAAGGCGCCCGATGATGGTTAACCCGAACAGGCAAATCGGGATAAGCAGCAATTTCGACTTTCCTTTGAACAAGGCCAGGGCGCTTGCGCCAGCGCCGGTTAAAAAGAATGCGCCGATATCTCCGGAAATCGCGCCTCGTCCTGCCGCATTGTCTGCCGATACTCCCAATATACCACCAATAATATCCGGCGACATGAAGGCTAATCCTCCCATTAAAAACCCAAAGACCATGGGTATAAAAATCAATATTTTTCTGAGCATAAACTCCCCCTATGAAACCTGTTTTTGCAATGCATGTTCTATAACCCAAAGGCGGTCTTGCCCCCAGGTAATTGTATCGCCAACGCGAAAGCTGGGTACGCCCCAAATGCCACGATCCATCATTTCTCTACGATTACTCTCAGCTTCCGCGCGCCAATCATCATTGCCTAAAATAGATTTGGCGTCGCTCCAATTCAAGCCAGCGCGCTCGACGATTTTTTGAAGACCGGATTTAGACCCGGCATTTATTCCTTCTGCCCAGACACCCTGCAGCCAGCTTTGCACATATTCATAGGCGCGCCCTTGTTCGCGGGCCCAAGGAATGAGCGAATAGCCGAGCTCTACCGGACGACCAACCGGGTCCATTACTCTTCCAAATTCAACCCCGAGGCGGCGCGCTTCGCGGGCCGTATCCAGCGGAATATATTTCTTCTTAGCCGCGGGCACGGGCAGGCCGCGCATGACCATAGGAAGCACAAACCGGATCTTGAGCTCAGCGCCATAGGCATCGGCTAATTCTTTAACGCGGTCGCGGGTGATTGCGGTGTAGGGGGAGCGAAACGAGGTATACCAGTGGATCACCGCGTTGGTATTACCTGAACCCGTGGGTATCTGCGGCGGTGAGTATATATAGTCTTTGTGGGCATTGTCCTGGCGCAAACCTAATTCCGTGAGCCTTGCCTCTAGGTAATGCAGCCGGTCCAGACCCCAATACCATTCGCCTCCATAATATAGCGTTCCGCCCAGGTAATGACCTAGTTTTTCCCGCCGTGCATCGGCTTCAAATGTATTCCCGGCGGGTGTCTGCGCCTTGATCTCAAAATTAAGGCCGGCCTTTTTTGCCAGGCGCATTGCATCCATTTTTGAATAGTCTATTAACTTGGCCCGCTCCGGGGCCGCGCCGTCATCTGGCGGGCCGACCAGGTGGGTCACCATTTCGATCTTATATCGCGATGAAAATTCAGACAGCACTGTTTCAAGAAGCTGCGAATACGGATCGGATGGATCGTGAAAAAATTCCACTATGTGATCTTTACCAGCTTTGATCCTTTGGCGCTCAAATTGTGCGCGCTTTTTGTCCTGCGTTTCCTGGCTCAGCATTTTGGCGGCAATACGGGGGACTATGAGGGAATTTAAAGACATGCGTTCTTTTTAAAGGAAAGTTTCTCCCTAAGGATACTTGTTTCTACTAAACCCCTTGAACTTATGAATATGGCATTGCAAGTGTCATAATGCAAAGGCGGATGAGCGTAAAGCTCATTTTTGGATAATCATTGATGAGAGACGACTGCGTTTTATGCGGTCTTTGTGGCTTGTACTAACTTGTAGAAATTGGACCATGACCCAGTTTGAATTCGGGTGTCGTAAAGATGACTTTTAGTCAAAATCTTGCCTGAATGACCATGTGAAACCCAAATTTAAATACGCGGTACTGCGGGCAGTCCAATAGTGTTCGCAGGCTTTGTAAGTTCAACATCGAAAGTAATGTCGGTAAAAGTAACGGATTTCCCGCATGTCGAACATTTCAGCTCAAGAACCAGATCGCTATTACAAGTTTTATGCGATAATAACAAAGGGGATCCTTTTGGGGACGGATACCAGCGATCGCCCCAATTCATCAATGCAATCAGTATTGGATAAATATCCCGGCCTTTGTCGGTCAATTTGTAACGGCTATGGCGTCGTTCCGGAATATTGAATTTTTCAATGATGCCTTTGTCGATTAATACCGCTAAGCGTTCAGTCAATACGTTAGAAGCAATTGCGCTATCATCTTGAATTTCTTGAAATTTATTTAGTCCAGTGAACAAAGATCGTATGATTAAAGCTGACCAGCGGTCGCCTATGATTTCGGCAATATTGTCAAACAGGGCAGTCTGTGTGGTCGGATTTGAGGACGACCTTCGACGTCCATAAGTCGCCTTCATCATTCCAAGGCCGGGACCATTGGCCCAGTCAATCTCGCGGGCATCAATGTCTTTGTGACACGTGCCGCAAGCCGGGCTGGGATCTGCTTTACCACCGCATTTTTTATGGGTCAGTGAGATCGCCATTTTTCCTTCTCGTTCGCCCCAGTTTTTCTCCCAATGCAACATACAGAGGGCAACGGGATATACATCCAGAAACTTGGCAGTGGCTCGATATTCAAATCGCTTGGGCCGATCTGAATATTGGACCTTTTCCAGGCAGTCGGCGTCTATCAGCTTGCGCAACCGGTCGCTAATAACGGTTTTGAGAAGGCCAGTGTGAGACTTGAACTCAGTGAACCGTCTTGCGCCCAGCCAATAGCTTTCCATTATCAATAGTGTCGGCTTATCACCAACTACTTCAAGCGCGCGCCAGATGGAGCAGGTACGTATATATTGCACGTTATTGTTCATTTAGTTTGCAATGGACCTCTGGCGTTGACCCGGCTCTCATAAAAAAATAGGTATGTTTATACAAGTAAACTTTCGGGGAAGATTATGCAAACCAGTTCGAAAGACCGCATTCGGGACTATCAGGCGAAAGGCTGGTGGGATGATCAAACCTTAAGCGATCTGTTTGCGAAAGCCATGGAATTATCGCCAGATAATCTGGCGCTCGCAGATCCACCGAACCGGGCAAACCTTGTATCCGGCCCCGTAAAACGATTGACGTTTTCCGAAATCGACGCAGCCGTTGACCGGATTGGCAATTGGTTATTTGAGGCGGGTTTGCGGGAAGGGGATATTGTCCTTGTGCAAATGCCAAATACGGTTGAGATTGTTTTGGTCTACTTGGCGGCTGCCCGGCTTGGCCTGATCTTAAGCCCGGTCGCCGTTCAATATGGCCAGTTTGAACTTGCCCATATTCAAAGCGTGATAGACCCCAAGGCCTACATGGCGTTTCGGCATTTTCGTGGGGAGGTCTTTGGGCCAAACCTGACGGATGCTCTGACCGATGATTGTCTGACACTATTTTGGGGGGATGATGACTTTAATCTCGAAGCCGCCGCAGAGCCCAGTTCTGCCTATCGCGATTACATAGCCGGGTTGAAAGCCGACCCGAATGATGTGTTCACCATTTGCTGGACGTCGGGCACGACAGGCCGATCAAAAGGGGTGCCGCGCAGCCACAATCAATGGATGGGCTCGGCTTTGGCTTGTATCGACTCGGTAAACCTTCCTGAGGGCTCGATTTATTTGAACCCGTTTCCATTCATCAATATGGCGGCGATTGGCGGGTTTTTATATTTCTGGTTAATGAATCGGGGGCGGCTTGTTTTACACCATCCTTTTGACGGTCCGGTGTTTTTGTCCCAGCTGCAAAACGAAAAGGCGGCCTATACGATCGCGCCGCCGGCCCTCCTTAATCAGATCATCGCCACCAAGGATCAGGTCAAAGCCGGTTTTGATCTTTCCAGTGTTAAGCTCATAGGATCAGGCAGTGCGCCGCTCAGCCCGCATATGATCAAAGGTTTCAAAGACGAATTTGATATCGACGTTGTGAATGTGTTTGGATCAAATGAAGGATCAGCTTTGTTGTCCGGTCCGCATGACGTGGCGGATCCCGAAGAACGGGCGCTTTATTTTCCCCGTTTTGGCCGCGAAGATATTAAATGGCCAAATCGAATTGCCAATCGCATGCACACAAAGCTAATTGATCTGGAAACGGGTGAAGAGATTACAAAGCCCGGAATTCCCGGCGAGCTTTGCTTGACTGGCGCGACCATATTTGATGGTTATTATAAATCACCAGAAGATAATGCGGCGGCGTTTACTGAAGACGGCTATTTTAGAAGCGGAGATCTGTTTCAGATCACTGGCGACGCGGAACAATATTATCAGTTTGTCGGACGCTGCAAGGCACTGATCATTCGGGGCGGTGTCAATATTTCGCCCGAAGAACTGGACGAAGTTCTATCCTCCCATCCCCAAATAGCAGAGGCCGCCGTGGCGAGCTATCCGGACGACATTATGGGTGAAAAAATCTGCGCCTTTGTCGTGCCGTCCGCAGGACAGTCGCTTAGCCTTGAAGATCTGAAATCCTATTTTGAAAGCCAGAATATTGCGAAGTTCAAATGGCCCGAAAAAATCAAAATCATGGAGGCGTTGCCTCGTAATCCGATGAACAAAGTTGTGCGGACGGAGTTATCCAAGTTGATTTAATGAAACGAGCCGCGATTGATAAGCCACATTTTAGAATTGAATTATAAGCAGTATTAATTTTGCTTGCATAAACATACCAACTTAAATATCCTCTTTGTATATCGACCTGAGAGTCGGAATTAAGGGGAAAATTATGAATACTCAAAAACTACTGGGCATTTCTGCCTTGGCTTTAACTATAGCCATGCCATCTCAATGGGCTTCGGCGCAGGTGCTAGACGAAATTATCGTTACATCTCAAAAACGCGAGCAATCCTTGAAAGATGTTCCGATCTCAATGGCGGCGATTGACGGGGCGACCATTGAAAACCGCAGCATTGATGATTTGTCGACCTTATCACAGTCCATGCCTAATGTTTTCATCAATGAGAACCAGATCGACTCGACCATTAGCGTGCGCGGTGTCACCACGGGGAATAATAAAGGTTTTGAACAATCCGTCGGTATGTATTTTGACGGTATTTCCTATGGACGCAGCCAATTAATTCGAACGCCGCTCGTTGACCTTGAACGGGTCGAAGTCCTGCGTGGTCCTCAGCCAACCCTTTTTGGTAAAAACGCCATTGCTGGTGCAGTAAGCGTCATATCGGCTAAGCCCACTGATGAGTTTGAGGGTAAAGTTTCCGCTTCTTATGAAGTTGAGCATGAAGAAACACAGCTTCTCGGCGTGATTTCCGGTCCGCTTGGAGATTCAATAAAAGGACGCTTGACGGCCTCCTATCGGGATATGAGCGGTTGGATTACCAATACGCGGCTGAACCGGGTCGAGCCGCAACGTGAGGAATATTATCTGCGTGGGCAATTGGCCTATGATGAAGGTGGCCCGTTGGACATCAATTTCAAGGCTGAATATGCGAGCTTTGACAGTCTCGGTTACGCGATGGAAGCGTTACTCCCGCAAGATGGATACAGCCTGATCTTCTCAGAGGCCAATGGCATTTTCGTCGAAACCGAAGAAGACTGGGTGCGCGCCAGTGATGAAGTCCACAGCTTCAACGAAATGTATAATGGCGTCCTGACCGCCAATTATGATCTGGGCGGTCATAAGCTGACTTCGATCACAGGCTATGTTGAATATGATACGGAGGAAACGCTAGACGTTGACTATGTCACGCTTGATATCCTGGATGGGACCAATCAGACCGAAAAGTATAATCAATTTTCGCAAGAGCTTCGGATTACGTCTCCCGGCGGTGAGAATCTCGACTATATCGCAGGTGTGTTTTATCAGACCGGTGATGTTGATGTTACTGACACCGTATTTCTTGGACAATTCTTGAACCTGGCGGGCCCTCCGGTTTCGTTGTTAGCGGGAACCAATTGGTACCGCGAATATGAGCAAAGCTCTGATCTTTACTCAATTTTTGCGCAAGGCGATTTACGGCTTGGCGACAAGCTGACTTTAACCGCAGGTGCGCGATATTCCCACGAAAAGAAAGACGGGGCTCGAACCCTGGTTCTTCAGGCGCCAGCCAGCAATCCGCTTTTGAACCTGCCTTCACCTATCCCGGGACAAGCCAACCAGCTTGAGCTCCTATGGGGAGCCGTTTTGAATGTCGGGCCGCATAGTGTGCCAAATGCTAATCTGGCGGGTGAACAATTTGACGGTAAGATCACCGAAGACTCCTTCGACCCGATGATCCGTCTGCAATATGATGCGAGCGATGCCGTTTCGCTTCACGCGTCATATACACAAGGCTCCAAGGCCGGCGGATTTGATATCCGGTCAAATTCCATTCCAGGAACGCCAGGCATTGGCAATCCGGGCACTTTCGAATTTGGCGGCGAAAAGGCGGAAAGCTTTGAGGTCGGCGCGAAAGCGTCAACAGATCGTGCGCGGTTTAACGTGACGGCCTTCCAGACCGATTATGATGATCTTCAGACCAACATCTTTGACGGCGTCCTGGGCTTCCTGGTCCAAAATGCGTCGGCCGCCCGGGTTAAGGGCATCGAAGTGGATGGGCGTTTCCTGTTGAGCCAAAACCTCGAGCTTTATGGCTCGGCGGGTTATCTGGACTACAAATTCACCAATTATCCGGACAGCCAATGTGCCTATCAGGAAACACCGACCAACGGTATTTTCTGTGATCGGTCAGGCTTTACGGCGCCTTACGCACCTGAGTTTACAACGAATTTTGGTGTCGATTATGAAACCGATATCAGCGACAGCCTCGTGCTGGATTTGAACTTAAATGTCGATACATCGTCGTCATACTTCCTGGTGACGAACCTCGATCCAAACTTGACTGAAAACGGTTATACCAAACTTGGCGGACAGATCGGGATTGGCAGTACAGAGGGGAATTGGCGCTTCTCTGTGATCGGGGATAATCTGACCGATGAACGTATCCGGGTTATTGGCGGCACACTGCCGCTCGCGCGTACTTTCGTTCAACTGGCGTCCGGCGGGGCATTGGATGGTATCGGTTATGACGCGATCTATGCGCGACCACGCAATATTACATTTAAGCTCGATTATAATTTCTAGAGAATTTCACATTCTATCTAAGGCCCGTTTATCGGGCCTTTTTTATGTCGGTCTACGGATACTCTGCGGTTTGAGGGTAGGGGCGCAATCTGCCTGATTGAATGCCATTTTCGGCGCCTTTTTTCATGATGGCGATTTCGTCCGGAGCTTGTCCCTGTTCGACCCAGTCCTCAAGCGCGCCGAGCAGGTCCATATGATCTGGTGTTGGGGCGCTTAACTCCCAGCAATGTCCGAGCCCGGGTGCCATAAACAATCTGATAAAATCCTGAGTGCTTTCGAGACCGC
>JAHDDX010000016.1 GCA_020629135.1 Hellea sp.
CCTTGGAGCGCTCCGAGAATGTCATCGATCAGTTTGACAGTATCACCTATCAAAAGGGTGGGGGCGTGCTGTCCATGTTTGAAAGCTTTGTCGGCGAAGATAAGTTTCGTGACAGCGTCCGACTTCATATGGACCGTTATAAAGACGGTGTCGCGACTGCGGATGATTTCTTTCAAAGTATTGCTGACGGGTCCGGCAATCCTGATGTGGTTGCCGCGATGCAAAGTTTTGTTGATCAACCTGGCGTGCCTCTGGTTCGCGGTGAGCTCACGTGCACCGATAACCGCGCCGAAATCGCTTTAACACAATCGCGATATGCCCCGCTCGGCTCGAAAATCAAGCAGGGTCAAAGCTGGCAAATTCCGGTTTGTGCGAAATTTGGCTATGGCGATAACAGTGAAAAAGTCTGCACCTTGTTGAAAGACCGAACCGGTAGTCTTCAGGCCCAAACCGAAGGCTGTGCCGATTGGGTCACGCTCAATGAAAACGGTGCGAGCTATTATCGGTTTTCTCTGGATGCTGCGGGCTGGCAGGCTCTGCTGAACAATCTAGGAGCCTTGAACACCAAAGAAGTTCTGACGGTTCAGGACAGTCTTGAAGCCGCGTTCAAAGCGGGTGAAGTTGAACCAAGTGTGTATCTGAAGGGTGTTGAGATATTCGCCAATCATCCAGAATTTGACGTCGCATCGAACACGGGTGATTTGCTCGGCTGGATGTATGAATATTTGCCCAAGGAAAGCCGCGGGGACTTCGCACGGTTTGTGACAGATATGTATGCGGAGCGCTTCGCGGCTATTCGCGGCACAGATACCGTAGAGGGCAATTTGCTGGCGCCGCAACTCGCAGGTCGCCTTATGGCCTATGGTGAGGCCCCCGCCTTGAAAGCGGAGTTCAGTTCCAAAGGCGCAGCCTATCTGGGTCTGGACGGAACAGCGGACAAGAAAGCCGTCGCGCCGAATATGCTAAGCCGGGCGCTTCGTATGGTGATGATGGACCGCGGCGACGAGGCATTGGATCCTTTATTGAAAATGGTGGCCTCGGGCACGGCCTTTGAAAAAAGCTCGGCCCTCAGCGCGCTGTCCTACACAAAAAGCCCCGAGATTGCTCGGCAACTTTTGGATTTGACGCTGAATGGGACGGACGAAATGACCGATGATCAGGCAACGTCATTGCTTTATGGGCTTGTCAGTTCAGAGGATCACGGCGAGATGAGCTGGGCCTGGTTGCAGGAAAATTTTGACGCCTTCGTCGCGGGCCGGGTCGCGGATGTTCGCAAACCTTCAATGCCCTATTATGCGTCTGGATGTACGATCGAAGCCCGAAACAAGGCCGAAGCGTTTTTCACAAGCAAAGCCGACCTTATACCGGGGTACAAACGTTCATTGTCACAAATACTCGAAAGCATGGAACTTTGTGCCGCAAGACGGGAGAATCTGGCCGATTCAATCGCTGAGGCGCTTGCAACTCGCTAAATATTAATCCTGTAATCGAATTGTGACTTTCTTGTCACAAAACTGTCGTCTGGCTTGGATATGCCCCCAGCAAAATAACATGTTAGGGAATCATCTCCTATGTTCGAAATATCCTTATTTGCCATGGTTGGCTTTTTCTTCGCAGCCTATGCGGTTGTCGGGAATGACGCGCTTCAGACATTGGGAACTTTTATTAACTCCAATGCCAAGCTTCACTGGTTCTGGCTGTTTCTTTTTGCAGCCTCAATCCTAATTTTCACATTCACCTATGGTTGGATAATCAATGGTGGAGACCCGTCCTGGGGGCGTCTGTCAAACGTCAAAAAATATCCCGTTGTGGATATTCAGTGGTATCATACCTTACCGCCGCTCGTACTTTTGATTATCACGCGTTTTGGGGTGCCAGTATCAACATCGTTCATGGTTTTGACCGTTTTTGCGACGGTTGGTGGTATGACCTCCATGCTAACAAAATCACTGACAGGTTACTTGCTGGCTTTTGCAGTTGGGCTCGGGGTTTACCTTGTAATCTCGCGAACGCTGGAACAGTTTTTCAAGAAAACTCCGGCGGGGGAAAAAGCGCCGTGGGGGCTCGCCTCAATCGCCGGTATATTGATTGCGATCGGGGTCTTTTTCCTGCCTGATATGTTGATCAATTGTGATCCGTCACAACTCACCGACGCTAAGGAGATTAAGACCTGCAACAAACGTCTTGGTGTTATTGACAAATATAAAGGCTATGCGCCTGTTATTGCGTTTAGCGGATTTGTTATCGAGGCCATTATCTACGCCGTGTCCCGTAAATTCGGCAATGTGGCCTATTGGGTCATTCTGCAATGGGTAACGACTGGCTATCTCTGGGGTGTCTGGCTGATCCAGGATTTCGCCAATATTTTTGTCTTCCTGCCACGCGAATTGTCAGCGGTGGAAAGTTTTGTCGGCCTGGCCGTCATAACACTTCTACTGGCTTATACCTTCTGGAATCGCGGAGGGCCTGTACAGAAAATTCTACAAGCCAAAACAGCCGTGACCGATATCCGCAGCGCGACGATCATCGACTTTATCTACGCGTCTTTGCTTTTCTTCTTCAAAGAGGTCAGCGCGATCCCGATGAGTACGACCTTTGTCTTCCTGGGATTGATCGCGGGTCGGGAGTATGGCTTTACGCTGATGGATCGATCCATGAGCTTTTTCAAAGCGTGTCGCCTGTCACTATCTGACGCGTGTAAGGCTTTCATCGGTCTTGTCATTTCCATCGATATGGCTGTAGGCCTTCCAATTATGGGTAAAGCTCTAAGTGAAAGTGATTTTAGCCTGGCCGAAGCTCTGCCATCACAATCTTATATGAACTTCATTTTGATCGCGAACCTGCTCTTAATTCCTGTGGCCATTTATTTGACAAAACAGGATTCCAAGATCCGCATGGTCATGACAGGTGGTATGTTGGCAGTGGCAACCGTCGCTTTCTTTGTGATGCCGCCGACGTAGATATGCCGATTGAAACAAATTTTCCTCTAAAATCTTCTGCCCGCTCAAAAGCAATTCAAGCGTGGTGGCAGGTTTTTGGGGAAAAAGAAAATCAATTAAATTCTGTTTTCAGCGAAAGCTCGAACGACCAGATCGATATTGCTGAATTTATGGATCAATACTTCAATGTGATCCATCGAGACTTATGTTGGGAATATGGGCCCGGCGAGAAAAAGGCGCATCGCCTCGCAATTGCGCCAGAGCGAGACCGACAAATCTACCCTCTGGCCGATCAGATTGTCAGTCAGGCACCGGAATTGCAACATTTCGAAATTTGTCTGAACCGTCCATCGACATCTTGGGAAGATTATATAAAATGGACCGATGGCCGATTAAGTTGGCGCAGTCCTGAGGGTATTCGGTTTACTGCAAATATCGGCGAGCACAATTTGATAGATCTTGTGTTTTATACACAGACTAAACATCAGGATGATCGGACTTACGATAATTGCTTTATTATGGCCGAGACACTACTCGGAGAAGAGGTTGTAAGCAATTGGATCGGGAATATTGATCTAGAGGAAGCCCAAAAATCGGGTATTTTCGGACGAATTAAACCTGTTCAGTTGCCAAGCAACAGCTTGCCCGTGTCAAAGTTAAAAGAAGCCGTAGCAAATCATATCGCCCAAATAAAAAACGCTTTGCCGAAAGCCCCGCTTTTTGAACGCGCTGATGATTGTACCTGGATGATAATTAAGAGTGAGCCTAAAGAATTGGAAGACTATTCCAGAATGGACGATATGTTGGTCATGTCGATTCTTGAACTTGGTCCTGGGATATCACTTTATAACGGACAGGGCCGATTTTTTTCAGAACGCTTCTCGGCTCTGGGGGAAACCTTTATCTTTGTTAAGATTGATGGCGCCGCAAATGACGTCGAGGGGCATTTGTTTGAAGATCGAAATGCCATGCAGGACGCCTTGGATGTGGCGTTAGGTGAAGCCGAGATTGGCGGGACGATTGCCGGGGCAACGGGCCAACGATATTCTTATATTTTTCTGGCTGTGACAGATTTGGGGCAAGCGGTTCCTTTAATTAAAGCGGCGTTACGAAGTGGGCGTATCACACAGCGCAGTTGGATCATGTTCAATGACCATACACGTGAGCAGGAATGGATCGGCATATGGGACGATAGCCCTGAACCGCTTTTGCCCTCGGTTTAATTACTCGGCGGCTTGCGATAAGGGTTCTTTGATCCGAGTCAGCATTTCTTTTGGTACAACCTGCCAGAAATGCGCCCGTTCATAGATCCAGTCTTCTATCAACTTGCTGGAAAACTCTGATCCGGTCTCACGCGCGTGTCGTTCAATCAGGCTCCGACACGCGTCATCCCAATGATCGGTTTGAATGCGCTGCCAGATCACACTGTCCGGATTAACCGCGCGTTCAAAGGCGTTGTTCGGATCATAGACATAGGCCATGCCGCCCGTCATGCCGGCTCCAAAATTATCTCCAACCGCTCCGAGAATAATTACTGTTCCGCCGGTCATATATTCACAGCCATTAGTGCCGCAGCCTTCGACCACGGCAATGGCCCCTGAGTTTCGCACGGCAAAGCGTTCGCCCGCGCGTCCAGCCGCAAGCAATGTGCCAGCCGTTGCCCCGTAAAGGCAGGTATTGCCGATAATCGCAGACAAGTGGGCGTTAATCGGGGTGCGCCCCTGCGGCGCGACGATAATTTCGGCGCCGGACAGGCCTTTGCCAACATAGTCATTGGCGTCGCCGTCCACGACCAAACGAAGACCTTTCATGCCGAAGGCGCCGAGAGATTGACCTGATGATCCGCGCAGGCGCACCGTCAGGTGCCCGTCAGGCAGGCCGTCGGCGCCAAAGGTTCGGTAAATTTCCGAGCTTGTCCGGGTCCCTACGGCGCGGTGTACATTTTGTACCACATAGGTCAGTTGGGTCTTCTCCCGACGCTCAAATAATTGTTTGGCGTCCGCAATAATCGAAACGTCCAGGCTGTCGGGAACTTCGATCCTTTCGGTCCGCGTATCGATCACGGGTCGATTATCTACGCGCGCCAGAATGGGGTTCAAGTCCAAATCGTCTAAATGTTCTGCGCCGCGCGATACCTGAGATAAAAGGTCTGTGCGGCCGATCACATCTTCTAATCGTTCAACGCCGATCTTTGATAATATTTCGCGGACTTCTTCGGCGATAAAGGTCATCAGATTTATAACCTTTTCCGGCGTACCCGTGAACTTTTCACGCAAACGGGGGTCCTGCACACAAACGCCGACCGGGCAGGTATTGGAATGACACTGGCGAACCATAATACATCCCATGGCGACCAGGCTGAGCGTGCCAATACCGTATTCTTCCGCGCCGAGCATGGCGGCGATAACAATATCGCGTCCGGTTTTTAAGCCCCCATCTGTGCGCAGCGTAATCTGATCACGCAGATTATTGAGCGTCAGGATTTTATGAGCTTCGGACAGGCCAAGCTCCCATGGAATCCCGGCATATTTCAAAGAGGTATTGGGTGAGGCGCCTGTGCCGCCATTATGACCGGCAATCAAAATCGTGTCCGCCTTGGCCTTGGCCACACCTGCTGCTATCGTGCCGACACCCGATGAGGCGACGAGCTTGACGCAAACCCGGGCGGTCGGATTGATTTGTTTGAGATCATAAATCAACTGCGCCAGATCCTCGATGGAGTAAATATCGTGGTGCGGCGGCGGGCTGATCAGAGTGACGCCAGGCGTCGCATTGCGGAACTTGGCGATCATTTCGGTGACCTTAAAGCCGGGTAATTGTCCACCTTCGCCGGGCTTGGCCCCTTGTGCGACTTTGATCTCGATCTCACGGCACTGATTAAGATATTCAGCGTTTACGCCAAAACGGCCCGAGGCGATTTGTTTGACTGCCGAGTTAGGATTGTCACCATTCGGAAGAGGGTTGTAACGCGCGCGGTCCTCGCCCCCTTCGCCGGAGACCGATTTGGCGCCGATCCGGTTCATGGCAATGTTCAGCGTACCGTGCGCTTCTGGTGATAACGCCCCCAGTGACATGCCTGGCGTGCAGAAACGCCTCCGGATCTCATTGACGCTTTGGACATTGCGAAGCGGAACGGGCTTACCGAAAGGCTTGATATCCAGGATATCGCGCACCTGGATCGGCGCGCCTGTATTCACCACATGGGCGTATTTTTTGTAAAGCTCATAATCGCTGCGGGTCACCGCCTCTTGCAGCATATGGATCATATCCGCCTGATAGGCATGGCGTTCGCCTTTAGCCCGGACCCGATAAAGTCCGCCCACAGGCAGGGTAACGACTTGACGATCATAGGCCTTTTCGTGGATTTCCATGAGTTTGGTTTCGAGACCAGCCAGACCAATGCCGGACATTCGGCTCGTCATACCGGGAAAGAATTCTCCGACCAATGTTCGAGATAAACCAAGCGCTTCAAAATTATTGCCCCCGCGATAGGAGGAAATAACGGAAATGCCCATTTTCGAAATGATTTTGAGCAGGCCGGCTTCGATCGCTTTTTTATAATTGGCGACGGCGTCTTCTGGGGACACATCGACCAGGCCACGATTGACGCGGTCGAGAATAGCGTCCTGGGTCATATAAGCGTTGACGGCGGTTGCACCTGACCCAATCAGGACTGCAAAATAATGGGTGTCCAGACACTCGGCGCTGCGCGCAATGATCGAACAGGATGAGCGAAGCCCTTTACCGACAAGATGGGTGTGCACGCCAGCGACACACAGAATGATCGGTGCCGCGGCTCGGTCCTCGGACACGTTTTCATCGGACAGGACGATGTTCTCGGCGCCGTCACGCACGGCCTCTTCGGCCTGCTCTTGAATGGATTGAATGCAAGACCGTAAAGCCGCGCCGTTTTGCGGCGAATAATCGCTGACATCAAATGTACAGTCGATGACCTTGGTCTTGGTTGTGAACATATCGACGAAGCGGTCATACATGCCATTGGTCATGACTGGACTATCGAGGACCAGCATTTCGCGAGTCTGGCTTTCGCCTTCAGACAAGATGTTTCTGAGGTTCCGGAACCGGGTTTTCAGGCCCATCACCCGGGTTTCGCGCAAGGGGTCAATTGGCGGATTGGTAACCTGTGAAAAGTTCTGTCGGAAGAAATGCGACAAGGGTCGATAGAGATCAGAGAGCACGGCAAGGGGCGTGTCATCCCCCATAGAGCCAACTGATTCCTTGCCGGTTTCAATCATGGGCGACAGGATCAATTCGAGATCTTCAAGAGATTGTCCGCAGGCCAGTTGCCGTCTACGCAGATCTTCGCCGGACAGGCGCATCTTTGGTTGCGGTCCCGCCAGTTCGGCGTCTAGATCGATGACCTTCTCAATCCATTTCTTAAACGGCTTTGAGCCTGAGAGTCGGTTGAGAATTTCCGATGAATGATAAAAGCGGCCTTCATCCAGATCGACCGCGATGATACGGCCCGGTTTGATGAAACCCTTTTTGGTTATAGTGCTTTCTGACATGGGGCACATGCCGGTTTCAGAGCCAACCGCCAAAATGCCGTCGTCGGAAATGGCGTAGCGCATCGGGCGAAGTCCGTTCCTGTCCAGTCCGGCGACGCACCAGCGCCCGTCATAGGCGGCGAGAGCCGCAGGTCCGTCCCAGGGTTCCATAAAGCCGTTACAATAAGCATACATGGCGCGCCATTCATCTGGCATCAAATCGCCCCGCTTGGAATAGGCCTCAGGGATAAGCAGAGTTTTAGCCATAGGGGCCGATCGTCCGGCGCGAACCAGAAGTTCAAATACGGCATCCAAAGCGGCGGAGTCCGAACTGCCTTTTTGGATCACAGGTTTCACATCGGAAGCCCGATCACCAAAGGCGCTGCTCGCCATTTTAATCTCATGGTTTTTCATGAAGTTTGTATTGGCCTTAATTGTATTGATCTCACCGTTATGGGCTAACATGCGAAAAGGCTGAGCGAGCCACCACTGAGGGAAAGTATTGGTCGAATAGCGCTGATGATAAAGCGCGGCGCGGGAGATAAAGCGCTCATCTTTGAGATCCGGGTAGAAGGCATCAATATCTTCAGCCAGGAACATCCCCTTATAGATCAAGGTTTGAACCGAGAGCGAGCAGACATAAAAACTTGGGATCGCGGCTTCAATCACCCGCTTTTCAATACGTCGACGGATGATATAGAGTTCTCGTTCGAGCGAGTTTCCTTTACGGCCCTTGGGATCGCGGAAAAGAACCTGTTCAATGGCTGGCCGTGTAGCCTTGGCTTTTTCGCCAATGACGTCGATATTAATCGGCACCTGGCGCCAGCCATAAATATAAAATCCCTCTTTGATTAATTCGGATTCGACGATGGTTCGGGCCTGATCCTGTGCGCCGAAATCGGTTCGAGGCAGAAAAATCATGCCAACAGCGACTTTGGAATTGCCCGCTTTATGGCCTGTGCGTTCGACCTGGGCCTTGAAAAAATCCTGCGGAATATCGAGGCGGATACCGGCCCCGTCTCCGGTTTTGCCGTCCGCATCAACGGCTCCGCGGTGCCAGACATTTTTTAAAGCCTGAATGGATTTTTCGACCACGTCTCGACGCGGGGTACCGTCAATGGAGGCCACCAGTCCGACGCCGCAGGCATCATGCTCATGGGCGGGATCATAGGCACCCGCCTCGATCAGCGCGTCACGTTGTTCAGTATAGTCTTGAAGCCAGTTACTCATTCTGCCGCCTCCAATTGTTCGGTCTGCATCAGAGAATTCAAATATTTATGCATATGGTCCGCCGCGTCGCGGCCTTCCCGGATCGCCCAGACAACCAGTGACGCGCCGCGGACAATATCTCCGGCGGCGTAAACACCCGGCAGATTGGTTTCAAATGTGATCGGATTGACCTTGACCGTGCTCCATCGAGACAGGGCCAAGTCAGGAGAGAGGACTTTCAAATCTTCTGGGGTGAACCCCAGGGCTTTGATCACCAGATCCGCTTTGACATCAAACTCCGCCCCGTCAACCGGTTCGGGAGACTGGCGTCCAGTTTTATCCTTGGGGCCAAGCCGCATGCGATCTGCAGTGACTTTGCCGGCTTGAATGGATTGGGGGCCAGCCAGCCATTCAAAATGGACGCCTTCCTCTTTGGCGTTTTCGGTCTCGCGAGCTGAGCCGGGCATATTGGTTTCGTCGCGGCGATAAAGACAGGTCACCGACTTCGCGCCTTGGCGAATGGCGGTGCGAACGCAGTCCATGGCCGTGTCGCCACCGCCAATCACGACGACGTCTTTACCCGAAGCGGTTTCAGCGGCGACCTTGTCACCCAGCCCGCGACGATTACTCTCGATCAAAAAGGGCAGGGCGGCCGTGACGCTTTCGCCGTCGGCCCCGTCACAGGATAGGTCTCTTGCCTGATAAACACCTGTGGCGATCAGGACGGCTTGATGCTTTTCGCGTAATTTCTCGAAACTGATATCCACGCCGACATCGCAGTTCAGCACAAACTCAATGCCGCCGTCTTTGAGGCGCTCGGTCCGCCGCTCAATAATGGATTTGTCGAGTTTAAAATTGGGAATTCCGTAAATTAGAAGCCCGCCGACCCGGTCATGGCGGTCATAAACCGTGACCTGCCAGCCGCGTTCGCGTAGCGCTTCGGCCGCGGCCAGTCCAGCTGGGCCGGCACCGATAATGCCGACAGATAGGGGGCGTTCCTTGCGCGGCCGAATTGGGGCGACCCAACCTTGTTCCCAGGCCGTATCGGTTAGAAAGCGCTCAACAGAACCAATAGTTACCGTTCCGTGGCCCGATTGTTCGATCACGCAAGAGCCTTCGCATAATCTGTCTTGAGGGCAGATGCGGCCGCAAATTTCTGGCATGGAATTGGTTGAGGCTGAGAGGTGATAGGCCTCCTCGATCCGACCTTCGGCGGTTAGCTTGAGCCAGTCCGGTATATTATTTTGTAAAGGGCAATGGTTTTGACAAAAGGGAACTCCACATTGCGAGCAGCGCGCTGCCTGTTCTTTGGCTTTACTGTCAATATAGTCGCCATAGATTTCGAGAAAATCTTCTGCGCGGTCAGTTGCCTTGCGCTTGTCAGGCATTTGCCTGTCAGTCTCTACGAATTGCAGCATGCGGCTGGGCATGACCGTCTCCAATGTTTAAACGAAATTTGCCCTTTTGCGACAGGGCGAGCCTGGAACCTATATTTTTCACAAAAGAAGGTCAAAAAGGGAAAAAATGCCAAAAAATGAAAGTGAACGAAAATAAATACCAATAAACTATCTAATTATAGACGCTGACGATAAAAACTCATTCGCTTCGTGAAAGGTTCTGCTATTCACAATCGAAAAAGCAAAAAAACATATGCGACAAAATGGCTTAATTTCAAATATTTTGATCTAGAAGCCTTATATATAAGCTAATAAGTTACTGATAAATAATAATAAAAGGGACTCTTGGGTAAAATTCGATAAATGCGACAAATTGTCAATATGGTAAAAAAGTGGATCAGATTATGGCTCAAATTCTGCCTTTTTGCAGAAATTTACGGAAACCGACCTGTAGGTTCACATTTTTACGAAAAAATAACCCTATGGTAACGGCTGAGGCCTAGTCGACTTTTATGTCCCTTTTACAACTCCTTATTCTGGCTATAATTCAGGGCCTGACTGAGTTTCTTCCGATCTCAAGTTCGGCGCATCTAATTCTGCCGTCCAAAATATTAGGATGGCCGGATCAAGGCCCCATGATTGATGTTATGGCGCATTTCGGAACCCTGTTTGCGGTCATGCTGTATTTCAGCCAGGATGTTCGAAACATCATTTCGGGCTTCTTTGATCTTTTACGTCGCGAGCTTAATCAACGCTCCGCCTTGGCGCTAAACCTCATCCTCGCGACTCCACCGGCTGTGTTGCTGGGGGTGTTTCTGAATGCCAAAGGCTTTGATGAAGCAATGCGCCGGCCTTTACTGATCGCCAGCACTTTCATCATTTTTGGGATTATTCTGTGGTGGGCGGATGTTAAATATGCCCGAACAAAATCGACCGAAGACTTGACCTGGAAAGGGGCTATTACCTTGGGGCTGGCCCAATCTTTGGCTCTCATTCCAGGAACATCGCGTTCCGGCATCACAATGACTGCGGCGCGAATGATGGATATGACCCGGGTCGAAGCCGCACGGTTTTCAATGCTAATGAGCCTGCCCATTATCGGGGGCGGTGGCCTGTTTGCTTTATATAAGCTATCTCAGGCGCCAGCGGACGAAACCGCAACCCTGGGGGCCGGGCTGATCGTGGCCGTATTCTCGTTTATCGCCGCCTATATTTCGATCGCCTTTTTCATGAAACTGGTGAGTCGCATTGGCATGTTCCCTTTCATGGTTTATCGGGTTCTCTTGGGACTGGTTATTATTGTATGGGTCGTGATGAGTGGAAATGCTGCATGAATAACAGCCTGAGATATTTGCGATCCCTGATTGCCGTCTGGATGGCCGTGTTTTTTATAGCACCGGCTTATGCGGGCAGTATTGATACCCGAGACATTGATCGACGTGTCAAAGAGATGATGAGTGAACTGCCCATGGTCGGAATGGCCGTCGCCATTGTGGAAGACGGCGAGATTACATTCGTTAAAGGATATGGCGAAACGCAAAAGGGCAGTGGTGACAAGGTCACAGGCGATACAGTGTTTCGCTGGGCTTCGGTATCCAAAGGGGTTGCAGCTGCGACTGTCCTGAGCTTGTCGGAAGATGGGTATTTCGGCTTATCGTCGCCAATTAAAGCGCATGCACCGTCTGTGAACCTGCCGGATTCTAAATATACGGCGACCGTCGAAGATGTATTAACGCACCGGGTTGGCATCGTCCGGAACGCCTATGATACAAAAATCGAAGATGGCCATGACGCGAAACTTGTGCGCGCCTCATTAGGTGGGTTGAACCGGCTTTGTGAACCAGGCGACTGTCATACCTATCAGAATGTGGCCTATGATGCGGTTGCCGAGATGATCGAGAATTCCGCTAAAATTCCCTATAAGTCTGTAGTTGCGGAACGGTTTTTTAAACCTCTGGAGATGACAACTGCCAGTCTGTCTTTAGAGGGTTTGCAACAATCCAAAAGCTGGGCGCGTCCTCACAATAAACGCGGCAAGCCAATCAAGGCCGTGAAGCCAACTTATTACCGTTTACCAGGGGCGGCTGGAGTTAACTCGTCGGTCACGGATCTGGCAAAGTGGATGATGGCGCAAATGCGTTCTGGTGACACTATTTTGCCAAGTACATTGCAGGCAGAATTACAGGCGCCTCGCGTTTATACGCCGCGGGAAAACCGACTAATGCGCTGGCGCTATCCGGATATGACCAATGCGCATTATGGCCTGGGCTGGAGGGTTTATGACTATGCTGGACATCGAGTTGTCGGGCACCGGGGCGCGGTCGAAGGGTATCGCGCACAAGTCTTATTCGATCCGGAAAAGCAATCCGGCATTGCCGTGATGTGGAATACACCCCACGGCAAACCCGTTGGATTGCAATTTGAGTTTTTAGATCAGCTTTATGGCCGCCCGCATCAAAACTGGATGCGATTGGCGACCAATTAGGACGCGCGCCGGAATTTGAGGGTCATCCGGTCTGTTTCACCAACCGCTTCGAGTTTGGCTTTGAGCTCAGGATTGTCCCGGCTTGTTCCCAAAGTTGGCGGTAATCTCCAAACAGCGTCATCCGAAGTGGGTTGATCTTTGGGATTGGCATTAATCTCGCTGGGATCTCCGATCAGTTCAAAACCGGCCGCTTCCATGATTTTGATAACTTCGCTCTGTTTCAGATAACCATTATCGCCATTGGCCCAATCGTCGCTATTGGTCTCAGGTCCTCGGTGTTGGACGATCCCGACTATGCCGTCTGGTTTCAAGATTGCCTGCATATCGTCGAGGGCTTCCTGAAGATGCGCCCGATCAAAGCGGGTGAGGTGATGCATGGCACGGATCATTAGGACCGCGTCGACCTGACCTTCCAAATCCGCAAGACGGGACCCAAACGGAAAAGCTACGATGTCGGCTTCTGAGCCGCTGCGCCAATCTTGTGCGTCACCGGTCCAGGTCTCTGCCCAGTTCTTCCGGTCATCCAGGAATTCCTGGGTCGCAAAGCCTCCAAATTTTCCCCACATTGGGAGGCTATAGTCTATGCCGACTAATGTGCCGTCATCGCCAAGATAGGGAATTAAAATTTTAGAATACCATCCGCCGCCCGGCAAAACTTCGGCGACGGTCATGCCCGGTTCTATACCAAAATAAGCCAGGGTCTGTCCCGGATTTCTAGCGGTGTAACGGGCCTGCATGTCTTCACTTTGCATGGCCAGTATATCGTCCAGAGACATTACAGCTTCGACGGCCTCTACTGTTTCAACGGCTTCAGCGACAGCTTCTGCTGCAGCGTCTACGATTTCCGTAACCGGTTCACTGACATCTGCCGAATTTGAACAGGCGACGAGCGCCAGGGCTGCGACGCCCAGAGTTAAATTTTTAATTGTCATTTTGGTTGCTCTCCCGAATTTGCGAAAGCGTTTAGCCTGAAATAGTTGCAGGCGCAATCATCCTGCAGATGCAGGACTAATAATTTATCGTGACGCGTGTTGGTGGTTAGGCGCTGGATTCGTGAAATTGGCCATATTTACGATAACGGGCCAAATATTCAGGCACAATCGCTTCAACGGTTTCCAATTCAATGCCCAGATCAGCAAAGGATTTAGCTTCGGAACCAACGACATTGTCTGTTTCCAGGCTGATAACCTGATCACGGGTTAAAAATGGTTTCACAAACGGAAGCCAGCCCGTCATCTCGCCCATAAATCCGACCATGCGAGAAACAAACCAGGGAAGAGGTAAAAGAAGGCGCTTGCGATCCACTGTTTGGAGGGTGAATTCAAGAACCTCTTTAAACGTCATTTCACGCGGGCCGCCAAGCTCATAAGTGTCGCCTGATGTGTTGCGGGCGACAACTTTGGCAACCGCCTGAGCGACGTCACCCGCATAAACCGGTTGGAATTTTGTTTTTCCACCACCGATCAGCGGCAAGGCCGGCGCGATTTGGCTCATCGCAGCGAATTGATTGAAGAAGTTATCTTCCGAGCCAAAAACAATGGAAGGCCGTAATATATCAGCGCTTGGAACGGCTTCTCTAATGGCGGCTTCACCACGGGCTCGGGACCGTGCGTAAAGGCTTTTACCGTCCTCGTCCGCACCTATGGCTGAAATTTGCACAAAATTAGTGACACCCGCGTTTTTTGCGGCTTCGGCTACTGTGGCTGCCCCGTCTTCATGCAGTGCTTTGAAAGACTGTTTGCCCTCCTGGTAAAGAACGGCAACAAGGTTGACGACGGCGTCCGAGCCTGCAATCGCCCGTTCGACGGAATCTTTAAAACGGATATTGGCCTGGACCAGTTGAACTTGTCCAACATTGCCGATAACGCGAAGCTCTTGCGCGGTGTGAGGTCGTCTTACAGGTACACGAACCCGCCAACCGTCTTTTACCAATGCACGGACCACATGTTTACCCACGAAACCGGATCCGCCGAAGACTGTAACCAGACCTTTTGTCATCGATTCTGCCCTTTTTAGACTACCGCGCTGACCTAAGACTTTTGCGGCGGGAAGTCTACTGAAAACAGAACCTCAATTTGGCCCGGAACTTGCATCACCTGTCCCAAATTCGGGCGACTTTCGCCAAGGAGGATAAAATGAGACTGTCTGTCATTACACTGAGCGCTGTTTTGTTGTCGGGTTGTGCCTGGATGGACCAGGGTCACAGTCAATACCAATATGGCCATCAATATAATTACGGTTATGGTTATAACCAGCCCGCCCCACAATATCGTCAGGCGCCCAAACGGACCTATTTGGATTTTTCCGTTGCTGCCGAAGAGTTTACGGGCGGGAATGCTTTGCACACGGCGACCGCTGGCGGTGTGACGACCGTAAAACAAGAAATGAGCGACGTTTATAAGACGGGTTGGCGCGCCAGTGCGGGTCTGGCCCATGACGTGGCCCCGCGGACCACGCTGACTTTGGACGGTTTTTATAAAGAAGCCGATTCTAAGGGCGACAGCCTGGCCATCGGAACAGACGGCACAGATACGGTCTACGGCGAATTTTCAGACTATAAGAGCTACGGCGCAGAAATCGGCTTCCGTGAATATGCCGGCCAATATGGTCAAGCGCGACCTTATATTGGCGGCACGGTTGGGGCCGCTTATGTAGAGGCCATTGATGTTGCCAATATTGGCACGGTTCAGAACGGAACAACAGCGACGACGACGCGGGCCTATGACGGCCAATGGGTCCCGACGGCGAGCGCTGTTGTCGGAATTGATGTGCCAGTTTCCTATAATGGCCAGATCGGGCTTGAGACCGGTCTACGTTATGAGGGCAAGCGCGATCAGGAATTCGGAGCCTTTCAGGCGAATGGCAGCGATGCCTATTCTGTACCGTTACGATTACGGGGGCGCTTCCGTTTCTAGGCAAACGGAAGTAAAGATGTGGGAAAAAGCGGCCCTGCGGGGCCGTTTTTTTATGCGGTTTGCGCGCTGAGTTTGCGGTAAGCCACGTAACAAAGGCTGATCATCACAACCTCAATGATCATGGGTTGAAACACACCTTCGCCAGCCCCGGACAAAGCCAAGCTTAGAAGTCGCCCGATCAGAACCAGGCTGTAAATGATAATTGGAATTTTCAGGCCGGCCAGTTTGCCTTTGAAAAGGGCCAGGCCGCATCCGACGGCCGAAGCCAGAAAGATCGCCCCGAAATCACCGCGCATGGAATGCTCACCCAGAACTGAGTTTGGGCTGACACCCATAATTTCCTGCATATGTGCCGGTGAAAACCAGGCCATGAGTCCCAGGGCCAGCGAAAACAGACCAACAGCGCCGGCCATAATTTTGTAAATATTCATAGATTTCCCCTCTTACTGTTTATGGTGAAAGGGCGACCCCTTCACGCCGTGGATCTGCTCCACCTCTCAATGAACCATCCTTATTTCGGTAAATAATATGGATGCCGCTGATTTCGCCTTTGGACCGGACAACCGTATGATCCAATGATTCGAGTCCTTCGATAATAGCTGGGTCGAGCCGGTTTTCTTCTAGGCGGATTGTTCCATTTCGGGCAATGACATTAGGAAGTTCAATCGCCTGTTGGGGCGTCAGTCCCCAATCCAGCATGCCGATAATAGTCTTCGCCGTATAAGCAATGATCGAATTCCCGCCTGGTGATCCGGTGGTGAACAAAAACTCTCCGTCCTTATCAAAGACGATTGTTGGCGACATGGAAGAGCGCGGCCGTTTGCCGGGTGCGGGCGCATTGGCAATCGGATCACCATTGGCATCATGCGTGCGGAAAGAAAAATCAGTCAGTTGATTGTTGAGTACAAACCCCGCCGCCATACGCTGGCTGCCAAAGGCTGATTCAACAGTGGTTGTCATGGATACCGTCAGACCGTCTTTGTCGACCACGGTAAAATGCGAGGTGCCCGGGCTGTCTGGCGTGGCATCCTCACCAGCAACAAAGTCATAGGGATGACCTGCTTTGACGTCTTGTATTGCGGCGTCGGGTGAAATCAATGCGGCCCGGCTTTTGAGATAGTCCTTGTTTAGCAGGGCATCCGTATCTACGGGAATAAAGGCGTCATCGGCGACATATTTATCGCGGTCGGCATAGGCCAGGAAACTGGCTTGAGCGAAATGATGCCAACCGGACAGCGATTGTCCCATGCCGGCCATATCATAGTTTTCCAGCATGCCGAGTATCGACATGACCGCGACACCGCCGGAAGCCGGAGGTTGCGCCCCGCAAATTTTGTATTCCCGATAGGTTGAACATAGCGCCCGTCTTTTTACGGGTTGATAATTGGCCATGTCTTCCAATGTTAAATAGCCGGGGAGGGGCTCCTCTTGAATGGCCTCAATGATGGCTTCGGCAATGGGGCCTTCCAGCAAAGCCCGGGGGTTTTTCTGTAAGGCTTTCAAGGTTGCAGCATAAGCAGGATTGTCACGAAGAAACCCTTCCGGGATTGGTGTTACGCCGTCATCTAAAAAGAAATATTCCCGGGCCTGTTCTTGTCGGTTCAGTACATATTGGCCCATACGATTGACCAGCATGGCCATGCGGGGGCTGACGGCAAATCCATTTTCAGCATGGGCGATGGCGGGCTCAAATTGTGGGCCCCAATCCAATTTACCATAATCTTCATAGGCCCGGTGCAGCATCACCATTACGCCGGGGGCGCCGGTTGATCTGCCGGAAGCGATGCCGTCGAAATAGCGTAGGGGTTCGCCGTTTTCATCTAAAAATAATTCGGGTGTAATAGCGGCCGGGGCGGCTTCACGGCCATTATAATTCCAGACTTCGCCCGTCTTATTGTCATAAACGATTAGAAACGCGCCGCCGCCAATGCCTGAGCTTTGTGGTTCAACAAGTCCCAGAGTGGTTTGAACCGCAACCGCTGCGTCAACCGCTGACCCGCCTTGGCGCAATATTTCAAGGCCGGCCTCGACTGCCAGTGGGTTGGCTGCTGCGACCATCCCTGTTTGCGGTGCAGGTGTCGTAGCAATAACGGGCGATGATTTTGTGGTCTGAGTCTCTTGACCTGAGTTTGTACATCCGCCCAGCGCTATTGCCAGTGCGAGCGTTACAAAAGATAATGCTTTCATTTCCGGGGTTCCCCAACGTAAACTGATACCATAAGCAACTAATTTTTGTGGGCAAGTGTGTGAGTATTAAAACCGGACCAAATAATTCCATCCTCGATGTGGGTGGGCTTCAAATCGGACAGGCCCATGACGAAAAGGTCATGACCGGGGTTACCGTCTTATTGCCTGACGAACCGGCACTTTGCGGGGTAGATGTGCGTGGCGGCGGGCCTGGAACCCGAGAAACGGATGCCTTGCAAAACGGGGGATTGATCGACCGGGTACACGGCATCGTTCTGTCAGGTGGATCCGTCTATGGGTTGGCAGCAGCGGATGGCGTGACATCATGGCTCGGGGATAAAAGACGCGGTTATTCCGCGGCGCCTGCGCCGATACCGGTTTCTCCAATTGTGCCCTCGGCTATCCTGTTTGACAATGCCAATGGCGGCAACAAAAACTGGGGCATCAACCCGCCTTTTCGAGGCTTAGGGTTCGCCGCCTGTAACGGGGCCGGCACACGGCTTAATCTGGGCAAGTTTGGCGCCGGATACGGTGCGACGGCCGGACTTTACCCTGGCGGGTTGGGATCAGCTTCTGAAATGGTGGATGACATTGTTGTTGGGGCGCTGATGGCGGTAAACCCGGTCGGATCCCCCTTTATGCCGGGAACGGATTGTTTTTGGGCCTGGCCTTATGAACAAGATGGAGAGTTTGGAGGCCGTAAGCCGCCCGCGGACTATCAATATACCCCGGCTAAAGACACTAAGCTTGAGTTTCTAAAACAGGCCGGTCAGTCGACCATTATTGGCGTAGTGGCCACGGATGCCAAGTTAGGCCCCAGATCGTTAAAACGCTTTGCCATCATGGCTCAGGACGGCATTGCCATGGGGGTGCAGCCGGCCCATACGCCACTGGATGGTGACACGGTATTCTCATTGTCACTCGGCAATAAGGTCTGTCATTCCCCGCCGCATTTGGCAGAGCTCGGCGCTGCCGCAGCGCGGTGTGTGGCACGTTCAATTGCCCGCGCTGTGTTTGAGGCACAGAAATGATCGGCGATATTAAACCCGAGCATTTCGAACAGATATTAAAAATCAACGCTGAGTTTGTGCATTGGCTGTCGCCGCTGGATGAAGCGGGTTTGATTTTTATTCTGGAGCGGGCGCATTATGCCCGCCAGATTGAGGAGGGTCAGGCGGTGCTGCTGGGCTATGCCCATGATGTCGATTATCCGGACCATAAAAATATTCGCTGGCTGAGCCGTAAATTCGACCGTTTTTTCTATATAGACAGGGTGATTGTTGACGGGGCCGCTCAAGGCAATGGTTACGGTCTGGCCCTCTATCAGGATTTTGAAAAAGAGGCTCGAAAACGGGGCCTGCCGCGTCTCGTCTGTGAGGTAAATACCAAACCCGATAATCCAGGATCTCATCGCTTTCATGAGCGGTTCGGATTTAATCCGGTCGGGGAACAATATTTCCCGGATTATGACAAAGCCGTCCGATATTACGAAAAACCGCTTTAGACGATTTTGCGCATAAAAAACACTTGCAGTGCTCAGTGTTTTCCGCTTAAAGGCGCCTTCGCGAATTGGCCTTGGCCTATTCCGCCCGCACCGGTAGCTCAGCTGGATAGAGTACTTGACTACGAATCAAGGGGTCGGGGGTTCGAATCCTCCCCGGTGCGCCATTTACCTCCCATTGTTTACTATTTAACTGCTGAACAGATTTTGGTTCGTAATGCTAAATACGCTTTGGGCATGGAAATGATTTTTGAACATTCATGTGATTAAGTTCGAGACAAAGCCGATAAGCTTGAAATCAATAAAAAATTCTTGCCAATTCCCCGCAATCCTATATCAAAGAGTAAAAAGTGATCACATTTAAGGGGAGGATATCTTGATCAAAAATGATATTTGCGAAAATTTTGGTTCAAAACAAATATGCTCAGCTAGGCATTTAGCAGATCTGCGAACCAAATTTGTGCTGTCTGCCAGCATTACGGCGATGATTTTGGCGTCTAATGTTCAGGCGCAAATTCCCGATGATGAAGTTATTGTGACAGCCACGAAGCGAGAAGCGACTATTGATGAAGTGCCATTGGCGATTACGGCGCTTTCTGGTGACTTCGTCAAGGATGTGAACCTGAGCGATGTCAAAGACCTGATCACATATTCCCCGGGCGTGACTGGAAATTCCAAAGATAGCTTTATTGATGCGGTTGCCATTCGCGGTATCCGAACTCAGGATTTCGGGGTAGGTGGGGACCCTTCAGTTGGGTTTTTCAAGAACGGCCTGTATCAAGGTCGTAACGGGGCGGTCGTGTCCAGCCTTTTTGATATGGAACGGGCCGAAATTCTAAGGGGCCCGCAAAACTTCCTGTTTGGACGAAATGCGATCTCCGGGGCTATCAGTACCCATACCAAACGTCCGATTTTTGGAAATGGGACTTCGGGATATGCCGATATCGAATATGGCAGCAGAAACCGGATCGGCGCTGAAGCCGCCATCAATTTTAATTTGTCAGATAATGTGGCAGCGCGATTTGCCGGATATTATTCGGCGGAAGATGGTTATGTGGAAAATGCTTTCACACCCAATGGCGATGACCTGCTCGAACATGACAAATGGGCGGTTCGCGGGTCAATCGACTATGACGATGGCGGCCCGCTTACGGTTCAGGTCACGGCGGAATATGAAGACCGGGATCAGTCTGGATCGATCTATCGCGCGACCGAGCTCGGCGACAATTACCAGACATTGCAGGATCTGTTTGGGCCGTTTTCACTGCCTGCAGATGAGCGGGATATCAATCAGGATCTGGGTCTGGGAGAATATGATCGGGCCGAAGTCTTTAATGTCGGTGTGCGGATCGATTATGAAATGGATATCGGGACCTTTACATCTCAGACCGGATATAAGTCTCATGACTATGAATACCGCGAAGATTTCGACGGTACGCCGCTGAGCATTAACAATTTTGGCCTCGACCAAAATGGCGGTTATTTTGAACAAGAAGCCCGCCTGGTCAGTAATGAAGATGGTCCGCTTTCCTGGTATGTTGGAGCGTCTTATTATCAGGAAGATCTCGACGCACTGTTTACGGCGCAAGGTGACGAAGAAACCATGTGTGCCTATTACTACTATGCCTATTACGGCACGGCAGTTACGGATGGCACTTGTCTGACAGACTATTACTATTATTCACCGACCCCGGAAGGCTTGCTTGAAAAAGGTTTCGTCAACGGAAAATATTCGGGTTACGCCGCTTTTGCGGACATGACTTATCAATTGTCTGATAAACTCGATTTCAGTCTGGGTGTCAGATATTCAAAAGATACGAAGCGCTTTGCCAATAATATACTGCCAGTGACCAGTGAGCTCGGGCCATATTTTACCTATACGGTTACGACTAATGGACCTCTGGAAGATAAGAAGTCCTGGGATGCGTTTACGCCCCGCGCCATTGCGCGTTATAAAGCCAATGATGACCACATGATGTTTGCCAGTGTCACTCGCGGGTTCAAATCTGGTGGATTTGGTACTTTTGGTTTCTCGCCGACCGCGAGTGGACCGGCGATTGGCTTTGGAGATCAGCTGCAGCCCGGGGATGCTGTTCCGGATGATTTTGATCCAGAAAAATTGTGGTCATATGAAGTTGGTCATAAAGGAACCTTCCTCGACGGAGCGCTTAAAACCGACATTAATGTTTTCTACTATGACTACAAAGATCTGCAGCTCTTGGTCTTCCAGGATGGTGGCGGTCTGATTTTCAATCTGGGCAATGTCACCGGTAAAGGTGTCGAAGGTCAGGTCACGGCCAAATTCAGCGATCATTTCGACGGCTTTATCAGTGCTGGCTATGTGGATACATCCATATCCGATGCTGGCCCGGCCTGTTCGCTTGCAAGCTGCGATGGCAATAGTCTCGAAAGTCCAAAATTCTCTGGTGCGGCTGTGCTAAACGCTCATACGGAAATGGGCGGCGGCGAAGTATTTGCCACGGCCGAATTATTCTGGGAATCTTCCAAAGGTGGCGGGATTGAGAACAGCCCGATCTCGCGCGTGGATTCCTTTATGGATTTAACCTTGCGCGCCGGATATCGGGGCGACGACTGGTCGATCATCGGCTATGTTGAAAACGTCACGGATGAACTCTATTGGGATCAGGGCAATAATAATGACGGGATTATTCCCGCGCATTTCTTTGGCCCCAGCCAGCCGCGAACTTTTGGTGTACGTTTATCAAAGTCTTTCGGCGAATAGAAAAATCAATTAACCCCGCTATGAAGCGGGGTTTTTACTATGTCTGACACGGCCAAACATTTAAGACTTTCCGATCTGGTTCTTTTCACCGTCTCGGCCATCGTTTTACTGGATACGCTCGCCGCGTCCGCCTCGATCGGTGCTTCCAGTATCTTCTGGTGGGTGTTTCTTGGACTGATTTTCATGTTGCCGATCGGTTTGATAACGGCCGAGCTGGGCACAGCCTATCCTGAAGACGGTGGTCTTTATCATTGGATTGAAAAAGCCTTTGGTCGTCGCTGGGCGGCTCGGGCGATCTGGGCCTATTGGATTAATACGGCTATTTGGCTGCCGGCGATTTTTGTTCTGTTTGCCGCTGTTGCAGCTCAATTGTTTGGGGCTGATCTGTCGGTGAGCTCCCAGATTATTATTGGGATAGTGCTCGCTTGGCTTGTTGTCTGTTTGGAAATTATTGGGCTGAAGCTTGGGAAATGGGTGCCGAATCTGGGCGCGATGTTTAAACTGGTTATTTTCGCTGTGCTCAGTATTGGCGGGATTTATTTCGGGATGACCCATGGATCCGCCAATGCTGTAAATCTGTCTACCGTAAAGCCAAATCTGGAAGATGGTATTCAGTTTTTACCGGTCATTATCTACGGCATGCTCGGCTTTGAACTGGTGTCCAGCGCGGGTGCCAATATTCAAAATCCGGGTCGAAATGTTCCCAAAGGTATCGCCATTAGTGGTGCACTTATTCTGGCGCTCTACATATTAGCGACTTTGGGAATCCTGATTGCAATTCCGCTGGACGAAATCGATATCGTTGAAGGCCTTGTCGATACGCTGAGAATGTTTTTCGCGGATGTGCCGGGCGGTTCATTAATCGTCATGGTTTTGGGTCTTCTTACCCTGTTCACATTTTTCTCTAATGCGGCCACCTGGTCTATGGGGTGTAATCGGGCCATGGCAGAAGCAGGCGAGGAACGTATGTTTCCGGCGATTTTTGCGAAGCGCCACAAAGATCATGGCGGGCCTGTTGGGGCCGCGATTTTGATGGGGGTCGTTTGTTCGGTCGCGCTATTATTATACGGCGCATTATCGTCATCCAATGAAGATTTATTCTGGAACCTGTTTGCGTTCAGCGCCGTGATTTTCATGTTGCCTTATTTGGGCATGGTTCTGGCTTTTATTCGCTTGCGAAAATCCGACCCTGATCATCCACGTCCATTTAAAGTGCCCGGCGGTGATGGGGTGGCAAGCGGATTGGGTATTCTGTGTGCCATAGTCTTATTGATGACAATGTTCCTGTTTGCCTATGTCCCCGGAACGGGTGAGGGGAGTGGATGGCAAAAATCCACTATTGTCGGATTTGTCATTGTCATGTTTATTGGTGATATACTTATTCGAATTTCACCGGGCAGGGCTTCTGACAATGACATCCAAACTTGAGAAAATTGACCTTGCTTTTACGCGTGAGCCTGGCGGCGGTATTATCGCTGAGCCGACCTATTCCGGCGCGTTGAGTTTTGGTCGGCGTCGCTACACTAAAGATCTGGACGGTGTAGACCTTGCGGTCATTGGCGTGCCTTTTGATCTCGGTACGACCTCACGTCCAGGCGCTCGCTTTGGCCCGCGCGGCGTGCGCCAGGCCTCCAGCATGGTCGCCTGGGACCGGGTTTATGGTTTTGATTTTGATCCGTTTGAAAACCTGTCTGTGATTGATTATGGCGACGTGTTTTTTGATCACGGCACACCGTCAGAAATCGTGAAATCCATCGAAGATCAGTTTTTTGATTTGCATTCCAAAGGGGTTATCACGTTGATGATTGGCGGGGATCACTTTTCAACCTATCCAGTGCTGCGCTCTCTGGCGCGCCAATATGGAGAGGGTATATCCTTGATCCATTTTGACGCGCATTCCGATACCTGGACGGATGAAACGGAACGGCTCGATCACGGCAATATGTTTTACTATGCGGCGCAACAGGGACTGATTGATCCGGCGCGGTCAGTACAGGTCGGGATCCGGACCTTTAACGCCGAAAGTCACGGATTTAATATATTCTCTGCCGAAGACGTGGCCGCACAAGGCCCGGACGCGATCATTCAGGCCATTCACAAAATCGTCGGTGATAACAAAGCCTATCTGACCTTTGATATTGATTGTATTGATCCGTCTATGGCGCCGGGCACTGGCACACCGGTCATCGGGGGGCTGACAACCATGGACGCGCAGAAAATTCTTCGCGGACTGACGGGATTGAATATTTTATCAGCGGATGTGGTGGAGATTGCGCCGGTTTATGACCAGGCCGAGATCACGGCCCTGGCCGGGGCCACTCTGGCCATGAATATGATCGCGCTTTTCTCGGCTGCCAAACGCTGATTTGTGACCACTTCGCAGACCATATCTGACGCGCTTAAGGCCGGGTTTCTGGCCCTTGATCAGGGTGATCTAAAAGCCGCCGAGCAATATTGTAAACAGGTCATGCAGGCTAATCCCCGGATTGCGGGCGGGCATTTTCTTATTGGTTTGCTGGCCTTGGAACAAGGTCAGCGCCGGATCGCCGCTAATGCCTTTCTAACCACTACGAAACTAGAGCCGTCTCATGCCGGGGGCTGGGCGCATCTCGCCAAGATATTTTGCGAGCTTGGCTATACGGCCCGGGCGGATGAGGCCCTGCAAAAAGCGGAGAAGGCCTCGCCGGATATTCCCGCCTTGCAAAACGTGATCGGCATGGTGAATTCGCTGATCGGCGAACATGGCAAGGCCCGGAAATGGTATGAGAAAGCTTTTACGGCCGCGCCCCATGTGGCGGGCTATGGGGTGAACCTGTCAAACGCACTCAATTTTACCGGCCATAAATCAGCTGCGATTGAGACCTCGGAACAGGTTCTCAAACTTGAACCGGACAACGCCCAGGCCCATTGGGCGCTGGCGGGATTGCAGCGGGCGACAAGCGCAGAGCATGCCGAGCAAATGCTCGAAATAGCAGGTCGATCTGATCAAAATGATGCCTCGCGGTCATTCCTGTATTACGGGGCAGGCAAAGTCTTTGAGGATGTTGAGGACTGGCCTGCTGCCTTTGAAGCCTTCTCTAAAGGGGCCGCGGCTAAACGCGCGACACAGGCTTATGACGAGGCCGAAGAGCAGGCCGTGTTTGATACGCTCAAGGCCCGCCTCAATGCGGACTGGATGGCAAGGCCGGTCACAAATGCGCCGACAGATTTTGCACCAATTTTCATCCTTGGTCAGCCGCGCACTGGGACGACTTTAATAGAACGGATTTTAACCGCTCATTCCAAAATCATCCCGGCCGGAGAATTGCAGCAATTTTATCTGTCAATCAGGCGCGGCGCGCGTATCAACAGCAAAGCCCGGATCACAGGCGAATTGATGGCTGCAGCCGCCGAGCTCGATCCGGCGGCGCTTGGGCATGCCTATCAGGCCGCGACCCGATCCCACCAAAAGCCGGGCCAGTTCTTTATAGATAAACTCCCGACCAATTATCTTTACGTGCCGCTAATCGCCAAGGCCTTGCCCGGCGCTAAAATTATCCACGTGCGCCGCGATCCCATGGATAGCTGTTTCTCCAGTTTCAAACAACTTTTCGCCGATGCCTATCCGCATTCCTATGACCTGGAAACCATGGCCCGTCATCATGTGCGTTACCAGGACCTGATGGCCCATTGGCGGAATGTGATCGGGGACCGCCTGTTTGAAGTGTCCTATGAAGACACGGTGGCGGATCTGGAAAAATCGGCGCGGGCCCTGATCGATCATATTGGTGTCGATTGGGAGCCGGCCTGTCTTGAATTTCACACTCAATCGGCAGCGGTCTCTACCGCCAGCGCCGCCCAGGTCCGCGAGCCTGTCCACGCCCGGTCTGTGGGTCGCTGGAAAAAATACGCGTCCCAATTGGCGCCGGTTCAAAATATCCTGTCAGAGGCGGGATTAGTCGCCTGATCCGCCGTAAACCTGTTCACCGTTAAACCAGGTTTCGAGGACTTGGGTTTCAGCGAGCTGTACGGTTTGACCGGCCTCGGTGATGTCAAAAATATCTCGGTCGAGAATGATGAAGTCAGCCTTTTTATCTGCTTCTAGCGAGCCGACCTCTCGGGATAGGCCAAGTGCCCGGGCCGCATTGATCGTATAAGAGCGCAGGGCGGTGTCGAGGCTGATGGCCTGATCAATATTGAGGGGTTCAGTTTCGTCCCAGCTCCGCGCGACGGCTCCGGCTATATTAACGAATGGTCTCGGATCGCGCGTGTCTACGGGTGCGTCCGAACCCGATAGAATAATCCCGCCCGCCCGCGCAATATCCGCGGCCGGATAGACATTTTTGTAATAATAACTGTCTGGATCATAAAGCGCCTCCGCACCGTCTGCCCGGTCAATAAACGGGATCACGGTCATATCATATTCCGGGTCGCGTATGGCCCAGGCAAAGGTGAACGAGCTATAGGACTTGGTCCGGGCGATCCGGCTGATATCGGACGGATTGACCACTTGAAGGTGGGTCAGGATATGGCGCGGGTCATGGCCGCCTTCCTGTGCGGCCTCGATCCCGTCAAGGGCGGCGGCCACGGCGCGGTCTCCAATGGCATGCAGCAGGAGTGCATAATCCTTCTCGCTGGCTTTGACGATAAAATCGGAAATAATATCTTTGTCGTGCTGCAGTTTACCTTTGGAGGTCTCGCACTGCGACGGCGTATAGTTTTCAGTGCCGGCCTTTGTGGCACAATCCGGATCGTTGACATCCACATAGCCGCTCAGTTGGGGCAGGCCGTTGTCGTCCTTGGTGAAAATCGGCTGCAAATAATTTCGAGAGAAGGCGGCATTGGGCAGGGTCGGCGGTACCGCCAGTGGATCACCCTCCATTACGCCATCGGTGAATAGTTTGAGGAAATCCGCTTTGATTAATGCCTGCGCGTCATAGGCTTCGCGAAGTTTGTCCGCCGTTTCAAACAGCTTGTCCCAATCAACCTTGCCGTCATTCGCGGCGAATTCCTGCGGGTCAAAAAACAGTGCGAGCGTGACCCGGGCCTTAAGGGTCTCGTCTTCGATCAGCTTGTCATAAATATCCAGGGAAGCCGGATCGGCCGCCGCATCGAGGAAGGCCGTGATCCCGCGGGGCAGGGTAACGTCCATCATCCGCTCGGCATATTGCCGATGCCGATCAGTGGTCGCGCCCAGCAGACTGGTGGCACCCATGACCTTAAGGGGGAAATCTTCGTTGACGCGACCGTTCAGGCGACCATCGGCGCCAACCCCGACAAAAGGTTTGAGGTCCGCAAATTCGGACGCCAGTGTTGCCGCGCTGAGCCCGACTTTACGTCCATCTTCTGTCGCGCCCAATGCAAGAGCCGCGCTGTTCACCCCGTAATGATGACCATCGGACCCCAGTAAAATAATGGGTCGTTCCGTTGAAACCGCGTCCAGAGCATCCCGGATCGTGCGTGTCTCTCCACCCGGTGAATTGCCCTCGATAAAATTCCAGAGCTCAACTTTGAACCATTCGCCCTCGGCCAAAGGGTCCTCAAGATTGGCCATACAGGCGGCGATGAAACGGGTCATCGCCTCAAGCGCGATCGGCTCATTGGCAAGATCACACAGGGAGACATCCATGGCGGCAACCGGGTGGATATGTGTGTCAATCAAACCGGGCAGGACAACCCGTCCCGCCAGATCAATGATCTCGGTATCGGGTTTCTTTTTACGTTCGATTGATTTGGTTTCGCCGACGGCAATGACGGTATCGCCGGACAGGGCCATGGCTTCGGCGAATGGCTGATCCGCATTGGCCGTGTAGATTTTGCCATTAATAAAAATCCGGTCGGGCGGCTCAGATTTTATTTTTTCACAAGAGGTGAGCCCGATCAGGCCCGTAAACAACACAAACCAGATCGCCGCTCTTGTCATATCTTATCCCAAATGCCGGGCATGCCAGGCAATATGGTCCGCCATGAAGCTCGAGATGAAATAATAGGAATGGTCATAGCCGTTCTGCATGCGGATTTCGGCTTTCACCCCCGCCTTGTCGCAGGCGGCGACCAGCAATTCGGTCTTAAGCTCATTTTCCAGGAAACTGTCATCCGTACCCTGATCCACAAGAATGTGATCATGACGGGCACCGTCCGCAATCAAAGCGCAAGCGTCATAGTCACGCCAGGCCGACGGGTCCGAGCCGAGATAGCCGCTCAAAGCCTTTTGGCCCCAGGGACAATTGATCGGACTGACGATCGGGGCGAAGGCGGAAATGCTTTTAAACCGGTCCGGATTACGAAGACCGATCGTCAGGGCCCCATGCCCGCCCATGGAATGGCCGGTTATGGATTGCCGGGTCATATCCGCCATGGAAAACTGTTCGCTGATCAGACTGGGCAATTCCGCTTCGATATAGGACCGCATTTTGTAATGCTCTGACCAGGGGGCTTCGGTTGCGTCAACATAATGACCTGCTCCGAATCCGAAATCATATTTTTCCTCCGGATCATCCGGCACGTTGTCGCCACGCGGACTGGTGTCCGGCGCAATAAAGATGATCTTGTGTTCGGCACAGGCGGCCCGGAACTCACCTTTTTCGGTGACATTGGCATGGGTGCAAGTCAGGCCGGATAGATACCAAAGTACAGGCAAGGTCTCGCCCCGGGTGTGGGCCGGGACAAATGCAGAAAAGGTCATCTCCGTTCCGGTTGATGTGCTGGAATGACTGTATACCCCCTGCGTCCCACCAAAGGCTTTAACTGTGGATTTGGTTTCTATTATCATAAAAATATTCCAACTTTACGTAACGACTTTGGGAGGTTTGGCGAGACCGTGTAAAATCGATCCAGCACAATTTTTGCCTCTTCAATCACTTTCTCTTTTTGTAACGATTTAATCTTTTCTATCCAGTCTTCATACGAAAGTTTCTCTTTGTCGGAGTTATAATGATAGTCATCTAAACTATAGTAGAGACCATATAGTTTTTCTATTCCCCATTCTTGAGCGACATATTTCGACCCGGCATGTTCGAATTTCTCTTTCATTTTAGCAAAATAAGCATCGCAATCCGGTCTTTGAAAAAGTTCGGTCTTACCCCAATCTCGTTCCAAATTGATAATGTTGCACAAATAATCCATGGCTTGCTCGGGATCATGGACTATCTTTGAAAGAAAATATCTCACAGCGAGCCAAATGCTTTCCTCAATATTAGGCAATCTCGGAAGACCTGTTTCCAGCAAGGCTTGCTCAAAGCACGCCTCAGTAGAATTAAATTGGGATGGCAAATCAAATATGACGCTGGCAATATATTCGCCATCATATCCATTTTCCAAAAGACTTTTGGTAGCGGCTTGGATGTCGCCAATTGTATATTGATCCAAAACGAAAAACGCGGCCAGTTCCGCAGGGGTTCCGTCTCTAAAGTTTTCAATCATTTGAGTGACGAAACCCGATAAGTGAAGATCTATTTCTCGCTATGCAGGGCGCAAAGCTTATTGCCATCTGGATCGCGCAGATAAGCGAGATATAGTCGTTGCATGGGGTTTTCGCGCCAGCCCGGCGGGTCTTCAATGGGTTTGCCGCCTGCGGCCGCGCCAGCTGCGTGCCAGGCATCGGCCTGTTCCGGGGTTTCCATGGCAAAGCCAATGGTCATGCCATTGCCCATAGATGCGGGTTCGCCGTCGATCGGCTTTGTGACCAGAAAGAACGTACCATTGTGGATATAAAGCAAGCGCCCCTTTGGGTCGACGATCCCCGCGCGTCCGCCCATGGCCTCGAAAATAGCGTCATAAAATATTTTGGATTTATCCAGGTCGTTGGACCCGACCATCATGTGACTGAACATAAAATGCTTTCCTTACGAATTAAAAAACGACGACGCTGCGAATGCTTTTACCTTCATGCATAAGGTCAAAGCCTTTATTGATTTCCTCGAGCTTGAGAACATGGGTGATCATCGGGTCGATTTCGATCTTGCCGTTCATATACCAATCGACAATTTTCGGAACATCTGTCCGGCCTTTCGCGCCGCCAAAGGCAGTGCCCTGCCAGACCCGTCCGGTCACTAGCTGAAACGGCCGCGTGCTGATTTCCTTACCGGCCTCGGCCACGCCGATAATCGTAGAGACGCCCCAACCCCGGTGGCAGGCCTCAAGTGCTTGACGCATCACCTGGACATTCCCAGTAGCGTCAAAGGTGTGATCCGCACCCCCATCGGTCAGTTCGACCAGGTGCTCGACAATATCACCCTTGATTTTCTGTGGATTGACGAAATGGGTCATGCCGAATTTTTCGCCCCAGGCTTTGCGCTCATCATTGATGTCCACACCCACGATCATATTGGCGCCAACCATTTTGCAGCCCTGCAAAACATTCAGACCGATGCCCCCCAGACCAAACACAATGACATTGTCGCCTGCCTGAACTTTGGCGGTATTCGTTACGGCGCCAATACCTGTGGTCACGCCGCAACCGACATAACAGCTGGTGTTAAAGGGGGCGTCTTCGCGGATTTTTGCGACGGCGATTTCGGGCAGGACGGTAAAATTGGAAAAGGTCGAACAGCCCATATAGTGATAGATGGTTTCACCTTTATATGAGAAACGCGACGTGCCATCGGGCATCAGACCTTTGCCCTGGGTCGCACGAATAGCCGTGCAGAGATTGGTCTTGCCAGACAGGCAGGATTTACACTGGCGGCATTCCGGCGTGTAAAGCGGAATGACATGATCATCGGGCTTTACACTGGTGACGCCCGGGCCGACTTCTCGAACAACCCCGGCGCCCTCATGGCCCAGGATGGAGGGGAAAATTCCTTCGCTGTCAAAACCGTCCAGTGTGTAACTGTCCGTATGGCAAATTCCGGTGGCCATAATCTCGACCAGGACTTCGCCTTCTTTGGGGCCTTCCAGATCGACCTCAACAATTTCCAGTGGTTTTTTGGCTTCAAAGGCGACAGCTGCGCGTGTTTTCATGATATATCTCCCGATCCTTATTATTTTGCGAGAAAACGACCCTCGCCATATCGAATTATTCGTATCGTAAAACTTATATGGAACGCAATTCCAATCTACGATTTTGGCCTGGTTTATTAGCGTTTTGAATAATCAGGATTGATCAAAATCCTATAGCCTAACGCGGTGAATTCAGTCATATTTCCCGTGCAAAGCAGGAGGCGGTATTGTCCAACCCACCTATTATTCTGGATGATGGCATTGACAGAATGTCGGATTTTATCTCTCAAGCCCGCCATAAGCCGGGATTTGCTTTGCCTGCCTATTTTTATCAATCTTCTTTGGTCTATCAAAATGAGTTAAGCGCGATATTTTTGAAAAGCTGGATCTATGCGGGTCACGTGTCAGAATTGCCAAACCCCGGTGATTTTCAGCAAGTGGAATTTGGATCGGACAGTTTTATAGTCGTGCGAGACAAGCAAGGTGAATTGCATGCCTTGGCCAATGTCTGTCGACATAGGGGGGCGAGAGTCTGCGAAGAGAAAGCGGGCAATTGCAAGACCTTTGTCTGTCCCTATCATTGCTGGACGTATAATATGGACGGGTCGCTAAGGGCTGCCCGTCATATGGAAGCCTTAGAGGGGTTTGATCGAGCCGATTACGGGCTAAAGAAAGTTAAGCTCTGTGAATTTGAAGGATTGATCTTCATAAATTGCAATCCCGACGCACCAGATTTTTCTGGCCCGCTTGCGAATATCAGGCCACAATTGGCCGGATATAATCTGCCTCAGGCGAAAATTGCGCTGAAGCGAACCTATAGTTTTGACAGCAATTGGAAGTTTTGCCTCGAGAATTATCTGGAGTGTTATCATTGTGCGACGGCCCACCCGGCCTATGCCAAGCTTCATACATTTGAGGACCGGGCCTGCAATGTACAGGAACAGCTCGACGCGCTTTGGGCGCGGTCAGAAAAAGTGACCGGGATAGAGGGTCTAATCAAGGAACATCGCCGGATATTTAATAACGCCGAAGCGTTTGGCGCCTGTATTTCGGCGCACCGCTACGGATTGTATGAAGGTAATCAGACTGGCAGCATGGACGGGAAACCGGTGGCGCCGTTAATGGGATCCTTTGAAGATTTTGATGGTGGGGCAGGTGATTTTCAAATCGGTCCGTTGACCTATATGCTTAATTATCCAGATCATTGCGTATTATACCGTTTCCTGCCGCGAGGTCTTCACGAAACAGAGATGGAACTTGTCTGGTTCGTTCGAGGCGATGCCGAGGAGGGTAAAGATTATAAACTTGATCGTCTCACAGATCTTTGGCACCGGACAACGCTTGAAGATGCATATATTATATCCAGAAATGCTGAGGGTGTTCATTCAAAGCTATTTGAACCCGGGCCTTTCCATCCGGAGTTTGAGAGTATCCTGCAGCAATTCAACGCCTGGTATCTGGCGGCCTTAGCCGATATTCCCGACTGACAAAGATCCTCAAAAAAATATTCAAAAATGAGGATCGGGTAAAATGGGTGGTTTACGCATTTTGAAAAAAGGTATATCAATTTTAAAAATGTGATCATTATTTGGATGATGTATGGCCAGCGTTCTTTACGCCAATGATGAAAAGGGGGAGTATCCCGCGTCTTATTACGCGGCGACGGCATCTGCGCTTGAGCGGTTCCCAGAGCTCAGTGGCGAGCATAGTTGCGATGTCGCGATCATTGGCGGAGGGTTTTCCGGCCTGTCCGCAGCACTGACCTTGGCTGAAAAGGGCTTTGATGTCGCCTTATTAGATGCTCACCGGGTTGGATGGGGGGCGTCTGGACGCAATGGCGGTCAGATAGATGGATCGCAACGGCAAGGTCAGGAGGAACTCGAAGACCTGGTCGGGCGGGAGGATGCCCGCAAGCTTTGGGATATCGCGCAACGCTCCCTCGCTTGTATTCACGATCTCGCCAAAAAACATAATATTGATTACGAATTCCAAGCTGGTTCTGTTCACGCAGATCATCGCCGGCGTTTCGTCAAGCATAGTCAGGAACATGTTGAATTTATGCGTTCACAATATGATTGCGACTGGATGGAATTTCTGGATGAAGAGCGCCTGCGCGCTTTAGTGCCGTCCAAAGCCTATTTCGGGGGTTATATAGATAAGCAAGCTGGTCATATTCATCCGCTGAAATTTGCATTGGGGCTGGCTAAGGCCGCTGCATCTGCAGGCGTCAATATTTTTGAACAAAGCGAAGTTACCGAAATTGTAGATGGTCAAAGGCCAAAGGTTAAAACCGCGGGCGGGACAATCAATTGTGATCATTTGATTTTGGCCTGCAATGGCTATTTGGGACATCTGGACAAATATACGGCGCGTCGGGTCATGCCGATCAACAATTATATTCTCGCCACTGAGCCGCTGTCCGAAGAGACCGCGAAATCACTGATCGCCAATAATGCAGCCGTTTCAGATTCCAAATTTGTTATCAATTACTATCGTCTGTCAAAAGATCGCCGGTTACTTTTTGGAGGGCGCGAAAGCTATCGGTACACTTTTCCGCGCGACATCAAGTCCTTTGTTCGCAAGGCCATGTTGTCAATTTATCCGCATCTATCACAGACACGAATAGATTATGGATGGGGTGGAACTTTGGCGATTACCATGTCCCGCATGCCTTTCCTAAATTTTCTCAAACCGAATAAGCTCGCTATAGGCGGTTATTCAGGGCATGGCGTTGCGATGGCAACATTTGCCGGTCAGATGGCTGCCGAAGCAATTTCCGGCAATGCCGAACAGTTTGATGTGATGTCCCGCGTCCCAACGCCAAAAATGCCGGGCGGGCTTGCCCTTCGTGTGCCATTGTTAAGCCTGGCTATGTTTTACTATTCTATGCGCGACAAGATTTAAGAGCTGCCAATGTTTATGACTCGACATCCGCGTCTGTTTCAGATTTTTAAATATACGGTTTATCTCGCCCTGGCCTTGAACACTTTCCTGTTTTTTCAGGAAGAAATTTCATCCATGCACACCGTATTTGATAATGGGTTTGAGTGGGGACTTCTGGGCGAAGCGTTTTCCGCGACGATCGATACGGCCGCGTGGCTGGTACTTTTACTGGTCTTTGAGCTCGAAACTTTTGTGATCGATGATGACAAGCTTGAAGGCCCGTTGGGGATGTTCCTAAAAATATTGGGCCTGATCTGTTACGCCATCATTATTTACGCATTCATAGGTTACATTTCGTCTCTGAACTTAATTGGGAAATTTGAACCGGTCGCGGGACAGATCACCGATTATTGCGCATTGGTGGCACAGGGCGGCTATGAATTTGTCGAAACGCTGGACGAATATGTGGCGTTGAGCGCGGAGAATTGTCAGGCATTAGGGGCTGACAGTTGGATGAACGCCAAAGCAAATTTACTTGCGAGCGGGGAAGCGTTTAACCAGATTAAAATCCTGACCTGGATCGACATCATTAATGCGGCCTCCTGGATATTGGTGGTTCTTGTCTTGCAGGCCGAAGTATTTTTCGATGCCCGGGCCCGCATCTTTACACCCATCAAATATATTCTTTATTCCACCTTGTTTCTGTGCTTGATTGCCTGGCTGATTTACGGTGATTTCCTGGATGTCTGGGACGCCGCTCTATGGCTCGCCGCCTTCTTCTTTATCGAATTAAATGTAGTCGCCTGGCGCGAAGAAATTTCTGAACGTGAACGCATAGTAGGAGCGAGCTCATGACAACTCAATCAAATGACCGATTGAAATCCTTTTGGATGCCGTTCTCATCTAACCGGGATTTCCGCAAAGCCCCGCGCATGATCACCGGGGCTAAAGGTCACTACTATACCTCTGAGGATGGTCGACAAATTTACGATATGTTTTCAGGGCTATGGACAACAAATGTCGGCCATTGCCATCCCAAAATTGTTGAAGCCGTACAAAAACAAGTCGCTGAGATGGATTATGGCATCACCTTCCAGATAGGGACGCCCAAAACCTATGAAATGGCCGAGAAGCTCTGCGCGATGGCACCGGCACCGTTTAAGCATGCCTTCTTTACGAATTCTGGGTCTGAGTCCGCGGATACGGCTCTCAAGATCGCCTTGGCCTATCACCGCTTTAACGGAGCGCCGACGCGTACGCGTCTGATTGGGCGGGAGCGCGGATATCATGGTGTTAATTTCGGCGGGTTGTCCGTCGGTGGGATGGGACTGAACCGAAACATGTTTTCGGCCAATCTAATCCCGGGCGTCGATCATATTCGTCATACATTTAACCTATCGGAAAACGCTTTTAGCCGGGGCATGCCGCGGTGGGGCGCGCATCTGGCCGATGATCTGCAAAGATTATGTGATTTACATGGCTCGCAAAATATAGCGGCGGTTATTGTCGAGCCCGTCGGCGGTTCAACTGGAATTTTGCCACCGCCAGAAGGTTATCTTCAGCGCTTGCGCGATATCTGTACCGCCAATGGAATTTTGTTGATTTTTGATGAGGTGATCACGGCTTTTGGCCGGATTGGTTCGTCATTCGGGGCTGAACGATTTGGCGTCATGCCGGACATCATCACAACGGCCAAAGGCCTGACCAATGGCGTGATTCCCATGGGTGCGGTTCTGGTCCGTGAGGAAATCTATGAGACCTTTATGTCGGCCTCGCCTACCTCGATCGAATTTTTCCACGGTTATACCTATTCCGGTCACCCCGTGGCTGCGGCCGCAGCCATGGCTTCTCTGGCAGTCTATGAGGAGGAAGGCATTTTCGAGCAAGCCCGGGAACTGGAAGGACATTTTGAAAATGTGCTCCATAGTGTGGCCGATCATGACAAAGTCAAAGACGTTCGCAATTTCGGCTTGATGGGGGCGATTGAATTACATGGCCGTGAAGGCGCCGCCGGCGCGCGCGGTTACGAAGTGCATAAGCGCTGTTTCTGGGATGAAAATTTATTGGTCCGCAATGGTGGCGATATCATTCAGTTCTCACCGTTTTTAAATTCCAATAAAGACGATCTGACTCGCGGCATTGAAAGTGTCACCCGCGCGATTGACGCTATTGAGTAAACACCATGATCATCAATATTGATAAAAGCGCGGATAAAACCTCCGAATCCATTGCGCCGGAAAAACTGAAATCCGGGGATCCAGTGACCACACTCTGGCACGCCTTCACAGATAAAACGGATCAGTTTCATGTCGGTCATTGGGGGAGCGAGCCTTGCGAAATCCGGGTCAGTTATAGCGAAAACGAGCTCTGTGTTCTGACCCGCGGCGAGGTTGAATTAACAGATATTCACGGAGTGAAACACAACTTCGCCAAAGGTGATGCCTTTGTCATTCCGGCAGGGTTTGAAGGGATTTGGAAATCGATTACGGCAGTGGAGAAGATTTACGCGATCTTCGAAGCCTCAAAGGAATAAGCCATGACCAAATTAGCGCTAAATGATCATAAATTGCTGCGAACAAGTTCTTATATTGATGGGGTTTGGATAACCCAGGCTCAAAACAGTTTTGATGTAACAAATCCCGTTGATCAATCGGTCGTGGCTTCCGTTCCAATTCATGGAAAAGATGAGACCGAGGATGCGGTCGCGGCGGCGCAAAAAGCATTACCGGCCTGGCGGGCCAAAACCGCGAAAGAGCGTTCGGCCCTGCTTAGAAACTGGCGCAACCTCCTGATGGAACACCAAGAAGATCTGGCGCAGATTCTGACCGCTGAACAGGGTAAACCCTTGGCCGAAGCCCGCGGCGAAATCGCTTATGGTGCCAATTATATGGAATGGTTTGCCGAAGAGGCCAAGCGTATTTACGGCGATACCATCCCGGCCCCGACCGGGGATAAGCGAGTGGTGGTTATTCGTCAGCCTGTCGGTGTCGTCGCCTGTATAACACCTTGGAATTTCCCAAGCGCCATGCTCGCCCGCAAGCTCGCACCGGCTTTAGCTGCCGGATGTACGGTGGTTTGTAAGCCCGCCAATGAAACGCCATTGTCGGCCTTCGCGCTGGCGGAACTGGCCGAGCGGGCCGGTATCCCCAAAGGCGTCGTCAATATTGTTTGTGGCGATACACCGGCCATTGGCGAAGTTTTGACCACCCATCCGGATATCCGCAAGCTGACCTTTACCGGATCAACCCGGGTCGGAAAAATGTTGATGGCGGCCTGTGCGTCCACCGTTAAACGCACCTCCATGGAATTGGGCGGTAATGCGCCCTTTATAGTATTTGAAGACGCCGACCTTGATGCGGCGGTTCAAGGGGCGATCGCCAGCAAATACCGTAATGCGGGACAGACCTGTGTCTGCGCCAACCGGATTTTTGTGCAGGCCTCGGTCATGGAAGAATTTTCGTCCCGATTAAAAGCGGCGACGGAAAAACTGGTTATGGGGGATGGCACGCAGGACGGCGTCACGGTCGGGCCAATGATCCATGAAAAGGCCCTGATCGATGTGCAGGGTAAAATTCAGGATGCGCTCGATAGCGGCGCGTCTCTGGTTCTGGGTGGCCATCGCGGATCGCAAGGGAGCTGTTTCCTCGAGCCAACAATTGTGTCTGGTGTCACCGATAAAATGCGCCTGTTTCGGGAAGAAATTTTCGGGCCTGTCGCGCCGCTGATATCTTTTGAAACCGAAGAAGAAGTTATCCATATGGCCAATGACACGGAATATGGTCTGGCGGCCTATTTCTTCTCGCGCGATATCGGACGGGTCTGGCGCGTATCCGAGGCCCTGGATTACGGCATGGTTGGATCCAATACCGGCATGTTGTCCAATGAAGCCGCGCCCTTTGGCGGGGTCAAGCAATCCGGTCAGGGCCGCGAAGGCTCGAAATACGGCCTCGAGGATTATCTGGAAATGAAATATATGTGTATGGGAGGGATCTGATGACCGGACCGGCAAATACCAACGCGGCCTGGCAGGCGCGAAAAAACGCGTCCATGGCGCGGGGCGAGGGCAATCTTGCCGCGCTTTATGTCGAGCGGGCCAGCGGCTCCGAAGTCTGGGATGTTGAGGGCAATCGGTTCATCGACTTTGCCTCGGGCATCGCGGTTTGCAATACCGGGCATACCCACCCGGAAGTCACCGCCGCCGTGGTCGAACAGGTCGAGCGCTTTTCACATACTTGCGTCATGGTCACCCCCTATGACAGCGCGGTCCGCCTGGCCGAAAAGCTCAATGCGCTGGCACCGGGTGACAGTCCGAAAAAATCCATGTTCGTCACGACCGGCGCCGAGGCCGTCGAAAATGCGGTCAAGATCGCCCGGGCCCATACGGGCCGCCGCGCGGTTATAGCTTTTGACGGCGGCTATCATGGCCGGACGAATTTCACCCTCGGACTGACGGGCAAAAACGCGCCTTATAAACTCGGCTTTGGTCCGTTTCCCGGGGATATCTACCGGGTTCCGTTCCCCATTCCCTATCACGGCGTGAGCCTGGACGACACGCTCCGCGCCCTTGAAATGCTGTTTGTCTGCGATGTCGAAGCCAAAGACGTCGCCGCAATTATCGTCGAACCCGTGCAGGGCGAGGGTGGCTTTTATCCGGCATCCGATGAATTCCTCAAAGCCATACGCAGTATCTGTGACCAGCACGGCATTGTCATGATTGCCGATGAAATCCAGTCGGGTTATGGCCGGACGGGTAAGTTTTTCTGCATGGAATATTCAGGCGTCGAGCCGGATCTGATGACCGTCGCCAAAGGCATGGCCGGGGGCTATCCCTTGGCCGGTGTGGTCGGCAAGGCCGAGATTATGGACGCCCCGGCCCCAGGCGGATTGGGCGGGACCTATGCCGGATCACCTGTGGGATGCGCGGCGGCGCTCACGGTTATTGACGTGATTGAAAAGGAAAACCTTGTCGCGGCCGCAAACCGGATCGGCGCGGTTTTCAAAGACCGGCTTGAAGCCCTGCAGAAAAAATATCCCGACCTGATCGGCGACATCCGCGCCGAGCGCGGGGCAATGGTCGCCATGGAATTGGTTCACGATGGTGATGCCGATCGACCCAATACGGATCTGGCATCGGCTTTGGTCCCGGAATGTTATGCCAAGGGCCTGATGGTTTTAAAATGCGGCGTGCGGGGCAATGTCTTTCGCTTCCTGCCGGCGCTCACCATGTCTGAGGCGCTGATCCATGAAGGCATGGATATTCTGGACGCCTGTTTTGCGACGCTGGTGTAAGATCCGGTGGACAGAATTTTATAAAGCCTCGGCTTTGAGTAGTTGTCTGACCTGCGGGTTTAGGTCTGACGTTTTGCACGGCGTGAAATTGGGGCGTTTGGGATGGGATTAGAATATCCCCGAAGTGAACATTTGGCATTGTCCACGGCTAAAGAACGCCTACGTCTTTAGAATATTTTGTCATCTCAGAGATCCGGATCGAGGAGATGCAAGGTGTGTCAGGCGCGGTAATGATTACTCAAAAAAGAAGAACTATCTTACGATCTAGATAAAGCCGTTGGCTAAAAAAGAAAAACCCATCCGGGAGTATGGGCTATCATTGTTATTACAAATTTCCTAATTAGTGAGGAAAATTGCCTGGAACTGATATTAAGGATTTGGAATTACGTCGCACAGAGCGTTGTCATTAAATTCTTCGAGCTTGATGCGACAGGCATCATATTGCCCCTCAGTCAATGTACCACGATTAACCGATAAATAAGAATACTGGTATGGGTTGGAATTATAATACGCACATAACTTGTCGTCATTGAATCGTTCACTATAGTCTAAGACCGCGGCATAATTGTTTACCCATATATTGTTTGCGGTATCATATTCTTGAACATTCGATAAATCATCCCTGAAAGAATCCGAATAATTTACCCTGCATTTAAAGTACTCTGTTTGAGCGCCATTATCATTCCGGAACCCGTCAATTGATGCCAGGTCTTCGTCACTAAAACAGGGACAAGGTTCTTCAACCTTAATACAGGGCATATCGGGATCGGTGTCGGCTTTGCGCTTATTGTAATTGGTGAGAATTTTCCCAGATGGAGCAGATTGTTCCAATGCTTCCAGATCTTCAAGCGTTATTGGGCCATCAATAGACGCTGCATCATGTGCTTCGCAAAAAGCCACACAAAGCCCGTATAGACCTTTTGTCGTGCTCTCTTCCTGCAACACATCACATACGCCCTCTTGGGCGGGTGTAGTCCCGTCAGGGGTTTGCGCGCTAATCGGCGCTGTCAATGGGAAGGCGAGAGCGAGAATCGCCGCAGTTTTAAGGAATTTGTTGGTCATTTTTAGCTCCAAGTAATGGGGCTACATCAATGAGAACAATCAAAACCAAACTGCCCCAAGTCCGGTTTTAAAAGCACGGTCAATAACCATGCATGAAAGTTTCATAGTCCCGGGGGCAGGATTTGCTCGTGATTTGTATCACAATATAAATCGACCGGAGAAATTTATCGGCGACCAAGCAGATGGAAGAGTATTCTTGTTCTTACGAACGGATAACTTTTGGCGCGATTACAAGAAGTTGAATGGTCGAAATGTAAGGTTTGTGCGCGCGAATATAGAGGCAGGCTATGGGATTGTCGCGGTATTTAAGGATCCTTTCGGAAATTTGTAGGATCTCGTCGAGTTCACAGACGGCTGTCCTTGAAATTACTGAGCCATTCGCTCTCATGCTATCGCCAATCTGTATATTAAACCACCTCACTTTTATGTCCGTTTTACACCCTTGATAGAACCTATTGTGCCGTGTTCTGTTTCGGGCAGAACAATTCCCAGTTGAAGGTTCATTCCGAAACAATAACCAACAACCCTAAAGCCATTCGGCTTTGTCCTGTCCCAAGGCGGGGGCGGGGTGAGGGGGTTTATCATCCGCGCCGGAAAATTTCATTGGGGAGGTAATGGTCGGGAATTGACCGCCATCGCTGCGCGCTAGGATCTGTGTCATATGCCGGGCCATGGCCTGCGGGTCGGTCAGGGCCTGCGCGATATTATTGATCGGGCCGGCGGGAATATTTTGCGCTTCAAGTTCCGCTAAGAGCGCATCGCGCGTCCAGGATTTCAATGCGGGTTCTATTTGTGCGTTTAGGTCCGCGCGGTTTTTGACCCGGGCCGCATTGGTTTGATAGAGGTCAGATTTTGCCAGTTCGGGCCTGTTGATCAGGCCACAAAATCGCTCAAACTGCCTGTCATTCCCGACCGCGAGAATGAACCAGCCATCTTTGACCGGGTAAGCCTGATAGGGGACAATATTCGGATGGGCATTGCCCATGCGTGTGGGTGCCACGCCTGAGCTAAGGTAATTCAATCCTTGATTGGCGAGCACCGCCAGATTGGTATCAAACAGGGCCATATCAATATGCTGACCGACACCAGTTCGAGCCCGTTGGTGTAGCGCGGCCTGAATGGCAATGACGCTGTAGAGGCCCGTAAAAATATCGGCAAACGCGACGCCGGTTTTGATCGGAGGGCCGTCGCTTTCCCCGGTAATGTCCATCAGCCCGCTCATGCCTTGAATAATAAAATCATAGCCGGGTCGATCCGCATAAGGACCGGTTTGACCAAATCCGGTGATCGAACAATAAACCAGTTTCGGATTAATCTCGGACAGGCTCGCATAATCCAGACCATATTTTTTAAGACCGTCTTTTTTGAAATTCTCGATGACTATATCCGCGTCCGCGATCAGCGCCTTGATTTTGTCTTGACCTTGCGGGGTGGAGAAATCAATGACAGCAGAGCGCTTGCCGCGATTACAGGCATGGAAATAGGCGGCGTCCTGACTGCCGTCCGGATTGTCCAAAAAGGGCGGCCCCCACTTTCGAGTGTCATCGCCCGCGGGGCTTTCGATTTTTAAGATATCCGCGCCAAGATCGGCCAGGACCTGTCCGGCCCAGGGCCCGGCGAGAATACGGGCGAGTTCGAGGACGCGAACGCCTTTAAGAGGGCGGTCGCTCATGATGCATTTAGGAAGTCGAGGATCTGTTTTTGAATATCGGTCTTAACCGGTTTTTTCAGGCTGTTGAGGGCGCGGTTTCCGATTTCTTTTGAAATCGTCGTACCGATGCGCGCTGTGACCAGGTCTTTGACATAATCCGGGGTAAACTCCGGATGGGGTTGGAAACTTAGGCCCCAATCCCCATAGGCCAGCCCTGCATAGGCACAAAAATCAGATTGGGCGATTACGCGGGCTTCTTCGGGTAAATTGACGACCTGGTCCTGATGCCAGGCACATTGAGTTGTTGATTGAATGACCGTGCCGTTTTCATCCAGCAATTCATAATCCAGCGCACCAATGCCCCAGCCCTTATCCGATTTGACGACCTTGCCGCCAAAAGCCTGGGCCATGATCTGGTGGCCAAAACAAATACCCACGATTTTCTTATCCTTGACCCGGGCCCAGTTTAAAAAGGCTTCGAGCGGCGGGATCCAGGGATGGTCTTCGTAAACCCCATGCCTTGATCCGGTGACAAACCAGACGTCGCAGCTCTCGGGATCATCAGGAAATTCGCCGTCCAGCACTGCGTAATATTCAACCTGTTGAGGCGCGATACCCAGCAGCACACGGCTCATCTCATCATAATCGCCGTGCTGGTCGCGTAGATTTTCCGGCGACCGTC
>JAHDDX010000017.1 GCA_020629135.1 Hellea sp.
ACGAAACGCGCAATAGGCGATTTGCAAGAAAATCGCATCAAAATCAGCAAAATCCGTCGAAACCGACCTCAAATGATCGTCGTTCGAAAGGAATGCGCCAGCATAAGCATGTAAATGCCCCGAAAAAACCGAATCTACGTGGCGAGACCCCCAACTCCAGGGGACGCGGTCGTGAAGGCGGGGCGGGCTGGATCTGGGGCACCCACGCGGTTGAGGCGGCCCTGGCCAATCCACGCCGAACCATTCATCAAATTCGCGTCACAGAACGCGCTCTCGCCCGGCTGACCTTGCCCGAACGCAGCCCGGCGCCAACCATTGTTCAACCCGACATACTTGACCGGGATTTTGGCCCCGGCCATCAGGGCCTTGCGATCAAAGCCGCCCCTCTTGAATGGCCGGATTTGCACACCCTCATGGCCGATAGTCCCGAAGACGCCCTTATCTTAGTACTCGATCAAATTACGGATCCGCATAATGTCGGCGCCATGCTGCGCCTGTGCTCGGCCTTTGGTATTACGGCGCTTGTCATGCAGACCCGGCATGCCCCACCGATCGCCGGAGCGACAGCGAAGGTCGCAGTAGGCTGCGCCGAGACCATACCGGTTTGTCTGGTGACCAATATCGCCAACACTTTGCAAAAATTCCAATCCGAGAATTGGCGCGTGACAGGTCTGGCCGGTGAAACCGAGCTCGGTCTGGCTCAGGCCGTTTCCGGCGGCGGACGCCAGGTTATCGTTATGGGGGCCGAAGGGCCGGGCCTAAGACCGCGAGTTCGATCCTGCTGTGATCAGCTTGCCCGTATTCCGATGCAGTCCGCCCCTGTTCCGGGGCAAGCCGAAAGCCTGAACGTCGCGACCGCCGCCGCGATTGCACTTTATGAAGTCCGCCGCGGCGCTGACAAAGGATAATTTATGGCGAAATATGAATTCAGAGACGCCGTCGCCGTTGTTACTGGGGCCGGCTCCGGCATAGGACGGGCTTTGGCACTCGGTCTGGCAGCGCGCGGCGCACATCTGGCGTTGTCAGATATTGATGCTAACGGTCTGCGCGAAACCCAGAAAATGCTCGAAGCGTTTGACATTAAAAACCGGATCGACGTTTTGGATGTATCGCAAAAGGATGCCATGTTTGCGTATGCGCAAATGATCAAGGACCATTTTGGACAGGTCAATCTGGTGTTTAATAATGCAGGCTACGCTTTAAACGGAGAATTTGAACGCACCGGGCTTGAAGATTTTGAACGACAAATGGATGTCAATTTCTGGGGCGTCGCCTATGGCACCAAAGCCTTTCTACCCATATTACAAGATGCAGATTGGGGCCATATCACTAATATCTCATCCCTTTTTGGCCTGATCGCAGCCCCCGGCAATAGCGCCTATAATGCGTCGAAATTTGCGGTTCGCGGCATGACTGAATGCTTGCGGATTGAGCTTAAACAGGCCCAAAGCACGGTCAGTTGCACATCCGTCCACCCGGGCGGCGTCAAAACCAATGTGGTGCGCAATGCGGTATCCGGGCGCGGTAATAGCTTTACCGGGGGGCGGACCAAAGATGAAATGGTGCAAAACTTTGATAAGCTCGCCCGGACAACGCCCGAAAAAGCCGCTGAAATCATTTTGCGCGGCACGGAACGGGATAAGATGCGGGTTCTGGTCGGCATGGACTGTGCCATTATTGATAAGATTCAACGCCTGCTCCCGACCGGTTATTTTGCGATTATGACACGGGTCTTTGGTTATGGAAAAGGATTTGTCGAATGAGCGCTATATGGATGAACCTGATCGCGAGCACGATAGCGCTTCTAGCCTGTTTGATCCCGCTCTGGCTTATCTCGCTTAGGATCAAAAACGCCAGCATAATTGATATTTTCTGGGGTTTTGGATTTGTTGTCGTGGCTGCGGCCTGCCTCATTCTCGCCCCTGCCAAAACAACCTATATATGGCTGCTTGCTGCCCTTCCCATAATCTGGGGGCTACGGCTTACGTTTTATCTGGCCAAGCGCAATCTCGGCCATGGTGAGGATAAACGCTACGTGGCCATGCAAAAACGCGCCGAGAAGAAAGGCATGCCGGAAATGGCTTGGCGACGGCGCGCCTTTTTCACCATCTATCTTGGCCAGGGCCTGCTTATTCTGATCGTCTCAGCTCCGGTCTGGGTCGGGATTGCAAATGCTTTGGAATGGACTGAAGTCGTTTGCGTCACGACGCCCTGCGATTTCCCCCCGGAAGTCAACGAAATTGCCAAAATCGGCCCCTTAGCCATTGGAGGTGCCCTGCTCTGGCTGATTGGGTTTTTGTTCGAAGCTATTGGTGACGCGCAACTCGCCGCATTCCTTAAAACCAACAAAGACTATGACGGCCCCTTGGAGGACAAGCCGGTCATGAATAAGGGCCTGTGGAAATTTACGCGCCATCCCAATTATTTCGGCAATGCCTGCATGTGGTGGGGCATTTGGCTTGTGGCCTGTCAGGCACCGTGGGGCTGGACAACAATTTTTGCCCCGATTGTAATGACAATTTTATTGGTTCGGGTTTCAGGCAAAGCTTTGCTTGAGCGGCAAATGAAAAAACGTCCGGCCTATGTGGATTACATAAACCGAACGTCAGGGTTTTTTCCATGGTTTCCGAAGAAACCCTAATATTATTTGATATTAATTGAGGTAAAAAGCGACTTATTCTTATCGACTTTCTTCGGATCGCCATAAACATCGACTTCGCCGACACCGGAAGCCGAAATATCGGCATACTCAGTGGCATAGACGGACATTTCACCAACGCCTGAAAGATGCACATCTGCATCTTCACATTTCAGTTTTTCCGCGTCGAGTTCACCGACGCCGGACACATGGGCTTCGAGGCGGCCGCATCGGCCTTCGATTTCAACCTCGGCGACGCCTGAAACGTGTAGCTCAAACCTGTCTGAATCAACGCCCTTAATATCACCACTGGCAACGCCGGAGACATGGACATCGGTCAAAGCCGGTAGCGTGATCGTGGCTTCAATGCCGTCGCGATGGCCTCTTAGGCGTTTCTTTTTCTTGCTGCCTAGGCGCAGCGTCCCGTCGTCATTTTCAACTTTGATCCGGTTCATTTCATAGGCCGGGCCTGACAATTTGATCGAATAAGACTTACCGACCTGAATATCGACATCATAAACCCCGGAAACAGAAACCGAATCGAAGTCTTCAAAATCATAGGTTTCCGTGACGGGTGTTTCGTCCCGATCTTCATCTTCATCAGGATGCGCATTCGCGGCGATCGGCAGAACTAAAAGGGATGAGGCCAAAAGGGCCATTGTGATTCTTTTCATAACTCTCTCCAAAATTATTGTTTTTCGATAAACATAATTATTTACCGAGTCAACAGAATTATTGAAAAACAATAAATACGACAAGTGTCGTATTAAACAAAGCCCCTCACATATTCAAATGAAACTTTGGATAGGATTGAGTTTAATTCTTAAGCTCGACCAAAAAAGAGATTGTCATTTTAATGGCTAGAGACCTCGACCAGAACAAACCCATTACTGATGCCCAACATATTCCCCATGACGCCCGCCACAAAGGGCGGGTTTGAACTTATAAGCTTTGACGCCTAGGCATCCTCGGTCGGTTTGGGGGCAGGTAATCCTTTGCCGCCTTTACGGCCTTCGATTTTAAGCTGGTCGGGCTTGAGGATTTTAAAGGTCAGCTTGTCGTTTTTCTTATCGACACCGACCTTAACCAGACCGCCATTTTTGAGCTTGCCAAACAGGATCTCATCCGCAAGCGGCTTTTTGATATGTTCCTGTATGGTGCGCGATAACGGCCGCGCGCCATATTTCTTGTCATAGCCCTTGGCTGCCAGCCATTTATTGGCCCCTTTGGACAATTCAAACATGATCTTGCGCTCAGAGAGTTGAGCCTCAAGCTGGATAACAAATTTGTCGACAATCCGGCCGATTGTATCCTGCTCCAGCGGGGTAAAGTGAATGGTCGCATCAAGACGATTACGGAATTCCGGCGTAAACATGCGTTTGATCGCTTCGCCCGCCTCGTCTTCTTTGAGGCCCCGGCCAAAGCCGATTTCAGCCTTTTGCGCATCCGCCGCACCGGCATTGGTCGTCATAATAATAATGACATTACGGAAATCAATTGTACGCCCATTCGTGTCGGTCAACGTGCCATTATCCATGACTTGCAACAGGATATTATAAATATCCGGATGAGCTTTTTCGATTTCGTCCAAAAGCAGAATGGAATGCGGGTTTTGATTGACCTGATCGGTCAGCAAGCCGCCCTGATCATAGCCGACATAACCGGGAGGCGCACCAATCAGGCGCGACACCGTATGGCGCTCCATATATTCAGACATATCAAACCTCAGCAATTCCAGACCCTGGGTTAAGGCAAGCTGTCTGGCTACCTCGGTTTTACCAACACCCGTTGGCCCGGCAAAGAGATAAGCCCCAATCGGCTTGTTTGGTTCACGCAGTCCCGCACGGGCCAGTTTGACCGCGCTCGCCACCTGTTCAATCGCCTCATCCTGCCCAAACACCATACGTTTCAGATCAAGCTCAAGCGATTTGAGGGCTTTCGCGTCATCCCGGGACAAAGACTTCGGCGGTATTCGCGCAATCTTGGCGATGACAAATTCGATTTCTTTGACGCCAATGGTTTTCTTGCGCTTGCCTTCGGGCTTGAGACGTTCCCGCGCCCCGGCTTCGTCAATCACATCAATCGCCTTATCCGGCAATTTCCGGTCGGTCACATGGCGCACGGCCAGTCGGACCGCCGTTTCAATGGCTTCATCCGTATATTTAACCTTATGAAACTCTTCAAAATACGACCGTAGTCCCATCAGGATTTTTTCAGCGTCTTCCGGCGACGGCTCAGACACATCCACTTTGAGGAAACGCCGAGACAAGGCCCGGTCTTTTTCAAAGTGCTGGCGGTATTCTTTATAAGTAGTTGACCCCATACAGCGCAGTTTGCCGCTTTGCAGGGCCGGCTTAAGCAGGTTGGACGCGTCCATCGCCCCACCAGATGTGGCGCCGGCACCGATAATGGTGTGGATCTCGTCAATAAAGAGGATTGCGCCTTCGGTTTCTTGTAACTGGGTCATCACGGCTTTCAGGCGTTCTTCGAAATCACCGCGATAACGGGTCCCTGCGAGCAGCGCGCCCATATCGAGGGCGAAGATGGTCGCGTCAGCCAGGACTTCAGGCACTTCCTCATTGATGATGCGCCGGGCAATTCCTTCGGCGATAGCGGTCTTACCGACACCCGGATCACCCACCAGGAGCGGATTATTTTTACGACGGCGCGAAAGCACCATAATGCAACGCTCGACCTCCTCATCACGGCCGATCAGCGGGTCAATATCGCCGTCCCGCCCCTTTTGATTCAGATTGACACAATAGGCGTCGAGCGGATCCTGTTTGGCCTGCCCTTCAGCCGTTTCCTCTTCCGTGCCTTTGACTGGGCGGGAAACGGATTGCTCTCCATTTTTCGCAATGCCGTGCGAAATGAAATTCACTGCATCATATCGGGTCATGTCCCGTTCCTGCAGGAAGTAAACCGCATGGCTTTCGCGCTCTGCAAACAAGGCTACCAGCGCATTAGCGCCTGTGACTTCTTCTCGCCCAGAGGACTGAACATGAATCACGGCACGCTGAATAACCCGGTGAAACCCGGCGGTCGGACGACTTTCTTCAAAATCCTCGACAACCAGGCTTTCCAGGTCATCATCCAGATATTGCGTGACGTCCGTACGCAGGCTGTCAATGTCGACATCACAGGCCCGGATCACCGCGGCCGCATCACTATCGTCAAGAAGCGCCAGCAGCAAATGCTCCAGCGTAGCAAGTTCATGCTTGCGTTCACTCGCATAGGTCAAGGCGCGGTGAATCGTTTCTTCAAGAACCGGTGAAAATGAGGCCATAAATTTCTTCCTTTCGAAGGACCTATGTGGGTGTGCGCTTAAACCTTTTCAAGCGTGCACTGCAATGGATGCTGATTTCGTTTGGCCGCATCCAGAACCTGAGCCACCTTGGTTTCAGCGACCTCAAATGTGAATATCCCGCAAGTCCCGATCCCGGTCTGGTGAACATTAAGCATGATCCGCGTCGCCTCTTCCGGGCTTTTCTTAAAAATACCGATCAAAATCGAAACGACAAACTCCATTGGCGTATAGTCGTCATTCATCAGTAACACCCTGTACATTGAGGGTTTTTTGGTTTTGGGGCGGGTCTTGGTCGCCACACCGCGTTCGGTATCGCTCTCGCCGTCTGCCGGGTCTTCTCCGGCCATAAAAATGGGAAACAAATCACTCATTGCGCCCAAGTTAGGCATTTACGAGCCCTGTGAAAAGGGGCCATGCGCAGAATTAATCTGAATTCTGTAAACAGAAGCGTTCCCCGCGCCGGGCGATATTAAATCCTTCGCTTTCAACAAATCGTGATTGCTCTGATTTCGGGTCTCGAATGGGATTGGTGTGATTGATGTGGATGAAGTGGACTTTATCTTTCAATGCATCATTCCCGATCGATTTAACCAGGGCCATTGTCTCCGTCACCCTGGGATGAGGAATCTGGCTCATATCTCGACCTGGCAGTTCATTATCATCATAAAAAGTGGCGTCAACAAAGGCGTAGTCGACAAAACCCATCAGCCCCTTGATCAAAGGATCAGTTTGGTCACCAAATACCCAGCTATCTTCGCCAACCGAATTCCAACTTTCCCAATCATCAATATCCGGAATGAAAAGCACAGACTTACTATTCCCACCAATCAGATAACCGACCGTTTCCGAATATTCATCCCGGTGCGGCACCTGTAATGGCATTACTGTAAGTGACGTTACCTGCTCGTCATTCCCGCTAAGACTCAGGCTGAAGGCCGGGTGCTCCAATTCTATATTCCCAAGCTCCACCAATTGGCTCCAAGGGCCATTGGTTTCCAGATATTCCGCCATACGAGGCATGGCATAAACGGGCACACCTTTTGCCCCCATGGATTCCCGCCCCAAAAACATCAGCCCGGCATAGTGACCAATATGGGCGTGGGTCAGAAACACCCCGTCAAGATAGGGACCTTCCCCGTCCGGCGGCAGGATCTGATCCATGATCTGCATTTGCGCGCGGATATCCGGGGTTGCCTCGAAGAGATATCGCTTATTGTTTTCGTGATCGAGCAGCCCAAGTGACGTCGCGTAAAGCCGCTGCGATGGATCGCTCCAGGCTGGATCACCCGGATTGCCGATCTGGGGCGCGCCCGCATCTTGACCTATTCCCAATATAACCAATTCAATAGAGCAGCTCTTCTCAGCATTATTGTAAGTCGATTGGGATGCGTCAGACCCGCAAGCGGTTATCATTGCCGTTGCAACCAAAGCGGTTAAAAATCGAGCCATATGCACACCTATTCCTCTGATGATGAGAGCTTTTCGGACTTATTTACCTTATACTGCAATTTCTTAATTTGCATTAACCATTGCGTAACCGAATGCCGATTTAAACGCGTCCAGGAGTGTATTGATCTGATGCGACCTCTTTTGGTGTTCATTTTATCGTTTTTGTTTCTGACGGCACAAAGTTTTGCCGATCAGCCTAAGCGCTATGCCTCGATTGTTGTGGATGCTGACAGCCTCGAAATTATCCATGCGCGCCAGATCGACGGCCAGAGGTTTCCCGCGTCGCTGACCAAGGTCATGACGCTTTTTCTGACCTTTGATGCCTTAAATGCCGGGACATTGAAGATCGACGAAAAACTGACGGTCTCGGCCAATGCCGCGCGGACCGAACCCGTAAAACTCGGCCTTCGTAAGGGGCAAACCCTCAGTGTGAACGATGCCATTCAATCTCTGACGGTACGCAGTTCCAATGATGTCGCAGTTGTTTTAGCTGAGCGATTGGGCGGGACCGAAGCCAACTTTACCGAAATGATGAATTCCAAAGCCCGTGAACTGGGTATGATCAAAACGGTCTTTAAAACGCCCCATGGCCTGCCACACCCGGAACAAACGACAACAGCTCGGGATATGGCCAAACTCGCCTCATCCATCTTGAGACATCACAGACGCTATTACCACTATTTCGGTCAGGAAAATTTCACTTGGAACGGCCGGACCCGCAAGAACACCAATTCGCTTTTGCATTGGCTGGCCGGGGTCGACGGATTTAAAACCGGCTATACGCGGGATTCCGGCTATAATCTGATTATCTCCGCGGAACGCGATGGACGTCGTCTGATTGCCGTTGTCCTGGGCGGGGCGTCTGGCAAATCCCGTGATAAGCATATGCAGGATCTGGTCGAACGCGGATTTGACGCCTTGGGCGTTACCCCTGTGACCTCGAAACCGCCGGTCATTGTCGCAAAAGCTCCGGTCACTAAACCCGTCAAAACCCAATCCGCAAGCGTTACCGAAGCGGTCCGTCTTCGTGGGCGCAATAATCGCCCACTAACCGTGATGAGCCAGCCTTCCGAAATCAAGATCGCTGAACGCTCCAAAGACCGGGCCTGGAGCATTCAAGTTGGAATTTTCTCAAATGAACGTGCGGCCCGAGAGCAGTTATCGGCCTTGGCGCAAATGCCGGATTACGGCCTGGCGCCACAAACCGCACAGGTTCTGCCATTAAACCGCGGCGACCGGACCCTGCACCGCGCCCGTTTCAGTGGCCTTAGCGCCGTTCAAGCCAGTGCTGCCTGTAAAAGGCTAGAAAATCTGGCGGGTGGCTGTCTGGTTATTGCCCCCGGTTAAATTATTGAATACGATATCCGCCAAACAATCTGCGGACCCGTATGACTGACCCTATCACTGTTCGAAAACAATTGGATCTGCGTGGACAGATTTGGGAATGGCGCGGCCTAGGCCAGACTATAGCTTATGTGCCGACAATGGGAGCCTTGCATGAAGGCCATCTTTCTCTGGTACGATTGGCAAAACAAAAAGCTGATAAGGTGGTCGTGAGCATTTTCGTTAATCCAACCCAGTTTGCACCCGGTGAAGATTTTGAAAGCTACCCCAGAACGGAGGATGCTGACGTGAAAAAGCTGGCCTCGGTTGGATGCGATCTGGTCTACATTCCCCGAAAAGGCAGCATGTATAACGCCCACCACGCCACTAAGATTAATGTTGGCGGCGTGGCAGACGGACTTGAAACTGATCACCGGCCCACCTTTTTTGACGGCGTCGCATTGGTCGTCACTAAGCTGTTAAACCGGGTCGCGCCAGACTATGCGATTTTCGGCGAAAAAGATTATCAGCAACTCGCCACGATCCGGCGACTGGTCGCTGATCTGGATATGCCTATTCAAATCATCGGCGCCCCCATTGCCCGTGATAATCACGGCCTGGCCTTGTCGTCCCGCAATGAGTATTTTGATGACCAAGGATTGGCCATTGCCCGAAAGCTCAACCTGATCATGGCTGAATGCAGTCAACAAATTCGCTCCGGAAAGGATATAGGCGAGGCCGTGTCACAGGCGACGTCGGCGTTAATCGATGCGGGCTTTTCTGAGGTTGATTATGTTAGCCTTGCGGACCCTGAAACGCTCGAAATTATAACCTCAGGACAATATTCCAAGCCATTACGATTGCTGATTGCGGCCCATTGTAAAGGCGTAAGACTGATCGACAATTGTGCCGTCTAGCTAACGGTCTTCAGGGGATATATTTTTGATTTTACTCAAAAATTTCTCAACCTCCCCCCGATCTTTCGACGAATGAACCCGAATTTCAGACGCCGGCTGATGCGACAGAGAAAGACCTGGTCGCCAGGCCGTTTTTGGCCTTATAGGTCGAGGCGCAAAACCCCCGCCACAATTCGGGCATACATTTGAAAGCACATCTACACAGTCGCAACAAAAAGTGCACTCATAGGTGCAAATCATGGCATCAGTTGAAGACGGCGGCAGATCTTTGTCGCAATATTCGCAATTCGGCCTAAGCTCCAATACCATCACTCGTCCTTAAATATTTTGACCATGGTACAAAGCGGCACGGGCACGGAGCCATGCGGATCATCCCACTCCGATTCCACGAAATATCCGCATTTAAGATAAAACGGCTTACCGGCCATGGTCGCAGCCATTTCCAGCGCCTTAAAGCCTTCTTTTCTAGCTGCAAGCTCTGCGGCCTCAATAATCATTCGTCCAATACCTTTTTTGGTATGATCTGGGTGAGTATACATCGCCCTGATACGGGCTCGGTCGGTTGCAGGATTAAGCAGGGAATTGTCGCGATCCGCCGAATGATCACCGCCATGCAAGGTTGCCCGCCTCGACCACCCGCCACATCCGACTAAGACGTCGTCTTCCCAGACCGCAAAATAGGTCTGATCTTCGATCAATTGGGTATCAAGCCCCATGCCCGCAAAAGAGGCCTCAATCTGAGCCTCCGTGAGATAGCCTTTTTGTAGTTCAACAATGGATAAATCCATCAATTTCTTGATCTTATCGGCATCGACCATCTGGGCATTTTGAAGGGATAGCATTAGGTGGGCTACTTGTTTTTATATACAAAAAGTTAAATTCATCGCGTCTTTGTGACATAATTACCACATTGCCAAATAAATTGAACCCAGAATTCCATTAGTTCTTGTTATTAAGCCGTTTTTTTCGCTTATTGCAGCATCTTTAACAAACCATAGAGAGTTTCCATGAAAAGTATTCACTTTCGCACTGGATTAGCTGTCACAACTTCGTTGACATTGATGGCTGGTCTGATGAGCGCGCCTGCCTATGCGCAGTCGAGCGATAGTCCCGTTGTAGAGGACGAAATCATCACGGTTGGTACACGCCGTAATGCAAGATCGGCTAAAGACGTTGTCGCACCAGTTGATGTAATTTCATCCAGCGAACTTTTAAACCAAGCGCCAAATGACATTGCTGATGCGCTACGTATTTCAGTTCCATCATATAACGTTAACACGCAGCCTATCTCTGATGCGGGTACAATTGTTCGCCCTGCGAACTTGCGTGGTTTGTCGCCCGATAATACTTTGGTGCTCTTAAACGGTAAGCGCCGTCATCGTGCATCTGTCATCTCATTCCTGGGTGGTGGTATTGCCGATGGTGCACACGGTCCAGACATCTCAGTCTTCCCGGCTCTGGCTTTGAAAAACGTTCAGGTCCTGCGTGACGGTGCGTCTTCACAATATGGTTCTGATGCGATCGCTGGTGTGATCAACTTTGAACTGAAGGATTCTGCTGAAGGCGGCATGATTGAAGCTCGCTATGGTCAAACTTATGAAGGCGACGGTGAAAACTATCGCATTTCAGGAAATATTGGCCTGCCAATTGGCGACAAAGGTTTTGTCAACCTGACAGCCGAATATGGCGAAGTGCGTGACACTAATCGATCAATCGCCCGTGACGACGCAGCTGCATTGGTCGCTGCCGGGAATGCAGCCGTTATCGATCAGTCCGTCAACACCCTGACAACAGACGTTAACTCTGTTCAAATCTGGGGACAGCCGAATGTCAATGATGACATTAAATTCTTTGTCAACAGCGCGATCGAACTTTCAGACAACGCTGAACTTTACGCCTTTGGTAACTACGCCGAACGCCAGGTTGAAGGCGGCTTCTTCTTCCGGAACCCGACCAATCGTGGCGGCGTATTCGCTGGACCAACTGTTGATCCTTTGACAGGGCAACCAGATGCTAACGGTGTTCCATCTGTTCGTGTCGGTAACCTGGCTGGCGTTGATCCGCTTGCCTGTCCGGCTGGTATCCCGCTGACAGGAACAAACGGCCTGATCCCAGATGCCACTATTCTGGCTCAAGTGACAGCTGACGCGAATTGTTTCTCATTCATCGAAATGTTACCAGGTGGCTTCGTACCACGCTTTGGTGGCGATAATGAAGACATGGCTATTGTTGCTGGTGTTCGCGGTGAACTCGACATTGGTAACGGTCTTGGATATGACATCAGCGGTACCTATGGTAATAACCGGACTGATTTCTTCATTAACAACACTCTGAACGCCTCGCTCGGTCCTGATACACCACGGGATTTCTTCCCAGGTGCTTATGAGCAAACAGATACAAACTTTAACGTAGACTTGAACTACGGCATTCCAATTGACGGATGGGCCTCAGACCTGACCGTTGCAGCCGGGTTCGAATACCGCGAAGAAGAGTTTTCCATCACACAAGGTGACCCGGCTTCATTTGCAATCGGACCGCTTTCAGCTCCGACTGTCGGCTTCCCGACAGGACAAGGCTTCTCGTCAAGCTCAAATGGATTTGGTGGATTTGTTCCAGCTTCAGCTGGCGATTACACTCAGGACAACATCGCGTTTTATGGTGAACTTGAAGGCGACGTTTCCGACTCCTTTACTTTCCAGGCCGCTTTGCGTTGGGAAGACTACAGCTCCTTTGGCGATACACTGGATTGGAAAATCGGTGGTAAGTATGACGTCAGTGATAATTTCACAATCCGGTCAACATACTCAACTGGTTTCCACGCGCCTACCGCAGGCCAGGCTAATGTAATCAACATTACAACAGCCTTTGTTGGCGGCGTTCTGGCTGACGTGGGTACGATCCCGATCACAACAGGTGCGGGTCAATTCATTAACCAGCAGCGTATCGATCGTGGCGAAGCACCTTTTGAGCTTGGCCCTGAAGAAAGTAAAAACTTCACAGCCGGTTTCGCGACCAGCCTCGGCAACATCAATCTAACTGTTGATTATTTCAACATTACGCTTGATGGACGAATTGCTACGACCAGTAACCTGGATTTCCAAGGTGAACTGCGGAGCTTTGCGGCCGACAACAATGTTGACGTGACAGCACTAACTTCCACAAGTGAAATCATTAATGCATTGAACGGCACAGCTGGATTTAATTCCTCTGACTTTGCTGGTTCTGAAGATTTGGCGTCATTTGTCGTCTTCACTAACAACTTCGACACCAAAACACAGGGTATCGATTTAGTTGCGACAATGCCAATTGACTTAGGACAAGGCAGCAGCTCAATCTCAGCAGCCGCTAACTGGACGGACACAGAAGTGACCAATCCAGGGCGTTTTGTCGATATCGGTGCACTTAGAACTCGCTCACTTGAAGAAAACATTCCTTCATGGAAAGGCAATGTGACCTTCAATCACGAGCAAGGAAATTGGCGCGGACTATTGCGTGCAAACTTCCACTCCGATTATTTCGAAGATCACTTGGGAACCAATGGCTTCCCGATTGAACTCGGCGGAGAGGTCAATTTTGACGCGGAAATCACCTACTCCTTTATGGATGGTGCTGAAATCGCTGTCGGCGCAGCCAACATTCTGGATAACTATCCAGATGAGCTGGCCAATATTCCACTCGGCGGATTTAGTTCGGTTGGCGCTGTTGCTGGTCCGGCATACCCGTCAACTGCTCCATTCGGATTTAACGGTGGACAGTGGTATGTCCGCGCTCGCTACGCATTCTAAAGCCTAGCATTCATAATAAAAAGAAACCCCGCTCAATGAGCGGGGTTTTTTGTTGCTTGATTTTAGGTTGTTATCAGGGACGTTCCAAACAAACCGCTGTGGCTTCTCCGCCGCCAATACAAAGCGACGCAACACCTTTTTTTGCGTCCCGGCTTTCCATCGCAGCAATCAGCGTTGTCATGATCCGGGCGCCAGACGCCCCAATAGGATGGCCCAGGACGCAGGCACCACCATTCACATTGACCTTGTCATGATCCAGTCCCATTTCCTGCATGGCGATCATGGGCACAACTGCAAAAGCTTCATTGATTTCCCAAAGATCGACGTCTTCCGCCTTCCATCCAGCCTTATTCAATGCCTTATTCATGGCTGTCACTGGTGCGGTTGTAAAATAGGCCGGCTCATGGGCATGGGCCGCGTGGGATACAATTTCCGCTAATATCTTGTGACCACCTTTTTCGGCTTCAGATCTGCGCATCATAACAAGTGCCGCTGCGCCGTCATTAATGGAACTGGCATTGGCCGCTGTTACAGTTCCGTCTTTTGAAAAAACCGGGCGTAAAGCTGGAATTTTATCGGGTCGCGCATTAGCGGGGCCTTCATCAGCCTCAACGACGATATCGCCTTTGCGATTGGGTACGGTTACAGATGTGATTTCACGGTCAAAGTCGCCGTTTTCCTGCGCGGCCTGGGCCCGTCGTACGGATTCAATCGCATAGGCATCCTGAGCTTCACGCGTGAATTGATACTCGCTGGCGATCATATCGGCAAAAACGCCCATCGCCCCGCCTTCATATGCATCTGTAAGGCCGTCAAACATCATGCTGTCGACAACCTCCGCATTGCCCATGCGCATGCCACCACGCGCCTTAGGCAGCAAATAGGGCGCATTTGTCATACTCTCCATGCCACCGGCAACGGCCACGTCAACTGATCCAGCCTTGATCGCATCGTGAACCTGTATAGCGGCCTGCATGCCCGAGCCGCACATCTTGTTGATGGTCGTTGCTTCGCAGTGTTTAGATAATCCTGCGCCAAGAGCGGCTTGGCGTGCTGGCGCCTGACCTTGTCCAGCAGGCAATACGCATCCCATCACAGTCTGTTCAACTTTTGAACCATCTATGCCCGCCTCTTCAATGGCCGCTTTGATCGCAGCGGCCCCCAATTGAGGCGCGCCAAGCGCGGTGAATGCGCCTTGAAAAGCGCCCATAGGGGTTCGGGCCATGCCCACAATAACGACAGGGTCAGAATTTGACATATTTTACCTCATTTTCGAAATTTGGCCTTACATATAGAGCCTGACACGAAATTCAATCCGTGAAAATTTCCAAAGAGCGCAAAATTTTGCGGCCGCTGCAAACAACTTATTCGGTACGGGTAATCCACCCACCACCCAGAACACGGGCCTGATCTGCATCCTGTTGATAAAAAACACAGGCCTGACCTGGCGAAATACCTTCCTCCGGATCGACGAGTTCGATCCAGACAGCCTGATCTTGCCAATGTAAGATCGCAGGTTCCGGCGGACGGGTCGAACGAACTTTAACGCCGATTTTTTTACCCTCAAGATCTGGGCCATAGGGCGTGTCCCCGATCCAGTTAATATCGGTGAGAAAAATTTTCGAACGCGCTAAAGCTTCGCGAGGCCCAATAATGACCTGCTTGCTGTCCGCATCAATGCGAACCACATAAAGCGGATCCAAACCGCTCCCATCCTTAAGGCCCAATCCGCGTCTTTGCCCAATTGTGTAATACATAATGCCGCGGTGCTGCCCTAATACGCGTCCATCAATATGAACCATATCACCTGGATCAGAGGCGTCAGGACGTAGTTTTTCAATGACATCCGTATATTTACCTGTCGGGACAAAACAGATATCCTGGCTGTCTGGCTTGGCCGCAACGTTTAAACCCATCTCAACCGCAAGCTTTCGGGTTTCAGATTTGTCCAAATGACCGAGTGGAAAGCGCAGAAAATCAAGCTGCTCACGAGTCGTCGCGAACAAAAAATAACTTTGATCTTTGCCATAGTCATGCGCCCTATGGAGTTCAGGACCATTGGGCCCTTCTATGCGTTTAATATAATGACCTGTCGCCATACAATCCGCGCCCAGGTCACGAGCCACCTGCAAAAGGTCTTTAAACTTTACGGTCTGATTGCATCTTACGCATGGGATTGGCGTCGCCCCCTGCAGGTAAGTATCTGCGAAGTCGTCGATCACACTTTCTTTAAATCGACTCTCATAATCCAAAACATAATGAGGAAAATCCATCATTTCGGCGACCCGGCGGGCGTCATAAATATCCTGTCCGGCGCAACAGGCTTTTTCTTTCTTGATCGCTTCGCCATGATCATAAAGCTGGAGCGTCACACCGATGACGTCATAGCCTTCGCGCGCCAACATGGCGGCACATACGGAACTGTCCACGCCGCCAGACATGGCGACGACGACCCGCGTATCGGCAACAGGTTTATTAAACCCGAGAGAATTTATATTTTTTTCTGCCAAAGCTAATTTTCCAGTAGTTGATTTTACAAAAACCAATCCATTTTTAAAGAAATTCCGTTAACGTTCTCGCCCATATAGGAAGAGCTTTGTATCAAGTCGAGACGTGTATTTTCGAATAGTGGGAAAATTCCTGTAATAGAATCAATAACTTATTTTCCACGTAAACCTTTATTAACGATAAACTAACCGCGTTAACCTTCGTAAACTATTGTTTTTATTCACTTTTTTGACGCCAATTAAATTCTTTTTAACACCCTTACAATATAAACCCAATTCTAGAATTAAATATAAGGCGCAGCAAAGATGTCTAACCCGAAGGTTAAAAGAGAGAATATGGTGATTGGTCCAGAGGGAACGCCTCTGACCTTGGCGGATTTACCAAAGCCGGACACAGTCCGCTGGGTTATCCGGCGGAAAGCCGAAGTCGTCGCTGCTGTTCGTGGCGGATTGCTGACTTTAGAGTCGGCTTGTGATCGTTATGGATTGACCGGTGAAGAATTCATGGCTTGGCAACGCGCAATCGAATCCCACGGCATTGCGGGTCTCAGAACGACCCGAATTCAAAAATACCGATAAACGGATACGAATTTTATGCATCGAAATGGCCGGATTTCCGGCCTTTTTTTATGTCCCAATCTGGCCAGTTACCACCAGTTAACTATATGATTAAAAACACTTTTTTAGCGCTTTAACTTAGCTCAAACTTAAGACCTCTCATCTATACCTTCCTCATACCCCAATAAGAGGGTTATCGGTGAAAGGTAAGAGCATGATGCCCATTCAAGGCATTCGTCCCGCACGTAAATTAGTGTCAATTTTCTCGGCTAACGAAAACCTGGCTGAAGACCAACTGACATTGGCTTTGGCTAAAACCGCTGCGGCGCGCGGTGAAACCGTGTTAATGCTGGATTGCAAAAACGGTGAGCTCATGGATCACGCTGGCATCGTCTACAATAAAACTCTGGCCGATGTGATTTACAATGACGCCGAAATCGGCGACGTGAAATATGTAACGGCCAATGAACATTTTACAGCTGCAGCTGCCGGCGACCTCCCTCTAGAGTCTGTTCTTGGCAGCCTGGCCGCTTTGTCTTTGGAATATGACTGGGTTTTTGTGGGTGTGCCTTCAGGATGCACGCCAGAACACGTCCGATTGGCCGGGGCCTCAGATGTCAACCTGCTGGCTTTTGATAGCGAAAGCGACCGGTTTATGCGGGCTTACTGGATGATTGACGCTGTTAGGCGGCACTATCCAAATTATGATCCGCAACTAGTATCCTTTGGCAATCCGCTTGATGCTGTATCCGCATCAACCATGCTCAACGATACCATCAATGAGTTCTTAGGCGCACCGCCGCCCTATGTGGGCCACGGTGTGTCTAATGTAATGGCCCGAGCTGTTCTTAGAATGATTAATGAAACCGGTCCGCAGATCCGCGTCGCCTGACCTCTAAGCTATTATTTTTAAAAATATGCGGCAACAAGCGCAGGAAATTTGCCTGCCCGCCGTTTAGGGTTATAAGTTCATTAAGGAGACTCTTATGGCCCGCATGACCAATAGTCTGGCTATCATATCCGTTTCGGCATTTTTGACGCTAGGCGTAGCCTTTGCTGATCCCGCCGCGGACACCAATCAGGATGGAAAAATCAGTAAGACTGAGTTTATCAACGCCGCCAATATTCGCTTCATCGAAACCGATATTAATGGTGATAATTTTATCACGAAAGAAGAGCGTAAAGCCCATAAAGAAGGCAAACGAGCAAAACGGGAAAGCGGACGTTTTGATCGTCTGGACGCTAATAATGACGGTGTGATTACCCGAAACGAATTTGAAGCCCATAGTGCAGACCGCGCTCAAATGCGCGAAGCACGACGGGACATCAACCAAGACGGAAACGTCGATCAATTCGACAAAGAGGCCCGCCGCGAAAAAATGCGTGAAATGCGCAAACAGCGTGGGGATCGCCAAACAGGCGACCGCCGTCGAATGAACCCTGATGCCGATGGTGACGGTTTCGTCTCTCGCGCCGAACACGATGCTGCAGTTGAAAAAATGTTCGAACGCCTGGACGTAAATGGCGATGGATATCTTGAGAAAGGTGAAGGCAAACGCCGACATAAGCGCCGACGGTTCAGACGTTAGATCCATGAACTTGGTCACTCATAATGCTGCGTCTGGGCGAGATCCGGACGCAGATTTAATCAAAGCTATCTCGCAAGGTGATAAAACGGCTTTCTCACAACTGATGGATCGGCATTTGTCTCATATTGTGGCCTTGGCGGCACATATGCTGGGAGACCGCTTTGCGGCCGAAGATGTTGCCCAAACCGTTTTCCTGAAAACGTGGCAAATGATACCTCGCTGGAAAACCGGAAATGCCAAATTGATTACATGGATGCGTAAAGTGGCAACAAACCAATGCCTGGATATTTTGCGATCCAAACGCGAAGTATATTCTGACAGTCTCCCAGATTCCGAGGACCAAAGCCCTTCTGCCATTGATTATCTGGAAATCAGAGATCGATCTTTGCTGGTTCGTGAGGCGATGCAATCCTTACCGGATCGTCAAAGGGCTGCTATTTCACTTTCATATTTCCAACATGTTTCGCAAAAAGAGGGTTCCGTAATATTGGCAATTTCCGAAAGCGCCTATGAATCGCTTCTGGTTCGTGCCAGAAAGTCATTGCGCGCTACGTTGTCTCAAAACCCGAACACGTTGTTAGCTACAGGAGTCGGATTATGACTATGCAGGAATTTACGCGTCTGATTGAAATATACGGTGCAAATCCCGACCGATGGCCATTGGATATCTGCATAGATGCGCAGAAATTCATGGAAACTCATCCCAAAGAGTCCCGAAAGTTGATCGAGCAGGAGTCCAAATTGGACAAAATACTCGATGAAGCTCATATCCAAGCCGATGTCGAATTATTGCAACGTCGGATTTTAAAGCAAGTTGATGCTTTTCCTCAAGAACAGCCAATCATCAAAAAGTCACCAGGCTGGATGGCTGTCGCAGCAATGCTCGTCACGGCTTTCACTGTGGGCGTTATTGGTGGACGTTCGTTACCGAATACGGTCCCGGCAACTGAGCCCGCATCAGAAGAATTCCTGACTGTTGAATTTGAAACAGCTGCTGATGATCTGGGTCTATCTGATATTTACGCCTGGGTTGAAGGCGAAGACTTATAAAAAAAACGGGCCTATTTGGCCCGTCCTTTAATTCATTTGATTAGCGATTAAGCTTGTTTGCGATAAGCACTTTCAGCTTTAGACGCGAGACGTCTAGCCCGGACCCGCTCAAAACTATCCAAAGCATCCAGCGCCGTGCGCAATTCACCCGCCAGATCAAGATGCTGGCTCATAATATCATCTAAAGACGAACGAAGATTGGTTTTGCGCTTTATCACCGACTGAGCATATGACCCATAAGAGACATAGCCGTCCTTTTGCGCGTCAGCCTCAATTTCTTCTTCGGGGACACTTTCGACAAGTTTCCTGATTTGACGCTCAAGATCTTCCCGTGTCGCTTCCAATACTGCGATGCGTTTTTGTAAATCTTCGATCGCAAAACGCGTTTGGCGGATATTCCGCTCCATTGCTTGATTCATTTGTTTCACCTAAACCCACTTATTATTATGGCTTTTCACCGTTAGGGCACACTAACTGAACATAATTACGGTCTAGTAAACGTGGACAAATTAATTTCAATTCGTCTCAAATTACGACGAATTTATTAAAAAAACCGATTTTATCGTTAACACTTGATTTACGGGATTCACGTAAGCCAAGAATTAAGTTAACCATATTCCTGATAAATAGGGATAGTGATTCGCCTGGGAGGGTCTGATATGCGCGTTCTTCTAATTGAAGATGACAGTGCAACTGCGCAAGGCATCGAATTAATGCTGAAAACCGAAGGTTTTAACGTCTATACGACGGATCTCGGGGAAGAAGGCGTCGATTTGGGCAAATTATACGACTATGACATTATTCTATTGGACCTTAATCTCCCGGACATGCCGGGCTTTGATGTCTTAAAGACCCTCAGAATGGCCAAGATCAATACACCGATCTTCATATTATCAGGTACGTCAGATATTGATTCAAAAGTTCGCGGCCTTGGGACAGGCGCTGATGATTATATGACCAAGCCCTTCCACAAAGATGAGCTTATCGCCCGTATTCACGCCGTTGTTCGCCGTTCCAAAGGTCATTCACAATCCGTCATCACGACAGGCGATATTAAAGTGAATCTGGATGCCAAGACGGTTGAAGTTGGCGATCACCGCGTCCACTTGACTGGTAAAGAGTACCAAATGCTCGAATTACTGTCCCTTCGGAAGGGAACGACCCTTACAAAGGAAATGTTCTTAAATCACCTTTATGGCGGTATGGACGAGCCTGAACTCAAGATTATTGACGTCTTTATCTGTAAGCTTCGCAAAAAATTGGCGTCGGCTACAGGCGGCGACCACTATATCGAAACTGTTTGGGGACGCGGATATGTCCTTCGCGATCCTTCCAAGGACCGATTAAGCGCCTAAGCTTAGATAAACCTAATCGAATTCAACCCCGGTTTACCGGGGTTTTTCTTTGCGGTTCATAAGGGATAGGCGCGACAGTCGGACGGACAATACGATTTTCCGCATCGGCTTGTATTTCGTCTTCAGTCGCCTTTTTCGGCTTCATAAAGACACCCTTCAGATTTGCCTGTTCTTCAAATCCGTAACTCAGCTTCGGCGTCTCGTCATCTGTGCCTAAGATCAGACAGCCGCCAGCGACAACAATCGATGATAAACCCCGCATGACCCGGACCTGGGCCGCAGATGAATAATCAGACAATCCATTTCGGAAAATAACCACATGAAATTGGCCAAGTTCGCCCAGGTTTGAAAGTAAGTGATGTTCTTTAAACGTCACCATATTTCTAAGCTCTTGCTTAACCACCCAGTCTTCGCCGTGGCGGTCAAAATAGGAAATGAGATCACGGATCGGTAAACCACGCTGAACTTCGAAGTGGGTATATTGACCGCGCCCTGCCCGGTCCAGAGCCGGTGATGGATAATCAATGCCTGTGACGTCAAACCTGGTATTTGGATAGATCTGGCGCAGCTTGTTTAATTGAATAGCAAAGGAATATGGCTCTTGGCCGCTGCTGCACCCAAACGATAAAATGCGCAAAGTTTCGCCGGGAAAATCACCAAGCAGTTTGGGGTAAATTGTTTCTGCAAATTGCCGAATGGCTAAAGGATCTGGATTAAAATGGGTATCCCGCTCGAGAAGCGCCGATACGACTTTGATGGCGAGGCGAGATTGGCCTCGACTAAATAGCTCGTCAATCAATGTATTGAGGTCTTCAAAACCTTCTTTTCGGGCTAATGTCGCCAGACGGGTTTCAATTAAAAATGGGTGATTGGCCCCCAGATTAATGCCAACCAACTCTAATGTCAGGCGTTTGAGCGCTTCATAATAGCTTGGGCGCAGGCTAAGGACCCGGCTCATGACAGTAGTCCGGCCTGAAAAAACTTGCTGCTGATAATGTCGCTGTCAAACGGCTTCATAACATATTCATTGGCGCCGGCTTCAATCGCTTCGACAATTTTGCTCACATCACGCTCAGCCGTGCAAAATACAACAACGGGCTGTTCGCCACCGGGTGTTTGACGCAATGTCTTTAAAAAGGTCAAACCATCCATAACCGGCATATTCCAATCCAAAAGGATCGCATCTGGCATTCGGCTATAACATTTTTCAATGGCCTGTTGTCCATTCTCCGCTTCTTGGGACTCGAATTTAAGGTCTTGCAATATACGGCCCGCCACACGACGGATCATTTTTGAGTCATCCACAATCAGACAGGTTTTCATGCGGTTTCCTTCCGCTGATCGATAGTCTCAGTTAAATCAGGTCTAACTTTACCAGAGCCAGCAACACGTAGGGGCAAATCCGCAAGCGCTATGCTGACTGATTGTTTTTCGTTACTTAATCCGGTTTTCATCCCCATACCCACCAGTTGGACGACCGCATGCGAAGCAAACAACATTTTTGACGGGGATTTGCCCGTTGTCGTCACTAAGACATGAAAGACATCGCCTTCGACCTGCGCGGTAAACGAAATATGTGCGGATCGGCTTCTGCCTTTTTGACGCCGAATTTCTGGGGTTTCGATACTGTTCGAGACCAGATGATTGCCGATTTCAGCCATCGCGCGCACGACGACTTTTAAATATTCTTGGCTGAGCGCAATCGCTCCCGCAGATAAAGACACACTCACCGTCTTGTCTTGCTGGCGCGCAGTCCTCAAAATTTCATCCGTAATGAGCGGCATCTCTCCTTCTAGGGGTAATAAGTTTTGTTTTGAGGTGTCGGTCTTTGGCACCTTAAAATTCGTCAATGCCTGAAGGGCGTTTCGTTCAGCGCCAGGCCTGGCTAGATCCATTACGGATCGCAGGGTCGCGGCAGCAATTTCAAAAGCCGCCCTTTCATCTGGAACGGATAAAGGTTCGACCCGGGTCATTAGTTCATTTTCAACTTGTTCCAAGCCAGATTTGTATTGAGACACCAGTTTATTCAATGCCAACAGGTTACCACCACGTTGTGCTGCGGGGCGCTCAAAGCGAAAATCATCGCTGACCAAACGGGTGACACGACCGATAGCGCGCGCCTGCATTTGGGAAGCTTTCTCATCAATTTGGTCCAGGGCGCGGATCGCGTCGTCACCGTCAAGCTTGCCATCAATCAAGGCAGCAACACTTTCATCACACAGATCAACAAAGGCACGTGCGGCAATTAAATCGTCACCCATAATGTCCTCTGTTTCGCCTAAATTTCCACGAATCGCCTTGCAATCCGCCCTACGGGAAATCCTGACGGTAAAACGTTAAAAGGACCTAAAATTTGGGGTAAAAAACGCCTTAAATTTCTGAATGACTAAGCGGCATCCTGAGCTTTATCTTTGGGAAGAAAAACGGAAAAGGTAACCGTGTCTTCGTCAACATTCGTATCAATCCGACCTTTAAGTTCGCGGACCATCATGCCCGCGTAAAAAGGCTGTATAGAGCGGCCATCAAAGCCGTCTTCAGGGGCCTTGCCTGACAGCGTCCGAGTTACCATAGGGTCTAGCTTGGCTTTTTGACCATTTGCCTTAACTTCGATGAGTTCCGCATCACCTGTCCGGGTAATGCTAGCGGTTACAGTCCCACCACGCGGAATAGAATAACAGCTAATCATTATCAGGTTGAGCAAAAGCCGCGCAGGTGTTTTATCCAATCCCTCGACCAATGTGTCCCATTTGACTGAAACTTTACCCTCCGCATACATACCGCCAGCCAAAGTTCGGAGCTGATCAAGACCAATAAACCCGGGGGCAGACGTGCCGGCCCCAAAAGCCAGCCTTAAAAACTGCAATTTCGCCGAGGCTTGTTTGGCTGATAATCGCACTAGATCCATGGCGTCAGGATGCATATCGGCGTTATCCGGATCGTCCAAAACCTCTATTGCGGTTCCGAGGGCCCCTATGGGCGAAATCAAATCATGACAAATACGCGCGCACATAAGTGCGGAAAGATCGCCGGGCGTTAGTTTTTGAGGATTTTCAGACATAGGAACTCGCACTTATAGAATCACTTGGACATGCTTGATCAGAACCCTAAACGATAAATTAAGGAATTGAAGATCAGGCACAAAAAAACCGGGGCAAGCCCGGTTTCGATCAGGGAATTTGCGAATATTTATTTTACCGTCGTCCAAGCCCCCGACGCCATCATAACTTTTTCACCAGGCCGCGCTTTCGCGATTTGTTTTTCGCCGGTTAAAGCCGCAACGACTTCGACTTGAACATTTTGTTGTCGGGCTAATCGCGTATAAACGGATTTGCGACCAATATTGATCTCGTTCATCGCGTTCACAATTTCAGCGCCAGCACGCGAATCGACAACGGCAAGATATCCCGCCGGCGTTTCACCGATCACACCGCTTTTTTTGGCCTGATCAACTACCAGCTTGGCATTGGAAGCCTGTGCAATAGCAGGGCTCGACAATGTGGAAAATCCCACAAATCCGGCGCCTGCGGCCAAAACAGCCGAAAACAGACTTAAAACAATTGATTTTACACGCATGTTCTCGCTCCTAAAACAAATCCGGGTTTTCAGTGATCAGGTCTTCGACTTCTTTGTCGAGCCTAACCCTTACCTCTTGATCAATTTTAACGTTTAAATTGATCTCGATCGGTTTGTCCGGCGCTTTGATTTGCACACATCCGGTTAAAAAAGACGATGCCAAAATTCCGGTCACAATCCCGTATTTCATAGCCATTCCTTACTCGTTTTCATCTGAACTTGGCATTAATGGCCTGTTGGGACAAGTACAGACTCCGGCTTCCTTTGTCACGGCTGCAACGCAGTTCCTTCATTTTCCAGATCCTGCCTGATTTTTCCCAGTATTTCAGGACCAATGCGAAAACTACGCACAATGTTTAAGAGCTCACCGGTCATTGTCACATTAAACTTAAATTGCGAACCATATAAAACATTGGGATTTGATCCCAGGAATTCGGCCTTTAACGTGATTTCACCGTCAAGCGGGCCATCCATTAGCAGTTCCAGGCGTTCATAGCGAAAATCCTTTAAAGCTTCGAATGCCATTTCCGCGTGCTGACTTTGTGCCGCTGCCGCGTCCGTTTGCGGTGAAACATATTGAATAACACCGCCATCCGCGACTTCTAGTCGACCCCCGGCGACTTCAACATTAATCCCGGAAATCACAATCGGAAGCTCACCATTGACCCGACCTGTCGCTTTCAAACTGTCATTGCCAAACTGATTGAAAAACTCACCCAAAGACACGTTTTCGACCCGCAATATCATGCGGTTTTCATCGGCCAGGTAACGCCATTGCGACGGCGCGAGGGAGATATATCCATCCCCCAGCGGCCAGCGCGCAGCGCTGATATCGACACCGTCAGAGACCATTTCAAAAGTGACTTCGCCTTGTTTTAATGGAAAGCCCGGGTCAAAACTTTCCATCGTCAAAGATTGCGATCCATCTGATTTTAAAGGAAAAAATGATGAAAAACCCAAATCCGCATTCACGCCGCTCATCGGGCCAGGCAAGGTTCCGAGCGATATGTCCATAAGTTGAGCCCGACCTGAAGATTGCAAGGGTTGATCGGCTCCAAAACTCAAATCTATTTGGGCCGACACCTTACCGTCAACATCCGCGACTTTACCTCTTAGAGCACTTATGAAGGCCTGAGGTTGAAGGCCTCCGGGTTTAAAGGGCAGATCAATAATGTCGACCTTGGCAGTCCCTGCCCCGTCCTTAAATCCATAGTCTACATATATTGGGGTATTTTCAGCGTCTTCTAGATATGTAGTCGCTTTTCCATTCCATTGATTGCCGTGATAGATCACATCACCCGTCATGGGGAGTTCGGGAAGCTCGGCCGCCAGAAATTTGATCCAGCCATTCTGATATTCGACCCATATTTTTTCCGGTGAACCAGATGCCTGCACGGCCAGCCCACGGGCGTTGACAAGCTCAGTTTTCACATTCGCCTTAGGACTGGTCAATTCAAACTCGACTGGCGTCCCGGGCTGTAAAACCGCGTCAAGTTCAAATTGCTCCGTATTCATCTCCGTTCCCGGACTCGGCATATTATCAGAGGTCATTTGCGTGGAGCCGCCTTTAAAATTCCACAGCTGTTCGCTGGATCTGATCCTTGCATCCACAAAGCCGTCATCAATTATCAGGTGCATGGATTGCGATCCGTCTATTCGGGACAAATCCGTGGAAATTGCTGTCAAATCTGTCGCAAGACGGCCGGTTTTATTGGGAAAACGAGTGTAAAAATATTGGTCCGCCGGTACATTGAAAATGACATTTTTCGCGTACCAATCCGTCACCGTATCAAATCGATCAATTTTAATGGGATGATTTTTGTAACTGGCAAACTTAATCTTCATATTGTCAACAAAGCTTACATCCAATTGCCCGCGGGCGATCAGACCCGTCGCGAAACCTCCGGGAATATCACCGTCATAATCTACGGCCCCGCGCATGGTCAGCTGTCGTCGGTCTCTATTGACGTACTCGACCTTTACGGCAAAGGGCGCCAACCGAACTTTACGCCCGGCCTCGTTGCGCCCATACCAGGTTTGCGGGCTTTTGATCCGACTGGAAAAGGCTGTGACTTTTTCAAAATCTCGACCCGTATCACTTATCATTTCCAATTCGACCTGTTCCATTTTGACAGACTTCGGATAGTTAAAAGCCGCATCAAATTTGAGGAAAAGCGTCCGGTTTTTCCGGTCAAAGGCATAATCGGGATCATCTCCCCGTGACATCAATTCGACCTGACCTTTTTCAGACGTCCAGATCAGCGGGGCGCTAAAAAAGACATCGGTTCGGGTCTGAGTTTTACTAATTTGTCCGGCCCCGCTGATATCCCCTTTGGTCAATAGCTGATCCATCCCCTGACTGATGTCTGACGAGAAATGCTCGGCAATCGGCGTTTGGGAAAGAGATTTCTGTAAGGTCAAAGCATTGGCCAAACGTTGGCGGCGCGCGGGGTCCGTCATGACAACGTCCCTGATATCCGCCGTCCAGTCTCCGGACATTTCAATGGTTTGACCCGGCTTTCGGGGTAGAGTGACCTTACCAGACCACATAGCCGATCCATTGCCAGTTGTTACAAGACGAATATCGGTCTTATCAAAGGTAGCCGAAGCCCGTCCGTCAATTTGGACCTGATCCGGGGAAATGTCTGCAACACCCTGAGCTTTGAGAGATGTGTTGGATCCTGAAAAATCCTTATATTTCCATTCATCCAGGTGTAATTCCGCCTCGAATTGATCAACCCCTTCCATGCGCCTGAATTGCAACGGCCCCGAAATTCGTCCTTCAAAATCGCCATAAGTCACCGTTGATGTCTCTAAATTGGCGTCAACATTGAAGTTGTCTAGGGCTTCAATCTTTGCGTCGACTTGGCCCGAAACCTGACCATAGGGACTGCCCAAATCAAATGTGCCGTTTTGAATAAACAATCCTTTTGGTGGGATCTCTATCAGGGCGCGATCCGGGGCGGATTGGTCAGCTGGCGGCATCCACGGGGCAACAGGTCGACCTTTTTCATCCAGAGTCAGATAAATTTCAGGCGCTAACAATTCGATCTTGATAAAGCGTCCTTCCAACGCCTCTCGCCAGTCATATTCGGCTTTTAAATTTCGAACTGACAGGACCGGACCATCGACATCTGAGACATTGATATTTTGGATATCCGCATGGGTCCGCGTCATCGATCGAATATCAAGTTCAGCAACCAGACCGCGCTCGGCGAGATTTTCAATCACGGCATTTTCGATCAATTGGTATCGCTGGCTCCAAATCCATCCCGCAACCACTATTCCAAGCAATATTACAAGGGCCAGAACGACACCAAACACCCTCATCGCCCGGCGCCAAAATGGCCGGGGTGGCTCTGGTTCTGAAATTTTACCGGCGCTTGACGACATTTTAATTTGCGAAACCTGTTCGAATTTGTTTTAAGCGTGCCATACTAAAAGGGGAAAGTGAAAACTTCATCATGTCGTTAACCAATCATAAGGTATAATGACGGCATTTAGACATCGCATTTGAAACATCAATCTGGGAAGTATCTGCTTTGAAAAACACGCCGGATCTATCCAAGCTTTCTGCGGCCATGTCTCCCCTTAAAACGGCATTGGGTTTACGGCTGGAGGCCTTTTTGAAAATGAATAATACGCGGATTTACCACGATCGTCGGTTCCGGTTCCTGGGCGTTTGTGCGGTCGCCACGGTCGCATTGTTTTTTGCATTGCCGGACCAACAAAGTGCCGAGGCTAATGCGGAAATCGCCGAAGAGCTCAACAAACCTCAATTTGATCTGACACGTCATGATCTTTATCTCGAAAATGACGCCATCGGGGAAACCGCCGTCCTGACCCTCGCTTCCGGCGACAGTCTGGGGCCGCTCTTACAAAAGAACGGTATAGAGCCAAATGAGGCCTATGAAATCACTCAGGCTTTTTCGGATGTCTATGATCCAAGGCGGCTTAAAGTCGGTCAGTCATTCAATCTATATTTTAATGGTGAAGAACTCCAACACCTGACCTTCAAACCCAATGTCGAACGCACGGTTCATTTAACCCGGTCTAGCGATAATAGTTTCACAACGCGCGATGTGAACGCCGAGTTTAAGATGGAAACCATGTCGGTCAGCTCTCAGATCGAAAATAGTCTTTATCTGGACGCGCAAAGTTTTGGCGCACCGGACAAGGTCATCCAGCAATTCGCCAATATTTATGAGTATTCCGTCGACTTCCAACGGGATATTCAACCCGGTGATGCGTTTGAAATGTTTTTTGAAGTCGCCCGCGACAAGCACGGCAATATCGTCAAGGCCGGGGACCTATTATTCACCAGCTTTTCTCCGCGCAGTAAAACCTCGGAATATTATCTGTTTACGGATGAAAAGGGTCGGGAAAATTTCTACGACAAAGACGGCAAAACCGCCAAGCGTAAACTTCGCGCCACGCCCATAAATGGGGCTCGTTTGTCGTCAAGCTATGGCAAACGCCGTCATCCGATTTTAGGCTACCGTAAAATGCATGCAGGCGTCGATTTCGCAGCCCGGACCGGCACGCCGATTATGGCAGCCGGAACCGGCACCGTAGAATTTGCCGGACGCAATGGCGGTTATGGAAATTATGTCCGTATCCGCCACTCCGACGGCTATAAAACGGCCTATGCGCATATGTCCAAATTCGCCCGCGGAATTCGTAAAGGCAAACATGTCAGTCAGGACCAGGTCATTGGCTATGTCGGCTCAACGGGCCGCTCAACGGGTCCGCACTTGCATTATGAAGTCCATCATCATGGCAAGAAAATCAATCCACGGCGCCTTGCGCAACTCTCGGGTAAGCCGCTTAAGAAAGAGGCCATGCCGGCATTTGAACAGCGTCGCAATGAAATTGACGCTTTACGGACTGCCACTCCACCGGCCCCAAAACCGGTAGAGCTTACCGCCGAATTTGTATCTGACGCCAAAGTTGACTAAGATAATATCGTCCCCATTTAGGTATGGTATCTATTTTAATTCAATTCAAGGCGGAGGCGCATTGTGGATCTGATCAAGTTTTTCACCTCTTTCGATAAATTAATGAAAGAGAAGCTGGTAAAGGCTTTTTACTGGCTGGCTTTGGTAGTCATTATTTTGGCGTTTGCCGAACACATGTTAGACGCCATTGGTTTAAAACCGCTTGGTGCAATTCCAGAATTTATTGGCTTCTTTGCTTCCTTTTTACTCGCAATAGTGGGCCTGCGATTGGCCGCTGAAATGGCCATTGCCCTGTTCCGGATAAATGACAATTTATCTCCGGATGGCGGCAAATCGGAAACCGCCTATATCGATCCTCTTGAAGAAGCCCGCCGCGCAGCTGAAGAGGCTGCCAAGCGCGCCCGCGAAGCCACCTCCAATGTTGTCAGCCGGACCAAAGCGGCCGCCGAAACCACTGGCGAGTCGCTTTCAGACACCGTCGAAGATGTTAGCGATGCCGTCAGCGACGCCGCAGAAAGCGTCAAAGAAACCGCCAAGAAAACGGCCACAAAAGCCAAATCAACGGCCAAGAAGACGACATCCTCTACAAAATTGAAAAAGGATGGCACACCGCGTAAAAAACCGGGACCAAAGCCTAAATCATGATAAAATATATTACGGCCGCAATCAGCGGCCTTTTTTTCGCGGCCTGTCAGGGAACAACCCTACCCATCTCTCCCGATGATTCATTGCAGGCCATTCTTGCCGATTATGACAGCTTCGAAGCCTGCCTGATTTCAGGTGCACCGATAATGGAAAGCTATCCCCGTCAGTGCGCGTTTAACGGCAAAACCTATGTCGAGGATATCAGCACCGGCAAGACAGGTGATACCAAGCGAATATTATTTGAAATCGGTCCCGAAATCGTTCGGTGTCATGGCGCATTTGAGCAAGACTGCCTGATCGTTAATCAAGAACTGTTTTATGACAGCATTGACGAATTTACGCATAAACCCGGTGTGACCACCATTGCCGAGATTGAGCGGACCCAATATTGCGATCCAGACGAGTTTAACTCCTGTCCGCAGGATGTCGGCATTTACCGTTACCGGCTTTTGGGCATCCTATCTGAAACGCCGACGCCAGGGTCTGATTTATAGTCGATAGGTTAAGTCATAGATTTGAGCCAGTGTCGCTGCGGAAAACGCGGACCAACGATCCGTTTCCAATTCTCGATCGGCCACGTCTTCTGACACTCTGAGTTTCGATTGCAGGGCCGCGTAGCGGCTCGAATTGTCATCTTCATCACAATCCGACACTTTCAACATGACAGAAACAACTACTTCGTGATTATGATCGGCCGTGGTCAAGAAATATTGACCAAACACCAGGCTCCCAAGCGGGTCGAAACCCTGATCTATGAGCCATTCGGGGTCGGGCTCGCCTTTGATATCATCGGCGCCCAACGTCATGCAGATTTCACCGTTAGATCGAAACCCTGTCTTAGGCCAATCAGAAACCGGTAAATTATCGTAGTTAGAGGCGCCGGACCCGTCTTCAACAGTTTCCGCGTGAACCATGATGGCTGAGGCTTCATTGATAAAGGCGGCGCGGGACACGCGAAATGGCGTCTCATTGAAAAAATCCATTCGTGTATCTGGGCCACTTACCTTAAACTGATCATTCGATGAAAACGTCATTTTCAATGGCGTTTTTGTCTGGATAGTGTGTTGGCTGACGGCGAGTAAATTCTGATTATCCGCCAGAACCATTTTCGCCGGTCGTGTGTTATTACAGGCGGCCAGACAAAGCAGGCCGCCCAGGATCGCAAATTTGCGCATCGTCTCTCTCCCGTTACAAACGCTTCAAATCGCGTATTGTACTTCTAAGACGTCACCAGTTCGGGATTTGGATGCAATTATTTTTCAGGCCTGATTTCGCCTGATAAATCGATTTAGGGTTTGCAGATATGATTTGTCATTTCCGGTTGTAAATTCACCTTTATCTGAAACGTCATCGAGATTTCGAACGGCCTCTTCGGTCAGCGATAAAAACCGCGAACTGTCGGTCGGCGACAATTCAATATCGTCAGAGCGAAACTCGGTAAAAACATCGTCCAGGGACGATGACCCGCTCTGCGCTTTTGCGAGTTGGTAAAGAAGCGGGTTCACAACTTGAATAGTGTTGGCAGCCTTGAATTGTTTTAACACGTCTTTTTCCGCCTTTTTAATACGGCGTGAAAGATCAAGATTTGTAACCGTATCGCTGGCCAGTTTTAGGCCATATTTAGAAACGATTAATCCAACAGATGGCAACACCGCATTGACAGCGACCGCTGCGCCAGCAAGCGGATTGATCATTGCAACCAAGCCGCCTATCGCCAGAACGCCTTTGAACGCTTTGTCGTCTACTTTATCGATTTCGTCGATCAGGCCGCTCAAACTATTGGTAAAGAAATTGTCAGGCACCTTGTCCGTTTCAACATTGTCTCTGGCCTCAGCGACAATAAGTTCGCGCAACATAGGCAAGGCATCCTCGGTCGGCAGGTGCAAGATACGCTGTTTAGGCAGGTCATTGATAGGCGGGACGCCGGTGGGCAAAGCCCGCATGACGTAGAGCGAATATTGCTGATCACGGCTTGAATCTGGAATGAGAAAATAATGTTTCTCATCCATCTTTTCATGATCATATATTTCGGACGTTGCTGTCGATCCAAAAAATGGTACGCCTTGCAAAGTCGAAGATACTAATCCGACACCGCTATCCAACATACCGCTCACAACGGAAAATAAGTTATCTCCCAGCTCGAGCGCTGAGCTAATGCCAGGTATTTTTGTCAGGATTTTTTTCAATGTCCTATGCCCTCTCCCCCTCAAAGTGACGAGCCATGGCTGAAAAATCAATACTATTTCGCGGACAAAACAATCTTTCGATCTTTCACATCGACATTCACTGTCTGGCCATCATGCAACTCACCCGCCAGAACCATACGGGCCAATCCGTCTTGAACCTGCTTTTGGATAACGCGTTTTAAGGGACGGGCTCCAAAGGACGGATCATATCCTTGTTCACCCAGCCAGCTACGAGCAGCATCCGTCAGTTCGACGTTGACTTGACGATCCTTGAGCCAGTTCTGCAAACGGGTCATTTGGATATCAACAATTGCGCCCATATGCTCCGGCTTCAGCCGTTCGAAGAGAAGAATTTCGTCGAGGCGGTTCAAAAATTCCGGGCGGAAATAAGCGTTGACTTCAGCCATAACTCCGACCCGGGCCGCATTGACATTGTCGCCATCGCTCAGATTAAGCAAATGCTGTGACCCGATATTGGAGGTCATGATGATGAGCGTATTACGAAAATCCACGGTTCGGCCTTGCCCATCCGTCAAACGTCCATCATCCAGGACCTGCAAGAGCACATTAAACACATCTGGATGAGCTTTTTCGATCTCATCAAAAAGAACCACTTGATAGGGTCGACGGCGAACCGCTTCGGTCAAAGCTCCGCCTTCATCATAACCGACATAACCAGGCGGGGCCCCAATCATGCGCGATACGGAATGCTTTTCCATATACTCGCTCATATCCATTCGCGTGATGGCCGCATCATCATCAAACAGGAAGCCGGCCAGAGCCTTGGTTAATTCGGTCTTGCCCACACCGGTAGGCCCCAAGAACATAAATGACCCAATCGGACGGGCGGGATCTTTGAGGCCTGCCCGTGCGCGACGCACCGCGTCAGACACTGCGCGGATGGCTTCAGACTGTCCAATGACGCGCTGTCCTAAGACGCCTTCCATAGCTAATAATTTTTCCCGCTCGCCTTCCAGCATTTTTTCAACCGGAACACCGGTCCAACGCGACACAACCGATGCGATGGCCTCGGCTGTCACCGTTTCCGCGGCCAGGGCCGCATTCCCGTCTTCACTCTCTTCGAGCGCGTCCATGCGGGTTTCCAGTTCGGGAATATCTTCATGTTGGAGCTTACCCGCTACGGCATAGTCGCCGCGTCGAATGGCATCTTCGAGATTGAACCGGGCTTGATCCAAGTGCTCCTTGATTTCAGTCGCACTGGCGAGTTTGGATTTCTCGGCTTCCCAAGTTGCGCTTAACTCTGCGCTTTGGCTTTCCAACTCACCAATTTCCGCCTGCCGTTTTTTGAGCCGGTCTTTAGAAGCCTTATCCTTTTCCTTTTTTAAAGCTTCAACCTCGATCTTGAGTTGCACCAAACGGCGGTCGATTTCGTCGAGTTCTTCAGGCTTACTATCTACCTGCATGCGCAGGCGTGACGCCGCCTCGTCCATCAAATCGATCGCTTTGTCCGGCAAAAACCGGTCCGTGATATATCGATGGGAAAGCTGCGCGGCGGAAACGATGGCTCCGTCCGAAATTCGAATGCCGTGATGAACTTCATATTTTTCCTTCAAACCCCGCAGGATTGATACTGTGTCTTCAACACTGGGCTCTGTGATAAACACGGTTAGAAATCGCCGGGCCAAAGCGGCATCTTTTTCCAGATGTTTGCGATATTCATCCAGGGTCGTCGCCCCGACACAATGTAATTCACCACGGGCCAAAGCGGGCTTTAACAGGTTCGCCGCATCCATCGCGCCATCGGTTTTGCCAGCGCCGACCAATGTGTGGATTTCGTCAATAAACAGGATGATCTCGCCGTCTGCGCTTTCTATCTCCTTGAGAACGGCTTTCAGTCGTTCTTCAAATTCACCGCGATATTTGGCGCCTGCAATCAGCGCGCCCATATCCAGGGCAAGAAGGCGCTTATTGCGTATACTTTCAGGGACATCACCGGACACAATCCGATTGGCGAGCCCTTCCGCAATCGCGGTCTTACCAACCCCGGGTTCACCAATCAAAAGGGGATTGTTCTTGGAGCGCCGTGACAAAACCTGCATCGCCCGGCGTATTTCCTCATCACGACCAATCACGGGATCGAGCTTGCCCGCGCGCGCCGCTTCTGTCAGATCCCGCGCATATTTGGACAGAGCCTCATATTGGTCTTCGGCAGATTCAGACATTACCGGACCATCATTACGAACAGATTTTATAGCCTCCGTCAGGGCTGTGTCAGAAACATTGGCCGCTGAGAGAACAGCTTTCAGGTCTTTATCAGCATTAAGGACAGTCGCCAGAAGCAATCGTTCAACGGTTACAAACGCATCGCCCGCCGTTTTAGCGGCCTTTTCCGCTTTGGCAAAAGTTTTGGCGGCAGCCGCGCTAAGCCCCATCTGGCCAGAGCCCTGAACCGACGGAATTTTTCCCAAAACGGCGTCGAGCTCCGATTGTAATACCCCTATATTTGCCGAAGACATCTGCAGTAACTTGCGTGGCAGACCGCCATCTTCTTGCATCAATCCCGCCATAAGATGTAAGGACGTAATCTGCTGATGATCCCGCGTCAGGGCTTCATTTTGAGCGGCCTGAATGACATTTCGACCACGTTGTGTATAGGCTTGAATATCCATTTTAAATTCCTTGGCCTGTGCCAAATGCGTTCCATTTCCCAAAGAAATAGGAATAAATTCCCTGAATTCAACATTTCTCGGGTCATTTCGGGGAATAATTCAACCGTTGACGCGTAGAAACGCGGCGCTTTCATCTATAGTGTAGTCTCAGGCGAAAATAACAAACGAACAATCGTCAAATTTGGAGAGGCATTATGCGGGCGCTTATAACCATAGCCCTGATAGCGGCCATCGGGGTATTTGGTTTCATTTATTTCGGTGACATGGATTCACCTGTTAAGGTCAACCCGACGACGAATTCAAATCAGTCCCCAACCACAACTTCCGGCTCGGACGCGAACCAAACCGGCACTCGGCAATCAACGTCCCAAAAGCCCTTATCGCTGGTTGAGCAACTCAGTCTTTTAAATGGCTACTCCGAGGACGAAAAATGGGTCGAAAGTGCAAATTTGGTCGACCAGATACTGGCGAAAGGCTTCGCAGATACACCGCTTCAAGACACAGATATCAGTGATCTGAAAACCGATTTTGCCGAAATTTACCATGCAGCGGGTCGAACGCCTGACGCGATCACAATTATGGAAGGTGTCATGGAGCAGGACCGGAGCTCAATCGAACAGTTAGATCCTCACACCTTAGAACCCGACGACCCTGAAAATTATGAGAGATACTCATTTATTCGCCAACACCGCGCCGACCGAGCTCAAAAACTAGGGGATTGGTATTTCGAAACCGGCGCTTTTGAAAAAGCCTATGACAGCTACTTCATGGCCCAACTTGACCGCGAATCCCAGACGATCGATTTTGGCTCCTTTCCAGATAAAAAATATCTGATTGATCAACGGATTGAAGCGGCCCGCAATGGCAATATGAAGTATAGTGTTTATTGCCTGTTAAGAGACGAATATAGCAGCGTTGACTGGGAAAGAGCGCAGGAAAAACCTCTCCAATTTTGGGGTGAAAGCGAGTTTGATAGATGCCCACAGGCTTCTCATTCCTACTCGGCGGATGAATTCTCTGAGCCCAACTTCGAGACCGTCAAAATCTTTTACGGCACGAGTCGCAATCATACCGGCAAGCGGAATGTAGAAAAAACATTTGGCGGCGATCGTGCATCATTGACGACCGGATCCATCGAGATGACTGTCCCGCTGGATAGGGAAATTGGAACGATTCAAATTCCGGGTCTTCTGAGCTTTGGCGGCGCTAAAGACGGTGTTCATATCGTCCTCACCCGGATCAATCCTTCCAATTCAAATAATGCCTTTCGGGCCGAACTAGGAAACTGGGTCGATGAAAATCCGGCCCCTAAAAAGGAAGCCTTTATCTATGTCCACGGACATGCCGTTTCCTTCGCCAATGCCGCGCGCCGGGCCGCGCAACTTTCCGTTGACCTGGATATGCGCCATGGCGGCATGTTCTATTCCTGGCCCGCAGGCTCTAACGCTTTACGCTATTTCAAAAGCCAGGAAAATGTCGATCACGCTGCCGCAGAATTGCAAAAATATTTAAAAGAAGTGTCCGCAGTCAATAATATTGATGAGCTCCATATCATCGCCCACTCCATGGGCAATGATGTCTTGTCCAAGGCATTGGGCGATCTTGAGCTTGAGGGTTACACGGCAGAGAATAGACCTTTTGGGCAAATCATCTGGGCCTCTCCGGATGTTGATGCCTCGGATTTTTCCAGACGCATCGCCGCTTTTAAATCCCGTCAAATTGCGGACGGCATGACCCTTTACGCGTCTAGCAAAGACAAAGCGCTTAGCGTGTCTAAATGGATCTGGGATAATTTTCCTCGCGCTGGTCAAGCCCCACCAGTTACAGAAGTCGCCAGGATTATCGAAACCGTTGACACGAGCGATATTGACCGCAACCCGTCTGATATTCTGGCTCATGGCGATTATGCGAGCGCCGCAATCGATGATATGCGCGCCGTCATCTGGTTAAGTCTTGTTCCTGGAAAACGTTGTTCCCTGACAAAGAAAACCATTGATGGGGTGGATTATTGGACGGCGTCTAAAAAGACGGCCAATTGCGATAAACCGACATTCCGGAGCGCCGTCTCAATTGCTCGTAATCGCCTATATCCGGATCTGCAAACTCAATCCAGGCCGGTCATTTTTTCCGCCCCGTTAAATCCTATTGGGAATAGTTTTGCCGCGGACCCCATAGAACCAGTTGGGCCCGTTCGCAGCGACGCCGAAGTTCTGGCAGATCAGTTATTGGATACAGGGAATTAATTAGGGGCGGTCCTCATGCGTTGGATATTTGGAAAGATCAGTAAGCTATTCGGGTTTATTTTCGCGGACCTGCCGCGCAGCATTTTCTTTATTCTCGCCTTGCCAATTATCTTTGCCTTATTCCTCGGCGTTATTTTTTCGACGGACCTACTCGATCCATTTCTATATAATGAGAAAAAGGACAAAGACACGACACCACCACCGCATCAGCCAGAAATTGTTCATCTGGATCAAGGATGGCAAGAGGGCTATCGGCAAAAATTTTATTATACGCCGCAAGGGTCGCATATCATTCCCCTGGCGGTCGCGCTGGCCCTGGAAGGCGCGGACTCAAATCAGTTATTGTTTGGTGAAAACGGCCTTGCGACTTCCAAATATGGATATGTGCCCTATCCGGCAACCAAGGGTCTAAACCCCAAAGATCCAGAAGGCCCCAACCCGCTCGGCCTGCCCGTTGGATTTTCAATGGACTATAATCGTCAAGGAGATCTGATGCTGGGTATGACCTGTGCCGCCTGTCATACCTCCAATATTAAAATAGGTAACGCCGTGATACGGGTCGATGGGGGAATCGCCCATTCTGATTTTATGGGCTTTATGCAGGCCATGGATGAAGGGATTGAACAAACCCTTGAAGTCCCGGAAAAATTTGCCCGGTTCGCCGCGCGTATGGGTGCAAAAAGCCGCGAGGAACAGCAAGCCGTTCGCGATGGCCTTGAAATCGTATCTGCCGATCGGCAGGCTTGGCAGAGGCGCAATGCGACCGAATATGATCACGGTCCGACACGCGTGGATGCCTTCACAATCATTTTCAATCAGGTCGTCGCCCGCGATATTGGCATGGATACCAAGGGTGAGCATGGCAATGTGCTGACGCCGCGCGCACCGGTGAGCTATCCGGTCCTGTGGGACACGCCCTTTATGGGCCGGGTGCAATGGAGCGGTGGATCAAATAATAAAAAACCGGGCGATTCTTTGGGACGAAATTTTGGTCAGACCCTGGGAGTCTTTGGCCATGCAGAGGTCACGACGCAGAACACCCTGCCCGGTTTTTGCTCGTCGGTACGCCGTAAGGAAATTGATCTCTATAATTTCTGGCTCAAATCCCTGCTCTCTCCCCAATGGGAAGACCCCGCACTCGAAGATTTGCTTCCGGCCATAGATGTAGATGCCGCCGCACGAGGACGGGATATTTTTCATGGGGTCGGGCGCGAACATGGCTGCGTGTCTTGCCACGGCAACCAACCGGATGATTGGCGAGAACGCTCTTTCGAGGACAAAAAGGTCTGCGATGCTCCAATGAAAATGGTGCCCTTGGATAAGGTCAAAACCGATCCCACCATGATCGAAGTCAGCATCACCAAAGGCGCGAAAACCGGCCCGCTCGCCGGGACGCCGTCCAAGCTCAATAATGGCGTACCGCTCAAGGCCGAAGAAGATTATATGACTGTGCTCGGCGAAGTCATAGCCGGCAGTATTGTTGGATCATTTTTATCGGTCACCTGCGACGGCTCTGTCGGCATGTCGACCTTGATCGAAACGGCAAGCGGTCTGGGCAAAATCAGTAAATCCCAACATAAATTTGACAAGCGTGTCGGCGGCGGTTTTTCAACCGAAGAAGCCAAACTCAAAATGGAATGTGAAGGGGCTGATCTTTATCGCTACCGCACCTATAAAGCCCGGGCTCTAAACGGCGTTTGGGCCTCAGCGCCCTATCTTCACAATGGGTCCGTACCGACCCTTTATGATGTACTCTTACCCCCAGCAGATCGGGAGACAGGATGCCAGTATGAGGAATGCCGTCCTGATCGGTTCTTTGTTGGCTCTCAGACCTATGACCCGGAAAAGGTCGGCTTTGATGCGTCTGGAAGAACCGGCGGGGAGGTTTTCGATACGACGATCAAAGGCAATTGGAACACCGGCCATGAATTTGGCACCAGCCTGTCCAAGCCAGAGAAACTTGACCTGATTGAGTATTTAAAAACACTATAGTGATGTCAAAGATGTTCAGCTTTGGCCATGCCTTAAGCCGTGAGCTTTTTCACCCGCCTAATATCCCCTCATAGGACACGCTTTCGGTGATGTCTTTGCGCATGGCCTCAACGAGACGATCTTCGTCCCGCGCCTCAAGCGCCTGCAAGATATCCGGGTGGAAATCCTGGCCGGGTTTGGCGGCCTGGATCGCGGCGGCCCGCAAGACGGGACCAAGTTGCATCCAGATGCTTTCAATCATCGGCATGACGATTTGCTCGGGATTGGTCATATAAAGCGTGGCGTGAAACTTTTGGTTGGCGATCACGACTTTATCATGTTCCGTGCCGCTGACGGCGCGGTTCGCTTCTTCATCCAATTGGCGCAAGGCCTCGATCTTCTTGGCATTCATATAAGGCAATGCGCGAATGGCGGCAAAGGTCTCAAGCGACACTCGGGTTTCAATTAACTCCTGCAACCGGACGGGTGTAAATTCCGGGATCATGATCCGCCGATTTTCCAGCATGACCATGGCCCGCTCCGCACATAAGCGGCGCAAGGCTTCGCGAATAGGGGTGGGGCTCATATCAAGTGCCGTGGCAATACCGCGAATAGTCAGCGACTGTCCGACCTTAAACGCGCCGATCATCGCCCCCTGTCGCAGACTGTTATAGGCTGTCTCCTGCGAGGTTCGCCCTTCAACAATTGGAATGTTTAAATCACCCATAAGCTATGCATAGGATGGGCGCAAAATTATATCAACCCTTGGAAAATATTATCAGTTCTTGGAAATAGTGATAACAATTTATTTGTATCACATTAACAATATTGTTATCACATATTGCAATTAGAGATCGGCATTTGCGCTCTTCATTGCGATGCAACATAGTGTTAGACAATGCCAAGCGAGGACCTATGGCAGACTTAGACAATTTTCCAGACCTGCAAAATCTGCGTGTTGGCATATGGGATATGAACGGCGTTCTGCGCGGCAAATTATTGCCACGTAAAATGGCGGCGAAAGCCTTTAAAAGCGAGGTGAAACTTCCGGTCTCGGCTCTGGGCGTCGACATTTGGGGACGGGACGTGGTCAGTAGTGGCTATGTCATGGAGACCGGAGACAATGATGGAATTTGCCATCCGACCGAACGCGGCCTGCTGCCGCTAAGCTGGACCGAGGGCCAGTCGGCCATTCTCCCCGTCTGGATGTTTGACGAAAACGGTGATCCCGGCCCGTCCGATCCCAGACAATGTCTGGCCAAAGTGCTAAAGGAATTTGATAAGATCGGTCTGACCCCCGTCTGCGCAACCGAGCTCGAATTTTATCTTTTTGATCTGGAGGCCGCGACCCTGCGCGCACCGGCCTCTCTCGGCGGCGCCAAGACCGTCCCGGCCAATGCCATGTATGCCATATCCGATATTGATATTCTCGAAGATTTCCTGCGGGATGTCTATGCGGCCTGCGAAGCCATGGACATTCCAGCCGATGCGGCGATTTCGGAAAATGGCTGCGGCCAGGTCGAGATCAATTTTTATCATAGCCCCGATGCGCTCAAAGCCGCAGATGATACATTGCTGTTTAAATATATTGTGCGCTCGATCGCGCGCAAAAACGGATTTGGTGCCACCTTTATGGCCAAACCCTATGGCGAAGAATCCGGCAGCGGCATGCATGTCCATTTCAGCCTGATCAATGCCGATGGCGATAATATTTTTGATGACGGCACCGACGCCGGATCAGACCAGCTTCGTCAGGCGCTCGCCGGATTAATGGCGACCATGACCGATACGATGCTGGTTTATGCGCCGCATTTAAATTCCTATCGACGGGTCCGCCCCGGCACCCATGCGCCGGTCAATATTGGCTGGGGCTATGACAACCGGACGACGCCGCTTCGTATCCCCTCTGGCCCCAATGCCGCCCGCCGGATTGAACACCGGGTCGCGGGCGCCGATGCCAATCCTTATCTGGTCCTGACGGCCATTTTGGGCGGGGCCTTGATGGGCCTTCAAAACAAAATGGACGCGGCCCCGGCCATTGAGGGCAATGCCTATGATCAGGACCTGCCGCAAATCCCGACCCAGTGGATGGACGCGATCACAGCCTTTGAGCACAGCGAAAACACCGGC
>JAHDDX010000018.1 GCA_020629135.1 Hellea sp.
GAAATTCGATACGCGCATGACCAACATTTCCAAATGCGGCAAATTTTTGAAATTCGGTCTGGATGTGAAGAAGCGTCTGCGGGCCATCAAACGACGCGAGCATCTCGGAATATTTATCTTCATAAGCGTCTTTTTCCTGATGGGCATAAAGATCGATATGAGCGTTTTTTAATCCTTCATGGAGGGCTTCAAAATCTGAGCGGATTTGCATTTCAGAAAAATGATTTGGCGGTAGAACTTCCGGCTCAAGAGTTTGAGGTTCGACCGTCGCGGAGCAGGCCGTCATGATTGAGAACCACACTCCCAAAATTCCAGATTTATATAATTGCGTGCCACACATAATGGGCTCCTTTTGACAATAGATTGCCTGCGCAGATAAGGCGCATCGAAATGCGCGACCATGTTCAACTCTTCCTTTTTTTCTGACGAAACCCTGACTATGCTGTCTGAGAGGCATTTTCAGGTTTTTCATGACAATACGCGCGGCATTTCAAATTGGAGACTGGGTCATATTTCCTGAAAGAAATATGATCGCCTCGGACGGCACTTCTGTATCCCTTGAGCCAAAAGTCATGGCACTTTTAATCGTATTAAGTGACGCAAAGGGTGCTGTCATATCTCGAGCAGACATTGAAGAAGAGATATGGGGGCAAATCATCGTCGGTGAAGATACGGTCGCCCGCCAAATCTCAAAGCTACGAAAAGCGTTCGGCGATACGGCCCAAGATTCAAAATACATCGAAACGATTTCCAAAAAAGGATATCGGCTTATGCAGCCGCCTCGGGCGTTGGAAACCGTTGAAATACAAAACTCTCAACGCAGGGGCTTTGCGCCAATATTAATCAGTTTAGCTGTCATCGCATTAGTGATCACCTTGTTCGTCGCTTGGCCAGACAACACGAAGAGCGAAAAAGAGTTTTCCGAATTGGCGCGGGCTGACGACCTCTATATGAATTTCAACTATGCTGATAACGAAACTGCCATAAAACTCTATGAACAAGTTCTGGCAGTGGATAGCGACAATACCCGTGCGCAATCGGGCCTTTCTAATGCGTTGGTTCAACGGGTCATTCGCTGGCCCGATGGTAAATCAAAAAGCGAAACCGGTACAGATAGCTTACGAAATGCATTGTCACTAAATTTACATCAAACGGAATTTGGCCAAACAACGCTAAAACGCGCCACGGCACTTTCTGAACGCGCGGCTCGCCTTTCTCCCAAAAATGCAGATGCACTCAAAGCTCTAGGATTGACCTATGCCGCGCAGGGGCGCCTGGAAGACGCCAAAACCACTTATGAAAAAGCCATCGAACTCGACAGTATGGCATGGGAGTCTATGGTCAATCTGGGCGAAATTTATCTTATGGAAGAAAATGCGGCCAAATCTTTGGAATATTTTACAACGGCCTACAATACCATGGATGAGAGCTACGCCACCGAACCTCAAAAGGTGGGACAGTGGCAATCGCAAATGGGAACGCTTATTGCTCGTCTGCATTTACAACAAACTGATCTTGGCGAGGCCGAAATCTGGTATCGACGGGTGCTCCGTATCTCACCTTTGGATAAGGAAGCCTCTATTGGATTAGCCGCAATATTGCGGGTGAATGGCGATAAAGTGCAAGCGGACATGATTTGCAGAGAGTTACAAGAACGTCTGGAAGACGTGACAGAGTGTTGAATTCCAGTCGACTGTTTTTCGCGGCGTTAGACCATATTCTGAACCGATTTTGTTCAGTCTTCTGAGTTGAGCCAAACAGAGTTTCCAAATCACTATAATTGCCGAACCAGCCGCAGTGCGTCATAAATCGCGGCGTGGATATTTCGCGCCGAGACGGCATCTCCAATTCGAAATAGTTGAAACTGGCCGTCTGGGTTAAGGCCTAGTGACTGCGGAGCGCCTTCGATATAGGCCTCGTAATTTACAGCGCCCAGATTTGTTGAACTTGGTTTTAATGCAATATAGAGATCATCCAATGGCACTAACCCCTGATTAACGACCACCTGATCAAATGTCTTTTCATTGCGAAGGTCGCTATAATCCGTGCCGATTTGTGCCTTTATTTGATTGCCATCCATCGTTAAAGCCATCAGGCGGCGTCCGACCGTAAAAGATATATCGCGCTTTTGCAGTTCCCGCATATAAGGCACCAGGTTCATACCCTGCACGTCGCGCGAAAGACTTCGGTCCGGGCTCATCATTTCAACCCGTGCCCCGGACTCGGTCACAATTTCGGCAGCTTGAAGCCCTGCATGATCGCCCGTCTCATCATAAATTAGAACCTTGCTCCCAGGCTTGGTGTCGCCGGAAATCATATCCCAGGCGGTTACGGCCAAGTCCGAACCCTGTTCCAGATAAGATATTTCCGGCATACCGCCCGTTGCGACGATCACAACATCGGGATTCAGGCCCAACACATCTTCCGCCTCCATCCAGTGATTAAAGTGAAAACGAACTCCCAGTTTTTCACATTGCTGTAATCGCCAATCGATGATGCCGATCATATCGCGGCGGCGCTTGGACTGCGTCAACAACCGGATTTGCCCCCCGGCTTCCGGCGCAGCCTCATAAACATTCACTTTATGACCGCGTTCGGCGGCGACACGGGCGGCTTCGAGTCCGGCCGGGCCTGCCCCGACAACCACTATTTTCTTTTGAGTTCGTGCAGGCTCGATATCAATTGGTTGCTCGATCTCTCTACCGGTCGACGGATTGTGAATACAAAGGGCCGCGCCGCCCTCATAAATTCGGTCCAGACAATAGGTGGCGCCGACACAGGGCCTGATATCATCTTCCAGGCCCATAAGTATTTTTTTGACGATATGTGGATCCGCAATATGCGCGCGAGTCATCCCGACCATGTCCAGATGTCCGCTCGCAACGGCATGACGCGCCGTCGCAATATCGGCAATTTTTGAAGCGTGAAAAACCGGCAACCCGATTTCCGAACGAACCATTCCGGCAAAATCCAGATGAGGCGAAGACCGCATGCCCTGGACGGGAATTACGTCGGTCAAAGCTGCATCCGTATGAACCCGTCCACGAATGACATTGATAAAATCGACTTGGCCGCTTTCTTCCAGCCACCTAGCAATTTGCAAGCCTTCACTTGCATTTAGCCCCCCTGCCTGCGCTTCATCAACAACCATTCTAACACCCAGAATAAAGGCCGCACCCACACGGTCGCGGATCGCCTTGAGAATTCGAAAAAAGAAGCGCGTGCGATTCTCAAGAGACCCACCATATTCGCCATCCAGCTCATTGGTTAAAGGCGACCAGAATTGATCCATCAAATGCCCATAGGCCTCGATTTCGATCCCGTCCACACCGCCTTTTTGCATGCGCTCAGACGCGTCTGCAAAGTCGCGGATGATCCGGTCCATATCCCAATCTTCGATCAGTTTCTGACCATACATATGCGCCGGTTCGCGTTTTCGCGTCGGTGCGACTGAGGGCAGCCAATCCCCTTTATCCCACCCGGTTCGTCGGCCCAAATGGGTGAGCTGGATCATCACCGCGCAGTCATGGGCGTGAATTTCATCGCTCATCGCTTTGATCCAAGGCACGATTTCGTCCTTATAGGCCAGCAGATTATTAAAGGCAGGCGGACTGTCTCTTGAAACCGAAGCCGAACCCGCCGTCATGGTCATGGCGATGCCCGCCTTAGCGCGTTCCACGTGATAGGCCCGATATCTCTCTTTGGGCAGACCATCTTCCGCATAGGCCGGTTCATGACTGGTAATCATAATCCGGTTTTTCAGAGTCAGATGTTTTAACTGGAAGGGTTGGAATAGCGGGTCATTCGGCCGCGAAATATCTAGTTCGGCCACGTCAATACCACCGCTCTTCTATGTCCATTTTGCGGCGGGCCATGAAATCCAGCAATGCCCCGTCCTTATCCGCGTCGAGCTCCGGTTTTTGATCTTCATAGTCTTTCAAAAGCTGGTTCCAACGTTCATAGGCCCTGCGGCGTGTATCCTTGGAACCGTCTTCTTCCCATTGTTCAAAACTTTCGCTATCGGACATGACGGCGTCATAATAAGCAGTCTCGTAGTTTTTCATCGTATGGTTTGAGCCGAGGAAATGGCCGCCGGGTTCGACATCATCATAGGCCGTTTTCCCGACACCATTATCGTCCATGGGCAGGCCATCAATCATGACTTGATAGGCTCCCAGACGATCCGCATCGATGATCAGCTTTTCGTACCCCGCGCACAAGCCGCCTTCGAGCCAGCCTGCTGCATGCACGACAATATTGGCCCCGCCGAGTACCGTTGACATCATTGAGTCCGCACTTTCTGCGGCCGCTTGGGCATCCGCGATTTTTGAAGCCGTCAATGATCCGCCGCATCTGAGCGGCACGCCAAGACGCCTCGCGAGTTGCCCAATGACGAAATTGGACATAATCGGCTCCGGCATGCCGAAAGTCGGCGCCCCGGATTTCAAACTCATAGAGGATAAAAAGTTCCCCAAAACAAAGGGCGCACCAGGTTTGACCAATTGCGTAAATGCCCCGCACATCATGGCTTCGGCAAAGGCCTGCGCAATTGAGGCCGCCGTCGTCACAGGACCCATTGCCCCGCCCAAAATAAACGGGGCAACGACCATCCCCTGCCCGGCCCCGCAATAAACCCGGATAGCTTCGGTCACGACACGGTCAACCAATAGCGGCGAATTCGTGTTTACATTGCCCATGATTACGCAGTGGTCCTGCATATAGTCTTCGCCGTAGAGGATTTTGGCCATATCAACACTATCCTGCGCCCTGGACATTTCGGTGATCGACCCGAAGAAGGGTTTATCCGAATATTTCATATGCGAATATACAATATCGAGATGGCGATGACTGACCGGAACATCACAAGGCTCACAGGGTACGTGACCGCCGTGATGCAGGCTCGGGAGCATATAGGTCAATTTGACGAATTTTCGGAGGTCCTCAATCGTGCCGTACCGCCGCCCGCCTTCCAGGTCCCTAACGAAAGGCGGCCCGTAAACAGTCGTGCAAACCAGATTGTCCCCACCGATTAGGACGGAGCGCGCAGGATTGCGCGAATGTTGAACAAACTCTGACGGCGCGGTTTTACATAGCTCGCGGATCATTCCTTTTGGCGCGCGCACCCGGGTTCCTTTGACATCCGCCCCAGCTTCTTTCCAAATTTCGAGCGCGACTGGATCTTCCCGAAACTCCAAACCGACTTCCTGAATAATCCAGTCAGCTTGATCTTCCAGGCGGACCAGGTTTTCTTCGCTTAGAAATTCATAATAAGGAATTTTGCGTTTCACATAGGCAGGCGCGATTTGATAGCCAGCCGACATAGCTGTTCGGTTTCGGGTTGTTCGTTTGGCACGCCTAACCATAGGCTCCCCTTTTATCGTTATTTTAAATCAAATTGAAAACCCGGCAATTGTCACGCATCATAATGAGCATAACTAATAGTAACTTAGTATAAATCGGGGTTTTCCAGCGCTTAGTGAGCTATTAAACACAAATCATGAATACATCTAAAAACAACTCAAAAATCGTTCATGCCGCCGGCATGGAAATGCAAAAACCGATTTTCTTTCTGAGCCTGATATTGGTTGTTTTGTTTTCTGGAACAACACTGCTTTTTCCAGATCAGGCCAATACCTCTTTGCACGCCGCTAAAAACTGGAGCTTGCAAAATTTTGATTGGCTGTATGCTGCCACGCCCATCCTCATCTTCTTCATCTGTGCAGGATTGGCAATATCACCCCTTGGGAAAACCCGATTAGGAGGCCCGGACGCCAAACCTGAATATAGCGTGACCTCTTGGATCGCTATGTTGTTTGCCGCCGGAGTTGGGATCGGCTTCATGTTTTATGGCACGGCAGAACCCCTGGGGTACTTCACCAATTGGTTTGGCACGCCTTTTAATTTGGAAGCCGGAAGTGAGGAAGTTCGTCGATTAGCCTTTTCAGTTTCAATTTTTCACTGGGGTCTACTTGCCTGGGCCGTATATGCAATTGTTGGCGTGTCACTCGCCTTTTTCTCATTTAATCGAAACCTCCCGCTTTCCATACGGTCTATTTTTTATCCTATATTGGGTGACAAAATATGGGGATGGATGGGCGATCTGATCGATTTAATCGCAGTCGTCGCCACGATATTTGGCCTCGCCTGCACAATCGGTATCGGCGCCACCCAGGCCACGGGGGGCTTATCCTATCTATTTGACCTGACACCTTCGCTTGGTTTGCAGATTACCCTTATTTTCGTGATCACGATTGCGGCGATTATTTCTGTATTGCGGGGCGTTTCCGGCGGTATCAAAATCCTTTCCAACATTAATATGATAGCCGCAACGCTTCTATTATTATTTGTTCTGATTTTCGGCCCGACGGGAGATATTATCAAAACGATCATTGGTTCCACGGCAACGCTTATTCCGGACTCGATAAAATTGGCGAACTGGATTGGTCGGCCAGATCAGCAATTTTTATATGATTGGACGCTGTTTTACTGGGCCTGGTGGATTGCCTGGTCCCCATTTGTCGGCATGTTCATCGCCCGCATTTCTAAAGGCCGGACTATCCGACAGTTTATGGTTTGCGCCCTAATCGTCCCATTGATTATTGGAGTTATCTGGTTTTCCGCCTTTGGTGAAACGGCAATATCCCAACATGAAAATGCGGTTGGAGACCTTGCAGATGGCATGGGCGATGCGGCGTTGACCCTGTTCCAGATGTTGGGTGCCATGCCGGCTTCATTATTGACCTCCCTGATTGCGATGATGCTTTTGATAATCTTTATCGTGACGTCGGCAGATTCAGGAGCGCTTGTTGTAGATCAGCTCACCTCAGGCGGGCGCGCCGGCACGCCAAAACGCCAACGCGTCTTATGGGCTTCCATGTTGGGTTTGACTGCGATCGCCCTGTTATATGGGGGCGGCAAAGAGGCCTTACAGTCCTTACAGGCCGGAACAATTACCGCCGCCCTTCCCTTTTCAATCATCGTATTGCTGTGCGGCATCAACCTGACGATTGCTCTGTGGCGGGATTATAAGAAGGCAAAAACCTAAACTTCATTTTTCCTGCTGGGCCTTTTCAAAAATACTTATGTGCAAAAATTGAGTGCGCAATTTTGAAATTCTGTGCGATAAGCGCGCAAACGCTTAGCGCAGGAGAGTCGTATGGGCGTAATTTGGAATGACGTCAGAATTGACGAACCGTCAGGCGGATTGATATTGGGGAATGCCCCCAAAACGCCCATCACTTTACATCCTCTTTGGCTACGAGAACGCGTAATCGAACACGACGCATTTGATCCCATCAGCCATCAAAGATTATATGAACCGGCGGAACTGGATCCTGAACTGAAAATCCGATCCGCCACAATTGACGGAAGCCTGGGCAAATTAGCGGTCGCCTTTTCAGACGGCTATCAGGCCCAGTTTGACCTGGAAGAACTCGCTAGAGAAATCGGGCTTGCAGACAATCCAGAAAACATTCCAATGCCCAAGGCCTGGCGATCAGACCTGAGCTTCAAACGCTTTAATTGGAACGACCTCGACGATCCAGCCGAAATGAAAGCCCTGCTAACGGCCTATTTTGAAAATGCATTTTGTATTATGGACGAAACGCCTACGGATCGCGACAGTTTGAAGTCTCATGCTCGTCGGTTTGGATTTTTGCGAGATACCAATTTCGGCGAAATTTTTAATGTCGAAACCAAACCTTCGGCAACAGATCTGGCTTATACGGATGTCGCTCTCGCCTCTCATACGGACAATCCCTATCGCTGGCCGGTGCCCAGCATTCAATATCTACATTGCCTGGCCAATGAAGTCAGCGGCGGCCTGTCTACTCTGGTGGACGGCATGGCGGTGGCCGAAGCATTAGCTGAGGAAAACCAAGATTGGGCGGACATATTAGAAACAGTTCCCGTGAGATTTCGCTATGACGGCCCGACCGGCATATATGAAGACACGGCCCCATTAATCGCCCGCGATTACCGGGGGTATGTCAATCATATTCGTTTCAGTCCGCGCCTGGATTTTGTCCCGGCCTTAGATCCCAAAACGCTGACCGTATTTTACGCTGCCCGCCGCCGTATGCACGAACTGGCCAATGACCTGGCCTTTCAAATCCAGTTTCCGTTTAAGCCCGGCACATTACTGATGATGAATAATTACCGCCTGTTCCATGGTCGCACAGCCTTTAACGGCAAACAGGGTTACCGACATCTTCAAGGCTGCTATATTGATCATGACGGGCCGCAATGTCTTTATCGGCTATTGGCGACGGGTCATACCGCGACGTCCATTCAGCGCGAAAGCTAAGGACTATTCATGAAAACCGTATCCTTCACAAAAATGTCCGATGGTACTGAAGACGACTATGCCTTCCTGGCCAAGCATGAGGCGGAATATGCCAAAGGTCTACCTAACCGGATTATGTCGGCTCTGGAGGGCCTTCGAAATTCGCTCGCCGGTTATAAAATCGACCGACTGGAACATAGTCTGCAAACTGCGACGCGCGCCGAACGTGACGGCGCGGATGTTGACTGGATTGTTTCCGCCCTAGTCCACGATATTGGTGATGACCTGGCCCCGTTTAATCACGACAGCCTCGCCGCCAATATCCTGCGGCCCTATGTACGCGAAGAATGCGCCTGGGTTGTTCAGCATCACGGCATTTTTCAATATAAGTATTACGCCGATAAAATCGGTCTGGACCCGGATGCTCGCGATAAATACAAAGATCATCCCAATTACAACGCCGCCGTCCGATTTTGCGAAAAATGGGATCAGACCTCATTTGATCCTGACTATGAAAGCTTTGATCTCGAACATTTCAGACCAATGGTAGAAGCGGTGTTTACGCGAGAAGCTTGGAGTCGGCAGACCTAAGACATAGGACTTCATGAAGCTTGGCAATCTTAGCCCTTCTATTTCCTCCAAAAACCATGCTACGTAGTGTTCAGGGAAACTCGCGGGGCAGCGAAAACTATAATGGAGGTACCCTTGATCCGAACATTTTGGACTCTCGCTTTATTCCTAGTATCCCTATTGTTTTTGTCTGCCTGTCAAAACCCTGATAATGCTCATGCGGATCAGACATTGAGCGACGATCATAATTTTGCACAAAAATCAACGCCGGTTATCGATGACAGCTTTGTCGAAAATTTTGTTCTGCTGGATCATATGGGACAAGCGCATGAATTATATTATCATCATGATGCCCCCGCTATTGTGATCATGATTCAGGGCAATGGGTGCCCGATCGTTCGAAATATCTGGTCTGATTTTAAATCCGTTCGAGATGAGTTTTCTTCCAAAGGCGTAAAATTCTATATGCTGAATGCCAATGGTCAGGATGACCGTAGTGAAATTGCTAACGAGGCTTCGGAATACGGAATTGATATACCGATCTTAAAAGATGACTCCCAACTCATAGCGTCCTCACTTGATATAACCCGAACTGCCGAAGTCCTGGTCATCGATCCGGAAACATGGGAGATCCGGTATAGAGGCCCCGTAAATGACCGGGTCAGCTATGAGCGACAACGCAAGACCGCCTCGAAGCATTATTTAGAAGATGTATTGACAGCCATCCTGGACGGGACATCGATCGAAAAACCGGCGCGCGCGACCAAAGGCTGTATCGTCAATTTAAAAGGCAGTTATGACAAAGAGGCTCATGCGAATATCAGCTACTCAGAGACAATTGCACCTATTCTTTTAGATAATTGCGTCACCTGTCACCAGGAAGGTGGCATCGGCCCATGGGCCATGACAGATTACGAACAGGTCGAAGGATTTTCATTGATGATCCGGGAGGTCATTCGAACAAAACGCATGCCGCCTTGGTCTGCTGATCCAGAGATCGGATCCTTTCATGGCGCCCGCGGTCTGACGCTCGAAGAACAACGTGATCTGGTGCGCTGGATTGAAGCCGGTGCCCCGCGCGGCGACGGGCCTGACCCTCTGGCCATTCGTAAAAATAACGCGACTGAATGGCCATTAGGCGAGCCGGACCTTATTGTCGAAGCCCCGGCTTTTGACGTACCCGCGACCGGCGTGGTGGAGTATCAATTCCCGACCGTAACCAATCCACTCGACAAGGACGTTTGGGTCAAAGCGATAAGTGTCGTACCGGGCGACCGGACCGTGGTGCACCATGCCTTGATCGGATCTTCACCCGAAATAACGCCCCCCGGCGAAGGCAATGACGAAGACGTATTTGACAATTATCTTGTCGGCTTCGTGCCGGGCTCAGACAGTTATCAATATCCGGAAGATTCCGGCGTTTTGGTCAAAGCGGGCGGCGAGTATCGGTTTCAATTTCACTATACGCCGTCTGGCAAAGCGACGTCCGACAAAACCAAAATTGGATTGTATTTTCACGACGAGGCCCCGGCGCATTATCTACGCCAGCAAGTGGCTGTAAACCCGCGACTGAATATTCCCGCGGGTGCCGAAAGTCATACCGAAAAAGCTTATTTTGAATTTGATGCCCCTGCGGAGATATTTCTTCTATTTCCGCACGCGCATTACCGTGGCAAATCCAGCAAATTTGATCTGCATTATCCTGACGGACGAATTGAACCTTTATTGTCAGTCCCCCGTTATGATTTTAACTGGCAGCACAATTATGCTCTGGCCGAACCTATCACAGTTCCAGCCGGCACGCGCCTGGTGCATGAAACGGTTTACGATAATTCCGATAAGAACTTCGCCAATCCAGACCCCGAACGCAATGTTACCTGGGGCCTGCAATCCGCCGATGAAATGCTCTATGGCAGTTTTTTCTTTCGTTGGGCCGAAGAAACCAAGGATAACCCGGTCCATGATCCACTGTCATTCTGGATCCGCCAATATTATGGGTTTGCCGATGTGAATATGGACGGCAAACTAGATGCCTCAGAAATGAGCGGGCGTCTCAAGGCCGCCTGGGACGAGGGCAAGCTCGCCCAAGTGGATATGGATCAGGACAACGCATTGTCATTTGCGGAGTATTACGGATTTCAAAAACACAGGATGGCGCAACAAAATCAATAAGACGCCTATGCTGTGGCTTTGTTCAGTTCACGAGCCATTGCGCGCAATGCTTTACGTCCGTCCGGGCTTGGTAACAGCCAAAAATCATGGGCGTAGTTTTTATAGGTAAAGTGAGAGACTGTTTGCTGGTTTTCTATCAACGCTGCCTCAAGCGCCTGACTTTCAGCATAAAGCATATCTTTGTCCGCCGAGATCATATGGATTGGCGGCAGGTCGGTCAGGCTTCCAAACAATGGGCTGATCCGTGGATCTTCAGCCGACAGGTCACCTCGAAAACGATCCGTTGCTAAAACAATCCCGTCCGATCTCAAAAGAACCTCTTCCTTGTTTTGTGGATAGTCAGATTCCGCGCGCGTCAAATCATACCAACCATAGAGCAAATATAATTGGGCAATATCGGCTTTAGCCGATGAACCAAGGTCTTGAGCCAGCGCCAAAGCCATATTGGCCCCAGCGCTATCCCCGCCGACGATGATATCTGAATTCGGATATTGGCTCCGTGTTTTTTTGAAATGCGCCAGAACCCATTCCCTCATCTGCAAGGCCGTCACCTCACGCGGCATAGGATAGTCAGGTACTATCATCGGATAATTAAGTGATTTAGAGAGCGGGCCAAGCGTATCAAAATAGGCCTTGAACATTCCCGCCAGAAATCCCCCGCCATGGCAAAAATATAAAAGGGGCTGCCCATCCAGAGGGCGCCCATATGAATACACCGGATAATCTCGAAACAATTCCGTCGAGACATCAAATTTTTGAACATATTTGTCCGTTGGCGGTCGGCGAAACACAAAATCCTTTTCCAGCGCGATTTTCATCGCATTTGGAATTAACTCAGCCCGGACCACTGCAAGGACGATATTGTGAATCAAAGATGGCAAGACTTACCCCTCCCCAACGGCGCGTTCACGCAAAACTTTTTTCTGAATTTTACCCGTTGCCGTCTTGGGAAGTTCTCCAAACACGATCTTCTTAGGTCGTTTAAAACGAGCCATGTTCTGCGCGCAAAACTCGATCAATTCTTCCTCGGTCACGTCTATGCCCTCGACCGTTTCAACAAAGGCGCAAGGGACCTCCCCCCATTTATCATGCGGCATTGCGACAACAGCAGCTACGTCCACGGCTGGATGTTTATAAAGCGTGTTCTCGACCTCGACAGAGGAAATATTTTCGCCCCCAGATATGATAATATCTTTAGCGCGATCCTTAAGCTGAATATACCCGTCAGGATAAATCACCCCCAGATCACCTGACTTGAACCAGCCTTGCTCAAACGCTTTTTCGGTTTCAACCGGGTCCTTGAGGTAACCTTTCATGACCACATTGCCCCGAAGCATGATCTCACCCATGCTTTCTCCGTCATGGGGCACGGGTGCGCCGTCATCACCGATTACTTCGACACCTTCCAGATTTGTGAATATCACCCCTTGTCTGGCGTTAAGCTCGGCTTGTTCGGATATAGGTTTGTCAGACCAGGCCTCTTGCGGGGCGGCCTGCAACACATGTCCATAGGTCTCGGTCAGTCCATAAACATGCATGATTTCATAATTCATACGCGCCATGGCCTCGAGCACGCTCGCCGGCGGCGGCGCTCCGGCGGTCAGAGCCTTTACAGTGTGATCGAATTTGGGCTTAAGCTCATCTGGTGCACTCGCCAACATATTCATTATAATCGGCGCACCACCAAAATGGGTGATATTATGTTCGCCTGCCAATTCAAAAAATTTCTCAGGTGAAAAGCTTCGCAAGCAAATAATCGTTCCGGCCATAAGCGTCATGGTCCACGCATGACCCCAGCCATTACAATGGAACATGGGCACCGTATAAAGGTAGCTTGGATGCAGTGGCAATGCCCAGCTGGCCACCGTCCCCATAGCCATTAGGTAGGCGCCTCGGTGATGATAAACGACGCCTTTTGGACGTCCTGTTGTGCCGGATGTATAGTTCAAGGCCATGGCCTGCCACTCATCCTCTATCAGGGTCTCAGAAAAGCCCGGGTCACCCGCCGCAATAAACGCTTCATAATCCAAATGCGGGCGACCCAATTCCGGCTGCGCGTCGGCAGCGGTGTCATCGACGACAATAATTTCCGGCTGCGTCTGACAGATTGCCAGAGCCGCGTCCAGAACCGGTGACAATTCCCGGTCAACGATAAACAGGCGGCTTTCCCCGTGATCGATTATATAAGCAATCGTATCCGCATCGAGACGTGTATTGATCGTGTTCAGAACCGCGCCGGCCATAGGCACGCCGAAATGGCATTCAAACATTTCCGGCGTATTGTGCAACAGCACGCTGACCGTATCGTTCTTACCTATGCCCCGCTGGTTAAGCACAGACGCCAGACGCCGACACCGCTCCCGAACTGCTGTCCAGCTATAGCGTCGATCTTCATAGATAACCGCATCCCGATTGGGATAAATATCTGCGGTGCGATCCAGAAACGATACTGGTGATAATGGCACGAAATTCGCGGCATTTTTGCCAAGTTCGTCATAAGCCTGCATATTTGATCCCCATTTTTATCCCTCTTTTTGGCAGGCCAGCCCCTTATACGCAATATCGGGATCGGTAATTCCACGGTCTAATTTTCACCGACTAAAGCAAAGAGTTAGAATCTCAAGCGAAGTCTAATCTAACGCTAGCGGACAACGAACCCACGTAAAGTTTAATCAAGCAAAAAGAGTCAATGGCAATATCAAATGCCTTCGCGCTCATAGCGGTAGTTCGGCATCGTTCCGACTTCGAACAATTTGATGTTTTGCGCTATGATCTCGACCGCCGTATCCGCATTGGTCGCCCCAGACATATGCGGGGTGACATGCACATTGGGGTGGCCCCAAAACGGTGAAGATTTTGGCAAGGGTTCGATCGCAAACACATCTAAAGCCGCCGCCCCTATTTGTCCCTGATTGAGCGCGCTCAAAAGATCATCTTCATCCACCACGGAACCCCGACTGATATTGATCAATGACACGCCTTTTTTCATACGTTCAAAAATGTCTTTGTTCAGAAATTTATGGGTCAACGGTTTTGCGGGCAACATGCAGACGACCACATCCATGTCAGGTAAAACGGTTTGCAAGGCCTCCAGGCCCACAACCGAATTGACGCCGTCCAACGATTTTGGCGAACGAGACCATCCAAAGGTCTCAAATCCATTGCGCGATAAGACATTTGCGATATGGCCCCCTATCGCCCCTTGGCCAAGCACGCAGACTTTAACCTCATGAGCCAGGGGCGTCGGATAGCGCTGCCAGATGGCTTTCCTTTGTTGCTGGCGCAGGACCTCAATTTGTCTTTGAAAATGGATGATCCAATAGAGCGTATAGAGCGCCATATCATCGGCCATATTGGGATCGATCAGGCGAAATATGGGCGCCGTCGGTAAGGCCTTGTGCGCGTCCAGGTAATCTGTTCCCGACCCGAGCGAGAACACGGCCTTAAGATTAGGATAAAGCGGCAAATCACCGTCCGGATGTTTCCAGACTAAGGCATATTCAATATCGGCTTTGTCATAGTCATCGTCAAATTCAACGACCTTGCGCTCCGGCAAATGTTTCGCCAAAGCCGCACGATATTTGTCGTGCCAATATCCGTCATTGTTGAGCAGGATTGTCATAGGACTTATCTATAGGAAATTTGTTTAGCCACAATTCAATCCGAAGGTAATCCCTATCATCATAAGTCTTTGCAGCGTTTTGCAAATTTAAATCGAACCTATTTTCTTCCTCTTTCGCTATGGCCGTCAGAAGCATTGAATACCATGCGGTTACGCCGCCCGGAAATGATTCGGTAAATACGGGAAAAATAGGATCTATAGGATTTTGTCCCATCCATATGTTCGGAAGACTTGGTTCCATAGCCATTGCCCTTGCTAATCCAACGGCATCCACGGAATTCGATGAAACAGCACTACTACATTCCTTAAACGATTTAAATCCACCCGTGGCGACTATTGGGACATTCGTCACAGACTTTGCTGTTTTGGCAAAGTTTAGAAAATAAGGTCCATTTGAATTTTTTCCGTCAGAGCTAGATTTGGCTCCTGGAAAATACGTGCCACCACTCACCTCAATCAAGTCAATCGAAGTATTGTTAAGCAACCGTACTACTTCAAGCGCTTCGTCATTTGTTAACCCACCAACCAATTGATCAGATGAATTGATTTTTATTCCAATTGGAAATGAAGAACCAACCTTGCTCCGAATCTCATGAATAATTTTCAAAATTATGGAAAATCGGTTTTCTATCACTCCTCCAAATTCGTCTGTTCTTTTATTAAACAGGGGTGACAAAAACTGGCTTAATAGAAATCCATGACCCGCATGAATTTGTACCCCGGTAAAACCGGCGCGTTTCGCGATTATAGCTGCATTTGCATACTTTTTTGGAAGCTGATTGATTTCATTGACGCTCAGGGCTGAACAACTGAGGTCCGCTAGTTTAAGCTCTGATGGACCCTGCGGATTACTAACAGGTAGAAAAGAAAGCGCACCTGCATGGCCCAATTGCGGCCAAATATGTGTTCCATTTTGTGATCCGCATTCCGCCAAATTTCGAAGCAAATTCATATTTGCGTCTGGTCCCAACACCAAATTCCCTGGTTTTTCGGGAAAATTCGGATCTATCTGAACTTCGCCAATTATTGATAGAGATGTGCCTCCGTTAGCCCATCGGCCATAAAGTTTCGCTTGCTCCAAGGTCGCGTCGCCTGATCCATTTCCAAGAGAATCAGACATCGCGGACTTAATAACCCGGTTCTTTAAAACCACGCCACACGGTAACTCTAATGGTTGTGCAAGTGAATTCACATTGTCTCCAAGCATTCTAATTCCGGATTGACTTCCCATGATCGAGCAGGCCGATAATCCGGGCCTGGGTGGCTTCGGATTTCGCCAGGGTGAGGAAGGCGCGGCGTTCCGCATCGAGCAGGTCCTGTTCGCTCCATTCGGTACCCGGCGCAATCTCCCCGCCCGTCAAGATGCGCGCAAACTCGGTCGAAACCACTGCGTCATGTGGATAGAGCTTGCCCTTCGCCACCATATTATTGGCCCAGTTGACCATTTTTTCAAACAGTGGCTGACCCGCCATTTTGAGTGGCGGTCGATCAAATGCGACCTGCTCGGACCCATCCTTGACCGCCGCCATGGCTTCGGAAAACAGGCGGTCACGATTATTGACGTAACGATCATTGGGACGGAGCATGGCCATGTCGCGCGCAAGAATTGGCGAGCTGGCCGTCTTACCGTAGCCGAGCGCCATATAAGCCTCCCAGGCCGCCTGTTCCATGTCGCATTCCTTGGCGGCGAGCCAGCGATAAAGAGTTTCCTTGCAGCCCCCGCCACCGGGGATCAGGCCGACGCCGGATTCCACGAGACCCATATTGGAGTTGGCGTGACAAATGACCTGTTTGGCATGAAGGACAACTTCAAACCCACCGCCGAGCGATAAGCCCACCGGCGCCGCAATCACGGGGAAACTTGCCCGCGCCATTTTGAGGCCGGTCTGCTGGAAATGATCCAAAAAGCGATCAAGCCCATCCCAATCTGAGGCTTCGAAATAAGACCGGACCTCACGCAGATCGGCGCCGCAAGAGAAATGCTGCGCGTCATTGTGAATAATCAAACCGTCGAGGCTATTCGCGCTGACATGATCCAGGGCCTTGTCCAATATCTGCATGGACTGAGATCCCAGCGCATTGGCTTTGGAATGAAACTCAACCAGGACCACATCTTCAACATTATAGGCACTGGCCGCTTCGTTCTCAAAAATCGGGTTCAGGGTCTTTTTGCGATCATTAAAACGCAGCGTCCCGTCTGGACGTTCAATGGCTTTTAAGCCGCCACCGTGAACCAGGGTTGAGAGCTCGCCGTCCGTACTGTAAAACGACCCACCTGCTGCCTGACGTAAATAATCGGGCACGGCTCTTTGTTCTTTTTCAAGGCGCTCAATCAGATAATCCACGCCAATATCGTCGATCAGTTCAAACGGTCCCTTAATCCAGTTATATCCCATCTTCATGGCGTCATCGACGCCCACGGGCGTGTCGCCAACTTCTGGGATCAGTCCGGCGGCATAGACCAGCACCCGAGACATCACCTGCCAGGCATAATCGCCATAGCGGCTGTCATCCTCGAGAATATGAATAATGCCGTCTTTTTCCGCCTTTGCGGCGGGTCCATGATGAAAAGCACTGACAGCTTCATAGTCACCAGTCTCGAGATTGATGACCTGTTTGTCACCATCCTTGCTTCGGTAAAATCCCTGACCGGATTTGCGTCCTTTTTGACCATTGGCGATCATTTCAGTCATCAAAGGAAGCTTTGTCCCAAAGGTATGGAAATCATCCCCGTCTGGTAGAATACTAACCAGGCTGGCCGCCACGTCCGACATCAAATCAATGCCGATTAGGTCATAAAGCCCGAAGACGCCAGTTTTGGGAATACCCATGGGGCGACCGAAAATACCGTCCGCCTCGCTCGGCGTAAGCCCCATATCATTGGCCAGGTGCAAGGCCGTTTGGATCGCATAACATCCGACGCGGTTTCCAAGGAAACCCGGCGTATCGGCACATGGCACAACCCCTTTTCCAAGCTGCTCATCACAAAAGGCGTGAAGCTCGGCCATAATCGCCGGGTCCGTATCTTCGCCCGCCACGAGTTCCAGCAAAGGCATCATACGAACCGGGTTAAAGAAATGCGTAATCGCAAAACGTTTGCGAAATTCGATGGGCATGTCTTCGACCAAAAGGCGGATCGGAATGGTCGAAGTGTTTGAGGTTATGATTGCCTGATCATGACAGACCGAATCCAGTTTTTGATACAGATCCTTTTTGAGGTCCAGGCGCTCCAGAATAGCTTCGGCGATCCAGTCGCAATCGGCCAGCTTGTCAAAATCATCGCGAATATTGCCGACCGTGATCAGCTTCCCATGTTCAGGGCTGAGCACGCCCGGATTGGCCGGATTGGTGACGCGGTCTTTGCCACGCTGAGCGAGCGCATTCACGTCCTCCCCGTCGCTTGGAAGATCGAGCAATAAAACCTCAATTCCGGCATTGGCGACCTGTCCGGCAATACCCGCGCCCATAGTCCCTGCGCCGATAACGGCCGCTTTTTGAATTCCCATGATGATCTCCTAAGCGGCAGCTTGATTTTGCACCGACGAAATAAAGGCCCGCAGCGCGTTTAATGTCTCGCGCGGGGCTTCAATTGGCAACATATGGCCAAAGCCTTTGATAATGGTTGGCGACACGCCCATCGCCTCGGCCAATTTCAATCCGGCTTTGATCGGGGTCATTTTGTCTTGATCGGCCAGGATACAACATCCCGGAATATTGCCCAAAGCCTGAACGGCGTCGGATCCACCCTGATAATCGGCGCAGGCCTGAAGATCGACCGCGAGCGGATTACGGCTCATTATGGCCCGACCAATGGCAATGGGTTGCATGCCGGGCACCGCACTTGCGCCGTTATGTGCACCGGGCCCAAACCCCCAATTGACCATCATATGGGCGGCCTTGGCGGCGCTGTCTTTAGCCGTATCAATCAAAGCCTGATTGACCGGAATAGCGGCGGCGGTTCCGATCGCGGTCAGGGAGAGCACTCGATCGGGATTGTTTTTTGCAAATTCTAATGCCGTCAGGAAACCTTGAGAATGCCCGACGATATGCGCGGCTTTGACATCCGCAGCATCCAGGAATTCAGATAGCCAGGCGGCGCTTACTTCGATTGAGGCACAGGGTTCCCCGCCGCTTAGACTGTGTCCCGGAAGGTCGGGTGCCAATACGGAATAGCCGTGATAGGCAAACCAACGCGTTTGCAAGGCCCATCCGCGATGATCCAGTCCACTCCCATGTAAGAAGACAACCGTCGGCAAATTCGGATCAAATTCTTTTCCGCCTGTGGCCGCAAAGACGTCGGCGCCGTTTACGCTTAATCTCATGACGTCGCCCTCGCCGCGGCTTTCAGCCCTTTGGAGAAATCGCCGATAATATCTTTGATGTCTTCCAGACCGACCGAGACCCGGATCAAATCTTCGCTGATCCCGGCAGCTTCAAGGGCGTCTTTATCAAGGCGCGAATGGGTCGTGGACCCGGGATGGATGACCAGCGTCCGGCTGTCACCGACATTGGCCAGGTGACTGGAAAGCTGCACCGCATTGACAAAAGCCGTTCCACCGGCCCGACCGCCCGTCACGCCAAAACACAGCATGGAGCCGGCCCCGTTTGGAAACAGGGATTTGGCAACATCTGCGCTCGCATTGCTTTCAAGTTCGGGGTGATTAACCCAGGTCACAGCGTCTTGCTCTAACAGCCAATCCCGCAGCGCAACCGTGTTTTCGACATGTTTTTGCATACGCAAGTTCAAAGTCTCGACGCCCTGTAAAATCAGAAACGCGTTTTGCGGCGCCATAGCCGGGCCAAGGTCGCGCATGGCCTCGGAACGTACTTTCATGGCAAAACAATTCGGACCGAATTCTTCCCAGAACCGCATACCATGATAAGGCGCAAAGGGCTCCGTCATTTCCGGGAAACGGCCATTGCCCCAATCAAAATTACCGCCGTCGATGATCGCCCCGCCAATTGCTGTCCCATGTCCACCGATCCATTTCGTCACGGAATGCACAACGATGTTTGCACCGTGTTCGATCGGTCGACAAAGTGCGGGTGTTGAAAATGTTGCGTCGACGACAACCGGGATACCCTTGGCATTGGCGATACGGGCTATTTCCGGCAGGTTGGATACTTCCATCCCCGGATTGGAAATGCTTTCACAAAACACCAATTTTGTGTTGGGTTTGATCGCGGCTTCTAACGCTTTTGCATCATTAATCGGTATAAAATCTGTCTGAATATCAAAGCGTGGTAAGGTGTGCCTCAATAAGGTCGCGGTAGAACCGTAAATTTGAGCGGAAGAGACAATATGATCGCCCGCGGAACACAAGGTCGTAAATGTCGAATACAGCGCCGACATACCTGATGCCGTACAAATCGCACCACTGCCGCCTTCGAGAGCCGCCAATCTTTGCTCCAATACCGCTACGGTCGGATTAGAAATTCGCGAGTAGATATGCCCGCCGCGCTCGACATTAAACAGAGACTGCGCGTCCGACACATCGTCAAAGGCGAAAGACGTTGTTTGATAGATCGGAACGGCGCGCGATCCATAATCTGATTCCGGGGAATACCCTGTGTGCAAGGCGATGGTAGACGGTTTGTAAAAGGAAGAATTGCTCATGATAATCTATTCATATTGACCTGCAAAAAGGCGTAAATTGTAATTGATATTTTGTCGAGGATGCCTAGTCGAAAAAATCGAGTATTTGTGCGTGCACTTGCTCAGGCGCTTCCATTTGAACCAAATGTCCGGCTTCAGAAATGGGGAAAAATTCAGAGTTAGGAATAGCCGCGTGCAATCGCCTTCCGGTCGCAATAGGAATCCACTCGTCCGCCTCACCCCATAAAATGCGAACCGGACAGCGAATATCAGAATATTGAACTTCAACCTCATCCGTATACTTTTGATCGGCCTGAGCAATCTGTCGATAAAATGCGGCTTGTCCTGACGATGTTTCCCAAGGTGTCATTAATCCGGATAAATCGTCTATCTTTGGCTCTTTATGCAGAGCGCCTTTAATGTACGCTTCTAAAATAGCTTTGTGAATATAGGGCGGCGTTCCTGAAAAGGCGGTTTCATGTTCCCGGACATGGGCAAAAAATGGCGAGCCCCACGGGGCCAGTGCAACGACGTTCATCAAGAGCAATTTTCGATAATTGCGGCCGTGAAGTAAATGGGCCCTTAGCGAAATCGCACCACCAAAATCATGAGCGGCCACAAACGGATCCGCCAATTCCCAATGTTCCAACAGCTCTGAAAAAATCTGTCCTTGTATGTCCAGAGATACTTTTTGACGGTCTCGCATTTCCGAACGGCCATAGCCGATCAAATCATAGTAATGGACGCGAAACCGCTTCTCCAAAGCAGGAAGGATTTTGGAGAAGCTGAAGGATGACCAAGGGGTCCCATGCACCAGAACCAGGTCTGGTCCATGTCCTTTTATGCCGTACCGAACCGCCCCCTGACCCGTTTCAAAAACATGTTCAAGGGCCGGCTCCATTTTAGCTGATATTACTATCCGGGAAGCTGGACTTTTTATCGTCCATATATTTGAGCAGGCGCGCATCGATATCAGGATCGAGCTCGGGCAAAGTATATTCCTTCAGCATGGTTTTATACTTTGCCGCGGCGCGATCTTCAGCGGACAGAGACCCGTCTTCGACCCATTGCTCATAGCTGTTATTGTCCGCGACTTCGGAAATATAGAAGGCTTCTTTGAAGTTCTTTTGGGTGTGTTCACACCCCAGGAAATGCTGTCCCGGTCCGACATCGGCAAGTGCGTCAAGCGCCTGCCCGTTATCGCTCATATCGACACCTTGGGCGTAGACCGCCATCATACCGGCCTGGTCGGCATCCATGATAAATTTCTCATATCCCATAGACAAACCGCCTTCCTGCCATCCCGCCGTATGCAGCATAAAGTTCACACCCGCGAGCAAACCATTTTGCAGCGTATTGGCCGCTTCATAGGCCGCTTGTGCGTCCGGCAGTTTGGACGCGTTAAATCCTCCGGCTGAGCGGAACGGCACACCCAGACGCCGGGCCAAAGCTGCGCCCATATTGATCACAAGCGAAGCTTCTGGCGTTCCAAAGGTCGGTGCGCCGGATTGCATGGACATAGACGACACAAAGTTTCCGTAAATCACAGGCGAACCCGGACGGATTAATTGCGCCAGCGCCATGCCGACCATCCCCTCGGCCAGACTTTGAGCCGCCACAGCGGCGGCCGTCACGGGTGACATGGCCCCGGCAACGATGAACGGGCTGGGCATAACCGCCTGATTGTGACGTGAGTAATTCTTCAATGCGCCGAGCATGACACTGTCATAGGTCATAGGTGAGTTGGCATTGATCAGATTGACCATGACACAGTTCTCTTCGACAAAATCTTCGCCGAAAACAATCTTGGACATTTCAACCGAGTCCAAAGCCCGGCGCGGTGCGGTCACAGAGCCCATAAAAGCTTTGTCCGAATATTTGATATGGGAATAGACCATATCATAGTGCCTTTTGTTCACAGGCAGATCGACTGGCTCACAAATCGTACCACCGCTGTGATGCAGATGCGGTGACATATAGGCCAGCTTCACGAAATTTCGGAAATCTTCGATGGTCGCGTAACGGCGGCCTTCGTCTTTGGAATAAACGAACGGTGAACCATAGGCAGGCACCAGCACCGTGTTCTTACCGCCAATTTCGACATTATTTGCCGGGTTCCGGGCGTGTTGGGTAAACTGTGCCGGGGCCGTTTTTTGAATAAGCTCGCGCAGCATACCGCGCGGGAATTTAACCCGTTCACCTTCGGCACTCGCACCGGCAGCCACGAAGATATCAATGCTTTCCTGATCTTCTTTGATATCGATCCCGATATCTTGCAGGATTGTATCCGCATTATGCTCAAGCTGTGCGAGATCCGTATCATTCAGGACCGAATATTCCGGGATCTTGCGGGTGATATAAGGTTTGCGCGGCGCCTCTGTGGCGGCGCGGGCTGCGGCGCGACCGGCGCGCCCTCCTCTTGCTCGTCTGGCCATAATAATACCTTTCTTAGCTGCGTCTTCTGCGACGACGACGTGGCGAGCTTTCCGGATCAGCCTCGGGTGCTGTCGGAAATGCCATGGCGTCGACAAAATATTGTTGAAATTTAGGTTCCAATGCGGTCTCGACCTTTTCGATCTCGCGCACGGCTTTGATGATTTTCGGACGTTGGTCCTGATCCAGGAGCGCCATAGCGGCGCCCATACCCGCCGCATTTCCGACTGAGCGAATAATATCGGCAGCGGCGCGCGGAACAATCCCAATCTCTGATACATATTTCGGATCGAGATGGGTCCCAAATGCACCGGCGAGTAAAACCTCGTCAAACTGTTCACAGCCCAAGGCTTCCGACAATAGTTCAGCCCCGGCGAATAAAGCGGCCTTGGCAAGTTGAACCGCGCGAATATCCGTCTGCTTGATAAATAACGGATTGTCCGGCCGATCAAGCAATAGATATTTTTGGCTTTTACCCTCATTGTCGGGCAACATCCGACCAGAGGTATCGCCTGAGCGATACAGACCGCCTTTGTCGATTAATCCCGCATTGGCGAGTTCAACCATCACCTCAAAAATTCCTGATCCGCAAATTCCTGTGATTTTAAATTCCGAAAGATCATCCTGGTCCGATAGCCAGTCGTCATGGCCGATAATCTTGATCTTGGATTGCTTGGTTACTGGATCAATGCGCACGCGTTCAATTGCACCGAGGCTTGCCCGGACCCCGCAACTGATCTCCGCCCCCTCAAGCGCTGGCCCTGTCGGCGATGACGCAGCAGCGACCTTGTCTTCATGGGACAAAACAATTTCGGCATTGGTACCAATATCAACCAATAAGACTGATCGTCCGTCCATTTGGTCCATCTGGGTCAGGTATGCCGCCGTGGTATCGGCCCCGACATGTCCCCCGATCAAGGGGAAGAATGATATCTGGGCTGTTTCAGAAAGCCCGAGATCGAGTCGACCAGCCGGAATATCGATCCAATCTTTGATCGCAAGGGTAAACGGGGCCTGTCCGAGTTCGACCGGGTTTGCGCCAAGTAGTAAATGATGCATAATCGGATTGCCGACACAAATCACATCAAGCAATTGGTTCGGTCCCAAATCCAATTCAGTTACGGCTTCGCCGAGCATGGATTTGAGCTGCGCCCGGACGGCATCGGTCAATTTCACCTCGCCGCCTTTATTCATCATGATATATGAGACCCGGCTCATCAAATCTTCGCCAAAACGGATTTGCGGGTTCATCGCCGCTTTTTCAAAGACCAGTTGTCCTGTAGCCAGATTGAACACATACATCGCTATCGAAGTCGAGCCTACATCAATGGCGGCACCGTATAAATCAAAGGGCGATGGCGGCCAAACGTCAATAATCGTATCATTATTGCGCACAACCGTGATGACTGTCCGATCATGAGCCCGCAAAATGTCCTGCAGCTTTATCAACATACGGTGGGTGGTCCGGACATCCAAACCGTGATGAGCTTTAAGTTCCTCGACGAGCGCCTCGCCGTCACTTGGATTATCCTCCAATGTCGGCACAGGCAATTGCACCATATGCAGCGTAATCGCCGGATTTACCGGCACATTAATTGGCGTGCTCTTCTTTTGGATTGAACTTTCAGATTGACGTGAATCGCTCGGAACCTCGACCACCAGATCACCCCGAATTTTCGCCCGACAGGCCAGACGTCGCGACGACGACAACTCTTCGTCGTGGATGGCTTTCTTCTCGGTTGGTGTCAGCTTGCCAACATTTTCAGCTTTGACGTCTAGATTGAATTTGGCGTGTTTGCCCGTATCGATCTCAACCTGGCAGCGCTTGCACAGACCTTTGCCGCCACAAATCGACTGAATATCAACGCCGACTTCAAGCGCCACGTCATAGACAGTTTGTCCGTCTTGTGCTTCGGTCCGCAATCCGGACGGCGTGAATATGACCGTGTGAGCGCTCAAACGTCCTTACCCTCCTGGCGCGTCCCGCCGGGCGGAAATCCTTCAAATTGTGGTAAGCCATCTGCAATTTCGAAATAGTCGGCTTTTTCTTCGACAAAGATATGTCCCATGACATCAAGTCCGTCTGTATCGTCCAGGCAGCCGACAAGAACACTGACCGTGTCACGAGCCGCCTCATCCCAGAACATATAGCTACCACAGGATTTGCAATGCCCTGAATTTGATTTTTCAGAAATCGGCAGCCAATTCACGGGCCCTGAAATTTGAAGATTTTCACGTAATACACCTGCCGCCGCTATGTAACGCCCAGTCAATTTCTGGCATTGTTTGCAATGACAGTACCAGATATCAGACAGGCCCATCGCCTCGAATGACACGGCGCCGCAAAGGCAGGATCCTGTATAGGTTTTGACCATTAGCTGGCGCGTCGCCGACGGCGACCACCACGACCGCGACGCCCACCTTCCTCACCTTCGGCAGGCGGCTGTCGATAATAGCGGATCCAATTGGCGCAGTTCTCATCATTATTGTTGAGAACATCAGCCGCACGAACAGCTGGAACGAGCCCTTCATGCAATGGATTGACAATTGCGGACGTCATTCCCGCGCAGGCCAGCATGGGCAGGAAGGCATTGTTAATGGCATGCCGGTTCGGCAGACCGAAGGCGATATTAGAGGCGCCGCAAGTTGTGTTTACACCAAGCTCATTGCGAAGGCGGGCGATCAGTTTGAAGCAATCCGTTCCCGCGCTGCCAACTGCACCAATCGGCATAACCAATGGATCAACAACCACATCTTCAGCTTTAATACCGTGGTCGTGGGCGCGCTCAACAATACGTTTGGCCACTTCAAAACGGACATCCGGATCTTCTGAAATCCCGGTATCATCGTTGGAAATCGCAACGACGGCGCAGTCATATTTGGCAACCAAAGGCAGAACTCGCTCCATGACCTCTTCTTCGGCGGTCGTAGAATTCACCAGCGGGCGGCCTTTATAAACAGAAAGGCCGGATTCCAGCGCTTCGATGATAGAACTATCGATACATAGCGGCGCATCGGTCAGGCTTTGAATCAATGGCACGACTTCGGCCATAATCGCAGGCTCATCAGCAAGCGGGACACCGACATTCACGTCAAGAATTTGCGCACCGGCTTCGACTTGCGCGACCGCCTCTTTTTTGACGCGCCAGTAATTTCCTTCTTTGAGCTCTTTGGAGAACAGCTTTCGTCCGGTGGGATTAATCCGTTCGCCAATCATAGCGAATGGCTGGTCAAATCCGATAACCACTTCCTTGGTTGCTGAGGATAAAATAGTACGGGCCATAGTTTTTCCTAACTGACTGTTCCGATCGTTGTATCTGTTTTTTCCGGCGCCCAGGGTTTGCGATCCCCGAGGACCCCGGAGCGCTTGACCACATCGCCGACCCACTGTTCCTGGCGGTAAGCCATAACATGAGCGCCGGCGACGCCGTCGATTTCTTTGAGCTGCTGCATGATTTCTGCGCAGATTTTGCGGCCTTCAAGCTTAGGTTTTTCTGCCTGTTCGAGACGCCGGATAATATCGTCCGGAATATGAACCCCCGGAACATTGCTGCGCATCCATTTTGCCGTCTTGGCCGAGGGTAAAACCCCTACTCCGATAATGATAAAAGCTTCTTCCGTTAGGCCAAGATCCCGGGCCCGGCTCATAAAATCTTTGAGCACGGGCATATCGAAACAATATTGGGACTGAATGTACTCTGCCCCGGAGGCGATTTTCTTCGCCAGTTGATCCGCCCGATTTTCTATCGGTGGCACAAAAGGATTGATCGATGAGCCAATAAACAAGCGAGGTTCAAGATCGAGTTTACGTCCGCTTAGAAAAGTTTTCTTGTCGCGCATGGTCCGGATGGTCTGCGCCAGTGAAATACTATCCAGATCAAAAACCGGCTTAGCCTCAGGGTGATCTCCGGCCCCGACATCATCCCCCGTCAGGCAAAGGACATTACAAACACCAAGCGCTGCCGCCCCTAACGTGTCACCTTGAATGGAAATCCGGTTACGATCTCGGCACGAAATTTGAAGAATTGGAGAATAACCAAGCCGGGTCAGGATCGCACAAACAGCCAGGCTCGACATATGACAATGCGCCCCTGAACCGTCAGTCGCGTTAATGGCGTCCACATAGCCATCAAACATCGCGGCCCGAACAAGCACCTCGTCAGGATCGGCTGAATCCGGCGGGGCAATTTCTGTGGTAACGGCAAAATGTCCTGCCTTGAGGACCCGTTCAAACCGGCCATGAGAAACATGGCCTTCTAACCGGGGTAGAGGGTCACCAGGATTGGTCCCGACTTTGCCGACATCAATATCTGTGGATGACATGTCAATTGTCCTGTTTCATGTCTTCACGGGCAAGCTTGAGCCAGGTTGACCTGCCCTTATCCCTATGATCAACCGCAAATTCTACCGACTTGATTGCGTCTCCGTCTTTCATCCGGGACGCTCCGTCCCAGGCCGCAACCCAAACGCATCTCATCTCAGGCTTAACTTCACACATGCCATTGGCGCGCACCCCTCCGCATGGACCATTGCGGATTGTCTTAGGGCAGTTCATTGGACAACTCATGCCCGTTTTGGAAAGCGCGCAGTTCCCACACATCTGGCAGTCAAACAACAATCCCTTTAGCCCGGCCTCGGCGGCCGTGATTGGCGCATCGAGCTTCTTGCCAAAGACGCGAGTTATCCCGCGCAATGTGGCCAGTATGGCCGGGTTGACGAAGTTATAAAGCGCTTCGAAAAACCGGGAATGCCGAACCGCAAAAAGGCGCACACTATACACTGCTGGCCTCCAGAACTTTTTGATCGTCTTTGATCAGGGACACAGCATTTGCCAACGCCCCGTAACCGACAAATTTATATTCAAATGAAAGCCCCAATTTAAGTGCGGCGGCTTTGGCTTTCGTGATCAGATCCTGATCTTTTTCCTGGGCAATATAAACGAGCTTTTTGTAATGTTCGAAATAGCTGTCGCGAAGCTCCGGAAAACGATCAAGACCCATGCCTTTGATAATCAGCGTGTCGAAATGCCGAACCAGATAATCGGTCAAGAAAAACGTGCCGAGTTCCTCTTCCATCATGTCATCAAAGGTTCTGAGACCCGTATAAAAGGCATAGCAATGCGCGCCCGGTAAGCGCATGGCGTTTGGATAATGCGCCAAAAGCCGGTCCAGGCTCCCGCCCGTTCCGCAATCGCCATAACCGATTAAAATGCGATCATAACGATGGGCATTTTCTTCAAGCAGCTTTTTCAATCCCGGAACTATTTTTTCCGGCCGGTTGTGGTATCCAGCCGGCAGACATTGCAATTCTGCATTTTTGTCGAACTGACGACACAATAGAATGGTTTCTTTGGCCAATGCCCCACAAGCAATAATCAGCGTATTTGGGCTTTGGGCCGTCATGTTTAGCGGTTCTTCCCAACAATCACTTTAGCCAGTTCCGCACTCATCGCGGCGTCACGACCATAAGTATGGGCGTTAATGGCGTCGGCGAATTCCTGATTGAGCGGTGCGCCACCGACCATAACCGGCAGTTCTTTTAAAATGCCACGCTTATCAAGCTCTTCGATTACCACGCCCATATAAGGCATGGTCGTTGTCAAAAGCGCTGACATACCGAGAATATCGGGCTCGTGCTTTTCAATTGCTTCGAGATATTCTTCGACCGGCGTGTTTATCCCCAGATCAATAACCTCAAACCCGGCCCCTTCGAGCATCATGCCGACCAGGTTTTTACCGATATCGTGAATATCACCCTTTACGGTGCCGATGACATACTTACCGGTGCTTGATTTTGAATCGCTCTGCGCCAGGATTGGACGCAAAAGCCCCATCCCGCCTTTCATCGCGTTAGCGCTTTGCAGCACTTCCGGGACGAATAGAATACCATCGCGAAAATCTACACCGACAATCCGCATACCCTCGACCAAAGCGTCATTAAGCACCATATTGGCGTCCCATCCGCGGTCTAGCAGGATCTGAGTTCCTTCGGTGACTTCCTCAATCAGACCATCATAGAGGTCATCCTGCATTTGCTGAACAAGTTCATTATCGTCCAGATCTTTGAGGATGATTTCCTCGTCGTCGTGATCACTCATAATAGGCTCCTGATCCTAAAAGGCTTATGCCAATCCAACAATTTGTCCGTCTTCATCCAGACCAATATCCAAGGCTGCCGGATGACGTGGCAGACCCGGCATACGCATAATTGTACCGCAAATCGCGACCACAAATCCAGCGCCCGCATTCAAAGTCGCCTCGCGCACTTCAACCGTATGGCCGGAGGTCGCGCCGAGCTTTTTAGGGTCCGTTGAGAAACTGGACTGGGTTTTTGCAATGCAGATCGGCAGATGGCCGAAACCCATCTTTTCAATCTTGCGAAGTTCGGCAGAGGCTGGCCCTGCAAACGTCACCGCATCCGCGCGGTAGATTTCCGTTGCGACGGCTTCGACTTTCTTCTTAAGCGGAATATCATCGGCATACATCAAAGTGACATCCGGCTTTGGACCGTCCAATACGCCTTTGACAACACGGGCGAGGTCTTCTGCCCCGGCACCGCCTTCAGCCCAATGGCGTGACACAGCCATTTCGACACCTTCGGCGTCACAAATAGCCTGCACTTCAGCGACTTCCGCGTCCGTGTCATGGATAAAATGATTGAGCGCAACGACGGGCTGTACGCCGAACTTTTTGAGGTTTTGAATATGGCGCTGAAGATTTACGCCGCCTTCCTTAACCGCGCCGGCATTGGCTTCGTTCAGATCGCCTTTGGCAACGCCGCCCTGCATTTTCATGGCACGGACTGTACACACCAAAACCACAGCATCCGGGCGAAGACCCGACTGACGGCATTTGATATCGAGAAACTTTTCAGCACCAAGATCAGCCCCAAATCCGGCCTCAGTAACAACCACATCGGTCATTTTCAAAGCGGTCTGAGTGGCGACAACTGAGTTGCAGCCATGTGCTATATTGGCGAATGGTCCGCCGTGAATGAAGGCCAGATTGTGCTCAATCGATTGCACCAGATTAGGCTGAAAGGCGTCCTTGAGCAGAACCGTAACCGCCCCGTCCGCTTTAATATCACGAACCGTGACCGGCTTTTTATCATAGGTTTGACCCAGGATAATGTCGCCAATGCGCTTTTGCAGGTCTTTGAGGTCTGTTGCGAGACAGAAGATCGCCATAATTTCCGAAGCGACCGTAATGTCAAAACCGTCTTCGCGCACGACACCTTGTGTCGGTCCACCTAACCCAATGACAATGTCACGAAGCGCCCGGTCATTCATGTCAACCACACGTCGCCATGTAATCCGGCGCGGATCAATGTTGAGCTCATTACCCCACTGCAGGTGATTGTCCAGCATTGCGCTGATCAATGAATGGGCTGACGTAATCGCGTGGAAATCTCCATTAAAATGCAGATTAATATCTTCCATCGGCAAAACCTGGGCGCGACCGCCACCCGCGGCGCCACCCTTCATACCAAAGCAAGGCCCAAGAGATGGCTCTCGCAAACACACTATAGAATTTACGCCGATACGATTAAAACCATCGTTTAAGCCAACGCTGGTGGTCGTTTTTCCTTCGCCGGCTGGCGTTGGGGTTACGGCAGTCACCAATACGAGCTTCCCATTTGGACGATCCGCCAATGAATCAATATATTCCAAGGACAGCTTAGCTTTGTAGTGACCATATGGCACCAAGGCTTCAGGCGGAATACCCAACCGCTCTTCGGCCAAAGGCAGAAGCGGTTTCATTTTAGCCGCTCTGGCGATTTCGATATCCGGCGCACCCGGTGCTGGTAAATTTTGTTGGCTCATAAGTTTATCCCCTGAAATCTCACTAGTAAAATTGGACAATTTGGATTATAACAAATACGACAAGTCTTGTAACTATTGCGTCAACATGCAGTTTTTGAACAGTAAAATCGTCCTGACACATATCGACCAATAAGGGGCTAATACGGGACATAAATTTTGCGAATAATTAGACCGGGATTAGGGACAAACCCGATTTTCTCAGTCAAAGGAAAGTGACAGATATCGATACCGGGTTAGTCATGACCATAGACGCAAAAATTTCTCCGCTGCGACGCATTGGCGATACATATGATAGAGTCTATCCATCGACCTCATTTATCCCGTCTAAAACTTTAGACAGTTTGCAGGCACTGGGTCTTGATCTTCCAAGGGTCGAAAAGATTAGAACTTACCGAGTGGAACGGGTTCTCTCGCAGATGTCAAAAGACGGTGTCGACGCGCTTCTTTTGTTCGACCCCATTAATATTCGTTATGTCACTGACAGTTCAAATATGCAGATTTGGACATCTCACAATCTGGCTCGTGCCACACTGATCACAGCAAATGGTTATCTGGTATTGTGGGATTTCACCCGGTGTGAACATATGACCGAACACCTCGGTCGAATTGACGAATTACGGTCCGGCGCTGGATCTTTTTATTTCGAATATGGAGACGCCATCGAAGAGAAGGCGAAATCCTTTCGCAATGACGTGGTGGAGTTGGTCAAACAACGTGCTTCTGGCCTTCGCTTGGGTATTGATCGGATGGACACAGTTATAGCGCAGGCATTTCTAAGCTCTGAATTGAACATCTCTGATGCCTGGCCCGTGATTGAACAGGCACGATTGATTAAATCAGCAGAAGAAATAAAGGCTATGCGCTGTGCAATGGCTGCGACCGAACAATCGATTGCACAAATGGAACAGGCGATGAAACCCGGCATGTCCGAGGTGGAGTTATGGTCAGTATTGCATGCCGCCAATATTGCACAAGGCGGCGAATGGATCGAAACTCGGATATTGTCCTCGGGCCCGAGAACTAATCCCTGGATGAGCGAAGCCAGCGGACGGATCATGCATGAAGGTGATATTATGGCCTTTGACACGGATATGATTGGTCTGTTTGGGATATGTTGTGACGTGTCTCGGACCTGGCTTGTGGGCGACGCCGACGCTCGTCCAGAACAAAAAGAACTCTACCGCGTTGCTTACGATCACATTGAAGAAAATATGGATATGTTAAGGCCAGGCACCGCCTTACGTGACCTCACCTTTAGGGGACATGAATTGCCCGAGATTTATCAAGCGACAAAATATTGTGTGAAAATGCATGGTGTGGGCCTGTGTGATGAGTTTCCTAGCATTTATTACCCGGATTCCTATATTGAAGGTGCCGTTGATTATGAGCTAATGCCGGGAATGACTTTGTGTGTTGAAGCCTATGTTGGCAAACAAGGCAGCCGTGAAGGTGTGAAACTAGAAAATCAGGTTTTGATAAGCGAAACCGGATATGAGAATTTGACGAACTACCCTTATGATGAGCGATTGATGGGACTGTCATGAAAAGAGAAGATGTAAACCTCGCTGATTTCGAACCGATTGACAGCCCTTGCAAACTGATTTGTTCGGTCGACAAAGAAAGTGATCGGTGTTTCGGGTGCGGACGATCACGTGATGAAATTGCCCGTTGGACACTATACACCAAAGAAGAACGTGACGACATTCTATCGCAGCTTCCCGAGCGTATGCCACCCTTGGAAGAAAAGCTTGCTGAACGCCGCAAACGCCGCCGTGTCAATCGTCGATCCAAACCCCGGCGCGAAGCGTAGAGTTATTCGGTGTTTGGCCGCCAACCAGTTCCAAAATCACAAAATGTCGGGTTTTTGCTGACACCCCAATTCTCATTGATTGCATTCACATCCGCAATCGAGCCCTTACGCGCCGCCAATCGCGTGTCCCGGCAAACCCTGTTTACCTGGCAGTTATTTTCCATAGACGGCCAACCGGTACGCGCCAGCAATGATGTTGAATTTAATCCAGATGCCAAGTTCGCAGATGAGATCACCTGCGATATCCTCATCGTTTGCGCCGGCATTCGATCTTATGATCACATCAATCCAAAAACATCAGCTGTGTTGCGCTCTCTCGCTCGAAAAGGCATGCCCTTGGGTTCAGTTTGCACAGGCACTGTGGCCCTCGCAGAAGCAGGTTTGCTAAACGATTATCGCTGCACCATTCATTGGGAAAACATTGAAAGTCTGGCGGAACGATATCCGCAACTTAATATCACAGCGACTTTGTTCGAAGCCGACCGCAATCGTTTTACCTGTTCCGGCGGAATGGCAGCTCTTGATATGATGATCCATTCAATTCGCCTGGATTATGGTCGTGATCTCAGCATGCGCGTCGCAGACCAGATGCTCTACACATCGATCAGAGAACCCCAGGACCTTCAACGCATGGCGATAGAACAACGTACAGGCATAACGCACCCCAAATTGTTAGGCGCAATCGGATATATGGAAGCCTATCTGGAAAGCACCATAACAATGAAAGATCTGGCCAAAAATGTCGGGCTGTCACTGCGTCAGTTGGAGCGTCTATTTCACGATAAACTGGAGACGACGCCAGCCCGGTTTTACCAGAATATGCGACTGGACCGGGCCCGAGCGCTTCTTCGCCAAACCGCCATGCCAATTTTAGAAATCGCGATTGCAACGGGATTTAATTCACCCTCTTACTTTACCAAAAGCTATAAATCCAAATTTGGCTACACCCCCAGGCAGGAACGTGAAGACAGCTAAGGCTTACAGGTCTTTGGATTTTACAGTTTTTTTCTTTGACTTGAGAGCGCGGGGATCGATCCTGAGCATCATCGCAAAGGCCCGAGGACGCGGGATCGAAACATAATCGGTGCTGTCATCTGCGGGTTTTCTTTGGGTTCGCCGATAAGTTCCATATACCGCCAGAAAAATGTGAATGATCGCCGTATAAGCAAACATAGCCGAAGGCTCTATGACTGACATTACGATCGGAGCAATAGACGGCCCGACAATAGACCCCAGTCCATAAATTAAAAGCAAGCCTCCACTGATCGCAACAAACTCATGCGGCTCAGCATAGTCATTGGCGTGAGCCGCCGACAAACCGTAAACCTGCATGGCGAATGCCCCGAACAGGCCGCCACCTATTAGCAACATTGTCAGACTTTCAGGCCCCATTTGCCAGAGGAAAATTCCGGAAAAAGCGGCCCCGATACTCGCCATTACAAGGAGTAGTCTTCGTCCGAATTTATCAGACAGATATCCAACGGGCCATTGCAATAAAGCGCCTGACGCGATGACGACACTCATAAAGGTTGAAACCATCATGACCGGATGTCCCAATTGCTGAACCATGACCGGCGCGACTCCCCAAAATGCGCCATTGGCCATTCCCACCGAAAAACATCCGACAACTGCAAGCGGCACCGTTCTAACGAGTTTTTTGAGATTTAAGGAGGTTTGACTGACCGCTATCGGCGCCTTGGATGTTGACAAAGAGATAGGGAAAATCGCCAAAGCCACGCAAATTGCAACAACACAGAACAAGACGAAGTCCGCAGGATCAGCCAAAGTCAGCATAAACTGACCGATTGTAACAGCGGCGAGATCCACCATGCGGTAAACCGATAACACTTGTCCCCGGCTTTCATTCGGAGCCTGTTCATTGATCCAGCTTTCGATCAACATGTAAAGACCTGCAAAGCTGAACCCGGTTAACATTCTAAGTATAATCCAGGACGGAATACTGACGGCAATGATGTGCATTAGAACGGCGGCAGCCGTCAGCGATGATAATGCGGCAAACACCCGGACATGCCCGACTCGTTTGACCAGATGCGGCGTTCCGATACAGCCTGATATAAAACCGGCAAAATACGCAGAAGTCATCAGGCCAATGGCAAATAGAGGAAAGCCTTCAATTTCAGCTCGAATAGCGACAAGCGTACTAAGAAGGCCGCCTCCGGCCAGAAGAATTGCGGCTGAAATTATCAACGCACCGACTGATTTAAACACAGCCTGCATGGTTAAATCCTGTATCAGCAGACGAACTGCGGCCATGCCTCAAAGGCCATTTCGCCTTATGCCTTTAACTTTCCCAGGACAAGAAAAATCTAATATAATTATCGTTTAAAATAAGAGATCAGCGAGTTTTCTTTTATGATAGGCCGCATCGCCATATTGCGATGCATGGAACAAAGCGCATCGGCGATAAAGCTGCGCGTCGCAATCATAGGTAAATCCAAAACCCCCATGAAACTGGATCGCTCTATCCGCGGCGAAAGAGAGGGCCTGATCCGCGCGCGCCTTGGCCATCCGCGTCGCGACTTCGCCTTCGCCTTGACGATCAAAACAAAACGCCGCCGCATATAAAAGTGAACGTGCCTTCTCATAACCCACAAAAGCGTCGACGGTTGGATGTTTCAAAGCCTGATAGCTACCGATCAGCTTGCCGAATTGTCGACGGGTTTTTAGATATTCAACCGTGTAATCAATGGTCGATTTACAAGCCCCGCAAAGCTCTGCAGACCCCAATAGATTGGCCGCTAAATGGATATGGCCCAGCGTCGCCTTCGTGGCATTTTCATTCATGAATTGGTCTAATGACACTGAAATACCGTCAAGCGTCAGCTCATAAGACCGTTTGACTTCATCAATAATCCGTTCCCGTCGGACAGCGTGTTGGCTGATTTGATCACCTCGGAGCGCTACAAGCCGGACCGCATCGTCGAGTTTGACGCTAATGACAACCAGCTCAGCCGAGGTCAAATCCATGACAAAGGTTTTTGTTCCGGAAAGAACGTAACCGTTCCCATCTTTCGTCGCCTTCGCATCGATATTATTCAGATCCCAATCACCATTACTCTCAGACAAAGCCAAGGTCGCTGCTTTGCCCGCGACGATTTGAGGGAGATATGATTTCTTTTGAGCGTCAGTCCCCCCCATGATCAGGGCCTGCGCCGCCAAAGTCGTTGAAATAAAAGGCGAGTTTAAAAGATAACGTCCCATTTGTTCGGCGATCGGCACAACTTCAGTCAAGCTTAAGCCGACACCGTCATAATCTTCTGGTATGGCCACAGCCAACCAACCTAATTCACCAATCTGTTTCCAGACCTCAGGGTCATAGCCTAAGTCGTCTTCCATCAATGCCCGAACTTTTTCGATCGGCGAGTGATCAAGACAAAAATTTTCCGCCACATCCAGCAAATCGATTTGGGCTTCGGTGATACCTATTTCCGTTGAAATTTTCATGGTGCTCACCGTGTCTTTGGCAGGCTGAGTGCATGCTCGCCAATGATATTACGCTGGATTTGCGATGTTCCACCGCCAATGGTTGCCGAGAATGCGTTCAGATAGGACCTATGCCAATAGCCTTCATCAATGGCATTGGGTTCGTCCACATAATAACCGCCTTTTGTCCCCATCAGACTGATCGCAAACTCATTAATGCGCAGTGCAAACTCAGTGTGTGTCAATTTAGACATTAACGGCAAAGCCTGTGGGCAATCCCGCACTAAGGGGCTTATCCGGGCCCGCTTGCCGTTGAGCGCCATGGCCTGAGCATCGATAACGAAATCCATCAACTTATCGCGCACAACAGGATCAGCCAAAACAGATTGTCCGTCCCGCTTGGCTTTGGACGCCAATTGAAGAATTTCCAGCGGATCGACTTCGGTCAAGACGTAGCCGCCCGCCTGGCCGCCTCTGGCACTGCGCTCATACTCCAAAGTCTGCATAGCGATTTTCCAACCTTCGCCTTCACGTCCCATCAAACCGTCGGCTGGAATACGCGTATCTGTGAAAAAAGTCTGGGTGAAGCCATGTTCACCGGTCAGTTTTTTGATTTTAACAGTCTCGATACCCGGCACGGTCATAGGCGTTAGAATAAAACTCAGGCCCGCATATTTGCTCGGCGCGTCGAGATCTGTTCGAGCCAGCAGGATCATATATTTGGCATAATGCCCATGGGTGGTCCAGATTTTCGACCCGTTTAGGACATATTCGTCGCCGTCGCGGACCGCCCGAAGTTGGGCATTGCCAAGGTCTGAGCCGTTCTCAGGTTCAGAAAAGCCTTGGCACCAGATATCTTCGGCCGACAATATGCCTTTGATATATTTCTGCTTATGCGCTTCGGATCCGATATCCAGAATAAGCGGGCCAGTCCAATTTATACCGATCGCATTGAGCATGATCGGCCCGCGGTATTTTTTCATGGCCCGAGTGGCAATGTCCTGATGCTTTTGCGTCAGTCCACCACCGCCATATTCTTTGGGCCAGGCTGCACCGAGATATCCCGCCGAATAAACTTTATTCTGCCATTCTCTGAGAAACTCAAATTGTTGATCTGTGCCGACTTCCATGAAGGTCAGAGGCAACATGAAATCCGGTTCGCCCGGTGTGTTTTCCGCAAACCAGGCGTCGGCGTCCCGTTCAAATTCTCTGAGCTCGGCCTCCATGATTAAAACTTCTTGGACTGGGCGACTTGTTCCAGATGATAATTGGTGTCGCCGAACATTTCCTGCGCCACCCGAATACGCTTAGCAAAGAGACCAACGTCAAACTCGTCGGTCATACCCACGCCACCATGCATTTGAATACCTTCGACGCTTGCCAATCGAGCGACATTGCCGAGCTTGGCTTTCGCCATAGACACATAGGTTCCGGCATCAGGCAGACCCATATCCAAAGCCGACAAAGCCGCAAGCACCGCAGACCGGCAAACCTCAATTTCGGAATACAGGTGCGAAGCCCGGTGTTGTAGAGCTTGAAACTCTCCAATAATCCGGCCAAATTGTTTGCGCTCTTTGATATATTCCACTGTGTTTTCGAAAGCCTGACTACCGGAACCTAACAATTCCGCCGACAGGGCTGCGCGACCGGCATTCAGGACCAGATCGAGGATCTCGCCGCCTTTACCCGTTTCGCCGATTAAAGCATCTCCATCAACCTCAACATCATCTAATACGATCCGTGCCGCGTTGCGGCTATCTGCCATAATCGTGCGTTCGGTCGACACGCCTTTGGACTTGGGATCAACCAGGAACAGGCTCAATCCGTCCGGGTCACCCACTGCGCCAGAGGTACGCGCAGCGACAATGAACTTATCCGCCACGTGACCATCTACCACCATGGCCTTGGCGCCGTTCAATCGAAACCCATTGCCGGACGGCGTCGCTGTTGTTGCCGTCTTGGCGGGATTGTGCTTGCCGCCTTCATCGAGGGCCAGCGCCATGATCGTGCTGCCACCTGCAATCTTTGGGAGCCACTCGGCCTGTTGTTCAGCAGAGCCTCCTTTGCGAATGGCTGTTGCCGCCAGAATAGCCGTCGACAGGAATGGTGACGCAGACAGGTTTTTACCCATTTCTTCAGCGACCAGGCCCATAGCCCGGTATCCCATGTCGTTGCCGCCATGCTCTTCCGGGATCAGAATGCCAGAGAACCCCATCTCGGCCATATCCTGCCAGAGGCCGCGAGAAAAGCCGGTCGCGTCTTCTGTGTCGCGGAGTTTGCGTAATTCAGTGACCGGGGCTTTATCCCGGAAAAATCCGGCAGCCGCGTCCTGCAACATAACTTCATCTTCGGTCAGTAAAAGTTTCACAGCGCCTATCCTCCAGGCAATTCTAGAATACGTTTTGAAATAATATTGAGCATGACCTCGGACGTTCCGCCCTCAATCGAATTGCCTTTGGTCCGCATCCAGGTCCGCGCCAAATGCCCGTCATTGGATCGCTCCCCTTCCCATTCCAGACCGTCACCGCCTGCGGCGTTGATCAAGAGCTCAAATTTGCGCTTATTGAGCTCGGTCCCATAATATTTCAGCATGGATGATTTGGCGCCGAGGCTGACACCGGCTTTGGCTTCAGAGAGCATACGCATCATGGTCATTTTAAATGCCCAGTCATCGACTTCGGCTTGGGCGATTTCACCGCGCAGGATTGGGTCCGGCAGCTTGCCGTCTTCAAGCCCCATATAATCCACCGCCATTTCCGACACGGAGCGGCCAAGTCCGATATCCCCGATCATTTCCCGCTCATGGGTCAGCAAATATTTGGCGATGTTCCAGCCCTGGCCTTCGACACCGACCAGATTTTCTTTCGGCACTTTGACGTCCGTGAAAAAGGTTTCGCAAAATGGCGATTTCCCAGAGATCAGCTTGATCGGCTTGGGCTCCACACCCGGCGTCGTCATATCAAATAAAAGGAATGAAATGCCTTCATGTTTCGAGCCGGAATTATCGGTCCGCACAAGACAGAAAATCCAGTCCGCCTTATCGGCATAGGACGTCCAGACCTTCTGACCATTGACCAGGTAATGATCACCCTTATCTTCGGCCTTGGTTTGCAATGAGGCCAGATCCGACCCCGACCCGGGCTCGGAATATCCTTGACACCAGCGAATTTCACCCCGGGCAATGGGCGGCAGATATTCAAGCTTTTGCTCTTCCGAGCCAAATTTCAAGAGCGCCGGGCCGAGCATCCAGATACCAAATGAGGAGAGCGGAGAACGGGCGCCGATACGTTTCATTTCCTGTTTGAGAATTTGCTCTTCGGCGCGGGTCAATCCGGCACCACCATATTTCTCGTCCCAGGTCGGCACGGTCCAACCTTTGGCCGACATCCGCTCAAGCCAGATTTTCTGATCGTCACTGGTAAATACCCAGTTTCGACCGCCCCAACAGCTTTCCTCGTCGGATTTGACGGGTTTACGCATTTCAGGCGGGCAGTTTTCTTCCAGCCACGCCCTCGTTTCGGCTCTGAACTTGTCTAGGTCACTCATAATTCTGATCCATTATGTTTCATTTTCATCTAACATTTGCTCCATACGGCTGACGGCCTGGTCCAGACGATCGGCAAGTTGATTGCCGACCGCGCCATTGCGCGCTTGTCCGGATCCAAACAGTATATTCATCAGTCCTTGAACAAAATTCTCAATGTCATTTTGCTGACGTTTTATCATCAATGTGCGAACGCCGTATTCAAGTGACCCAAAGAAGATATCGCGTAAAATTGTTGGTGAGGTATCTTTGGCGAATTCCCCTTGCTGAATGGCGTCCTTAGCCACGCGAATAAAAACAGTCGAATACGCCCGGTTCAACGCATAGATATCGCTGCCCTCATAATTATCGATCGTATGACCGAGGGTTGAAACGATCTCCAGAATTCGCCAGTTTCCGATGACCTCGCCCATATGATGGCGCGCGAAGAATTCAATACGTTCACGCGGGCTGGACAAGGCATCCACCCCATTTTGTGCGCTTTGGGTCAATCCATCATAGAAGTCCGCAAGAACCGCCCGGGCCACGTCTTCTTTGTTCTTGAAATAGAGATAGACCGTGCCGTCCGCCACGCCGCTTTGCCGGGCAATATCCGAGATTGTGGTCTTGCGATATCCTTTGTCATTAAACAGACTGCTGGCCGCTGCGATAATCGCTTCTTCCCGGTGTTCGACCTTTTGTCGTCGGGTCTGCGTTTGCGATATTTGCGCCGCGGAATTGGACATGGTTTGCGAGACAACCTCAGTTCTTGACTTTCACAAAATGAAAGTTATTCATCATTTATGAGGAATACTCATTA
>JAHDDX010000019.1 GCA_020629135.1 Hellea sp.
GACTTAACGCGCCGCCCATTTCGGTGTTTTTCGGGGGTGTCTGTGTGGTTGCAAGCTCAAGCCCAAACGACTGTAGTTTGTTGTCGTAGTCGCGCCCCCCGCTGGAAAGTGCATAGTAAAGTGCCTCAACAAATTGGTCTGGACTTTCTTTAATCTTGTGAATTTTGTCGTGGTTAAATTCGCACACGGTTCTCATGCTCATCTCTTTCTCCTTTATGATGAATAGGGGTGGTTAGACTCAGACCGCAAAAAATGCGTGAGAAATCAACGATGCAGGAAGGGGCGGTTAGATTCAAAAACCCATTGGATTTTCGCCGCTCATCACTCCTGCCGGATCTGCCATTTCATTCATGAATATCAGCTCTCTAGAGGCTTAAACGTAGGCTTGGCAATGGCTTGGGGCTACATCTGTGCTTCGTAATTTATACCCTATCCGCGACGGAACGAATGAAGTTACAACTCGCGAGAAACGACGCTTTATATTTTCCGCTTCGAGAATTTTGAAGCTTTCATATTTATTGTCGGGATTAGCATCCGGATCAGTTCGCATTAAAAGGACGTGTTTATCAGGAATGGTTATTTTTTTTGACTGGTCGAATTGAGATTCTGCATTTGTGACCCAACGTTCGCTCATTACGAAGTCGATGCCATTTAATTTATAGCCATTATTGTTCAAAGAGAGAGTGCTGCCCTCCAAAGCCGCCACTGACCTGACCAAGACTTCTTTGTTGGCTCCGACGACTTGAACTAAATCGGATATGCAAATTTTATTTGGCTTTACGGTTACATAGAATTCAGTCCGACTTAGCTCGGGCCCCATTCCGACTCCGTCGACCCGGGTAAGTTTATAGGGACCAAACATCAACGCACATGCAAAAAGTGCCAATCCGCCCCAGTAAAACAGCCGACGGATTACTTTCTTGTCTTCGATGAACTCTAATAGGGGTTCATGATTTGTCATAACTGGCGCACCTAATAGTCTTTAAGTTGAATTTTTCGTTTCGATGGGATTAGCCGATTGCGAATTCTTTCATTCAATAAGAGAAATGAAGAGAAATATCCGATTAGAAGAAATACCGTTACCCATTTCATGTGACGGAAACCTGTTAGATGCTCGACCTGTGAGTGAAACCAACTAAAGGGCATCATTATTATTGCTGCGAACAGCACGCCTATAAGGATTAGCAGCAAGGCTGGAATTCGGCGACTCAGAATAAAAAAGGCGGTGATTATGAGGTGCACATAGTAAATTGGCGGCAGGTAGCTCCAAAGAGCAATTGATTTCAAAAAACGCATGCTGAAGTCAGTTGGATTGCTGTTAAGCGCCTGTTTAGCCGCTTTGCGAACTGCCCACGGTTTGGAAAGAGCAAATTGATTTACTGCAAAGGCGGAATTAGTGGAAAAGCAAACCGGGTCATTTTCCAATGCCTTCAACAGACTTCTCTGTCCTGCAAATAGGGCCCCGGAATTTGTATAAAATATCCCTTGAGCTAAAGCGTCATTTGCGAAAGCAGAATTTTGCAGTTTTTGGGATGCGCGTTTGTCACTGCCAAAATGCGATTCGTAAATGAGCTTTAAAAAGTCTTGATCTATATTGGCTAAAGGAAAGTCTGTTTCAAACTGCTTAATACCTAGCCGAGCTTTTCGTTTCCTATCCATATCCATGAATATCAGTATCTCTTGCTTTCTGAGCGCCTGATTGAGTGGATTGCTTCGTAATCCGGCGTGAATAAAGGACAGGGCTTGATCATAGTTTTGTTGGGCTTTTTCAATTTTAGCTAAGAGTATAAGTGCTTTGATGTCATCGGGCGCTTTATCCAAAATATTTTCGGCAATTTTCTTAGCGGAATCGTAATTCCCAGCGTCTAAAAACGCACTGGCTGTATTGTAAGCGCCGGTCATTTTGAGTGTTCCGGGGGGGCAGCCGCTGTGAATTCTCTTTTATACCCCAAAAAACGTGCCGCGCTTATCGGCGTTACTTGACGCCTTTCGAACATGTTTTTTGGTGAATTTGTATTTCCGCACATCCGGTCAATCTAATCGAAATGCTTTAATTAGCAGTGAATATGTTGCAAATGGGCTTATCATGTTTGGAGTACTGAGCAAAAATTGCGTTTTGCCTTTTTAAGAAATTCTCAAACATAGTTTTCTAGGCATGGAACTATGAAAAGCATTTCTCGTCTGACCCTTATTATTAATTGGAAAAGTCTGGTGATCGCCCTGATGGCGATCGCAGCCACATGGGCTAGTCTTCGGTTTAACATTCGGGCCGATTACCCGCTGACGATCATTTCTACAGCCGTCATTTTTCCAATCGTGTTTTCTATTGGCCACGCTTATAAAAGGCGCGAAATCACTCTGGATGATTACGGAACGATCAAGGCCCATGGGCGAGCGATCTATTTTGCCGCGCGAGATTGGCTTCCGGAACATAGTCGCGACCGCCTAGATCATGTGGAGACGGCTTTGCATAAATTACTCAAAGCCACACGGGATTTATTTAAGGGAAGTTTGGATGATATGCCGGGTCACGAACGGGACGTGTATGCGGCTTTTTCCGATCTATCTCTGTTTATCAAACGTATGCGAGAAGAAGGCTTGGCGGGCGGCGAATGTTCCAGATGTAATCAATATTTATCCAAAATGATCATTTCATTCGAGCATGCCAAGCACGTTTATCAATATCGTACGCCGCGAACCTTGCGCGCCTTTAGCGACTTTTTCATTGTCGTTTTACCCGTACTCTACGGGCCTTATTTTGCCAATGAGGCGGCGGAATATCATCCTTATTTGGCCTATGTTATGCCGGTGTTGTTCGCGATTATCCTTGTTGGTCTGGACAATATACAAACGCATCTTGAAGATCCGTTCGACCAGATAGGGCCAGACGATGTGTCTATTAATGCGGAAAAATTTGTAGAACTTCTGAGCGCGGGTGAAGAGGAAACCAATACGCAATTTTCCTGATCTTATTTAAGTTGGGCATCAAGAAAATCGAGAAATGCGGGCCAATCTTCTTTGACCACGCCGTGGGTGCCAGGCCTGATCCAAAACGATATTTTGTCCTCGGGATTGAAGTCCGAAAGTTTCTTCGCTGTCAGGCCTGAATTGCCATATAATTGATAAACAGGATTGACGCCTTGCGCGGCTCGAAATCCACCATTTGGATCAGACCAGACATCGCGCCGGGCATTGCCAAGTAAGATGGGGCGCGGAGCGATCAATGCGAGCAATTGATGCTGATCTACAGGTAACTCTTTTTGCGACAGCGCATAATTTTGATATCTATTGCCGAACCAATGCGGATAACCATTTGTGATATCAGAAACGGTTTCGCCGGGCTTATCGCGAGAGAGCGAGGCGCCGCCGGTTCCAGATTGATGCGCTATCACACCGTCGATTTCAGGATTAAAAGCGGCCGCGATCAAGGCGGTTTTTCCAAAGCGAGAATGCCCATAGACTATGCTTTTCGAAAATCCTAATTTGGTTTCAAGATAGTCCGAGAGCAGGCTGAACTGCGCGGCCCAGGCCATTAAAGCCCCTGGGCGCTCTGAGACCTCAAAATTGTCAAAATAATCATTGAGTATCAATTGTCCGGCTTGTGCACTGTCTGGAACAAACTCTGTCGGGTATACCGCCGCAAACGCATAGCCACGCTGCATAATGTCTTTGATTGGCGGCGTCGTGATGTGACGTCCAAAGAAATACAGAAACACATTCGACATCATCCCGTCACCACTGCAATCAAAGGTGATGTTTTGGGGTTTTGGGACGCCATTAATCGGAACGACATTGTGGTTCGGGCAGAAGTTTTGCGAGACTATTATCGGTATTCTTGCTTCGGACTCGATTGGACGTATGATGACCAAACCAAACGAGCGTGTCTTTTCGTTTTCAGTGTTTATCAGTGTCAAATTTGCGATATCAACCGTGGCGCTATTGTCAAAATAAGTTCCGGGTAAGCGGCTCATTTCTTCAGCTCGGAGGGTCATTTCCAGTGGGAAATCACCATAAATATGCGTCTGGAAAAGTTCTTTGAGTTTTTTTGTTTGAATGTTCTCCCAATCCGAGAGGTCAGTTGGGCTTAAAACAGGCGTGGCCGCTTGACTTTTTGGGTGGTTAGCCGCCGTCTGCATTAAAATTCGTGTGCCGCGATTTGAGAGTAACAGGCCATAAACAGCTATTAAAAGCAAAAGAAACCAGCTTCGTTTGCGGCGCCAAATGGGTTTTGATTTGACTTTAGAAGTGGTCATTAAAAGCTTGAATTATATCATTTTTCAAATCTGTGATGTCTTCAAGTCCGCATCCAAACCGTATAAGAGGGCCGCTGATGTCATGCGGTGTTGTGCGGTGCAGAATTTGATCACAATAACTGACAACGCTTTCATACCCGCCATAAGAAAATCCAGTGCCAAACAATTTCAGGCCATTGACAAAGGCTTTCACGTTTTGCGCATCAATTGGATTAAGCTCGACACCGAACAGGCTCGCCCCGCCTGTAAAGTCGCGCTGCCAAAGCTTATGATCTGGATGAGATGGCAAAGCAGGGTGCAGGACGCGTTTTACTTCTGGACGCGCTTTCAGCCAATGCGCGAGTGCCAGTCCTGTTCCCGCCTGGGTATTAAATCGAGTGACTAGGGTTCTGAACCCGCGCAGTAATAAGTAAGCATCATCAGGCGACAGGCTGTGCCCGATCATTTTTCGGGTGAAGGCGACTTTTTTATGTATGCTTTCGGTTCGACTGATGACGGCGCCTCCAAAGACATCCGCATGGCCGCCAATATATTTCGTTGCCGCATGGACGCTCATATCTGCGCCAAGCGCCAATGGATTGAGGCTTAGCCCTGACGCCCATGTATTATCGACCATGGTCGCAATGCCTCGGGCGTGCGCAATTTTGCAAATCGCGGGAATGTCTTGAACTTCAAAAGATAATGACCCCGGCGATTCCATTATGATCAGAGAGGTGTTGTCCTGGCACAAATCTGCAATATCTGACCCGATTCGCGGGGCATATCGGGTCGTCTCAATGCCAAACCGGTTTAAAAACCCCAGGCAAAAATTCATCGTAGGCCCATAAACTGAATCAGTAATAAGCACATGATCGCCGGCTTTTACCTGAGAGAGAATGGCTAAGGTACAGGCTGAAAATCCAGACGGCGTAAGTGATGTCCCGAAGCCGCCTTCAAGCTCAGTAAACGCCGCTTCGAGGTCGTCATGCGTTGGGCTGCCATGTCGGGCATAGGTCCGAATATCACCGCGAAACAGATCGTCTACATTTTCAAATAAGAGGGTCGTGGCGCGTCGAATGTCCGGATTAACGGCCGTACTTTTCCCCGGAACAGGGCGCCCTAGATGTGAAAATTTTGTTTTCTTATCCATGATTTATGGGTCCAGTTTCTATCGGGGCCTGCGACGTCCCCCATTCGGTCCATGATCCGTCATACAGCGTGACATCTTTTGCGCCAAGCTGATGCAGGGCCAAGGCGAGCACCGCAGCCGTTATACCTGATCCACAGGTCGTAATAATCGGCTTTTCAATATCGACGTCCAGGTCTCTGATTTGTGCTTCAAGGTCTAACTTTGATTTTAGGTGTCCCGTATCATCAAACAGCTGTGAATAGGGCCAATTCCGGCTTCCAGGAATTCGACCCGGTCTAAGGCCTTTACGAGGCTCAGGAGATGTGCCTTCAAATCGTCCCTTGGCGCGGGCATCCAGAATTTGGGGAGATTTGTCCAAGCTTTCAACAATGTCTTCCAAATTGGCAACTTTAGCAATTGGGTCGGCAATTTTGTATTTCGAGACTTCCCAATCCAAAGATTGTTCCGCACTGATTTTTTGTCCGGCTTTTATCCAGGCGGGCAATCCGCCTTCGAGGACTGAAATTTTGTCATGACCAAACATCCGAAATTTCCACCAGACCCGCGCGGCGGCTTTAAGCCCATGTCGGTCATAAACTACAATATGGTCCGAATTTTTGAGACCCATTTTTTCAACGTGATGGGTGAAAGTTTCAGCGGATGGCAGCATATGCGCCATGGTATCCGGGGCGGCAATTTCATCGACATCAAAAAAAAGCGCACCCGGAATATAGCCGCCGGGAAGCTTTTCTTCGACTCCCGGCATTTTCCAGGTGCCATCGAGAATACGTATGCCGGTTTGGCCTATATTCTCGGCTAACCATTCAACGGATACTATGGAGCCTATCTGAGCCATGGTGGAACCGGCAACCCCCGTTCTTCGAGAAATTCCGGATTATAAATCTTGGATTGATAGCGCTGCCCATAATCACATAAGATGGTTACAACCGTGTGGCCAGGGCCCATTTCTCGCGCCATATGTATCGCCCCCGCAATGTTTATTCCGGAAGACCCGCCTAGGCAAAGCCCTTCAAGTTGGTTGAGTGAAAACAAAGTCTCGAGGGCTTCTTTGTCGGAAACACGGTAGGCACGGTCAACAATTATGCCTTCCAAATTAGCGGTAATACGCCCTTGGCCTATACCCTCAGTTATAGAATTTCCTTCGGTTTCGAGGCTGCCATGTTTGTAATACCCATACATTTTGGAGCCATAAGGGTCAGCGATGCCGATTTGAATGTCCGGATTAAGGGCTTTCAAAGCCAAGGAAACGCCGCCCAGCGTTCCGCCTGATCCGACTGAACAAATAAATCCATCAACTTTGCCCTGAGTTTGCTCAAATATCTCTGGCCCTGTTCCGTTAACATGGGCGTCACGATTGGCCGTGTTGTCAAACTGATTGGCCCAAATGGCGCCATTGGGCTCAGCGTCATCCATTTCTTTGGCCAGTCGTTCCGAAACGTGTACATAGTTTTCTGGATTAGTGTACGGCACCGCGTCGACTTCAATCAGTTCCGCGCCTAATAATTTTACCGCATCCTTTTTTTCCTGACTTTGGGTGCGCGGCATGACTATTTTACAGCGATACCCAAGTGCGCTGCAGACCATGGCCAAACCAATCCCCGTATTGCCGGCCGTACCTTCGACGACTATGCCCCCAGGTTTTAGCTGACCAGATTTTTCGGCATCACGGATAATTCTGAGCGCGGCCCGGTCTTTAACTGATTGGCCTGGATTGGCGAATTCGGCCTTGCCTAAAATTTCACAACCCGTGAGTTTTGAAGCTTCATCCAAGCGGATTAGGGGCGTGTTGCCAATCAAGTCTAAAACGGAATTTACAGGCATGATAATTCTCCTAGAAGATTGCCCTAACGCAGGGGAAAAACGGGTTCAAGACTTTCCTTGGTGAGTTCGGATTTTGTCAGTCAAATTTAAGTGATTTTATCGGTTGCCCGGCGTTTCGCCTTCGACAATTGGTGTTACGGGGCTTTCAATTATTTCGATAATCTCAAGGTCGTCGAGTTTGTTGGTGCGCCGGGGAAGCTTGCCGGTCTCTAACAGAGCATTGACCCGAACTTGCGCATTCACTTTGAGGTCCTCATAAAAAATATTAAATGGCAGCGTTCTGAATTTCCCACCAAATTTTATTGGCCGTCTGAAAACCTTACGGCGAGGGCGGTCTATATATAATATGCCGTCCTGACATTGTGCCCCGGTTTGTTTACTGATCGGAGCCGGTTCCATATCTGTTTCAAGCCCATTGGCCGCCACACCCCCAAGATGAAGGCGTCGCGGTGCGTAATCCGAACTGCGGTCCCACAGGAGCGGGTTCATACAAAGGAGAGGGCGATTGGCGACAACTTCGTAATCGTCGCTTTCATAGACTTTTAGTCTGTTTACAAATCGACGCGCAATTAGGCCGTCGCTCGGCATGAAGGCGCCAAAAGCAACAACGCAGTTTATATCGGCCTCATTTTCACAAGGCGAAAGATTAGCCAGCTCGTTTTCAAACTTATCAAGCGGTAGCGGATGCCCAATGACATAAGCGGCGGCCAGCCTGTTCTTTAGGTCACCTGAAAAAAAATCCGCTAAAAGCCGTTGAACATGTGATCCGCCTTGATCTTGTCCGACTAGAATTATTGGACGTTCAGGCGGTGAATTTTTTAAGAAGAAACGAAAGGCCTTGCGAACGTCCTGGTAGGCCAGATCTTGAGCCAAACGAGCGTCTTCGCGCGAAGTCATAAAGGTATAAAGTGAGGCCTGACGATAATAAGGTGCAAATACGCGACCCGCTTTGGCAAATGGCATAACATAATTAGGAACAATCACATGCTGAAGTTTTTCCCTTCGGCGCGCATTATCAACCGGCAGATTCCAATGTTCGCCGCCTTTATAAAGCCCTGGCGCGACAACAAACACATCGCCAAAAGTCGGATCATTATATGGATCAGCTTCCAGGTCTGGTAAAACCATCCAGGCTGAGGCTTCATTATAGTCCGGCGCCGTTGGGGCTTCGTAGGTTTGAAAAGGTTCTCCCGGGTCCAGCATAGACTGGAAAATATCGTCTCGGTAGAAGAACAATAAAGCGAATATCAAAACGACGAATAACGCAATTGTCATGCGTAATATGGTGTTTGATGAAAATTGCCGCATATTCGCGATATCCATGCCATAAAATTGCCGCTATAGGCAGAGACTCACTAGCATGGCCGAGCCCGCAGGGGCAAATAGGTGTTGCAATTTTAATGAGATGAAAATGTCCGAAATAGACGCAATTGAGATAGAAGAGAAAGATGAGGGGAAACCCGGACTAGTCCGGTGGATTCGGAACCGTTTTTTCACGGGCGTCATTATTGCGCTTCCGATTGGAATGACGATCTGGCTAATCACTATTTTTGTCCGGTTTGTGGATGAACGGGTACTGAGCCTGGTTCCACCTGATTTGAACCCAAATATCCTAATCAAACAGATGACCGGACTGAGTATTCCAGGTACGGGTATCATTATCGCCATTGTTGCGTTGTTTTTGCTTGGCGTCTTTGTTTCAAACTTCGTCGGGACGTCGATTTTGAAAGCAGGTGAGCGTCTATTGGCGCGCGTGCCCCTGGTCAGCAATGTCTATAATGCGCTTAAGCAGATCGTGAATACCATGGCCCAGCAAAAGGACCGGGCCTTTAAAGAGGTTTGTCTGATTGAATATCCGCGGAAGGGCCTTTGGGCTGTCGGATTTATCACCTCTGACTTAAATGGTGCGCCAACGGAACATCTGAAAGAAGGTTATGTTTGTGTGTTTGTTCCCACGACACCTAATCCGACGTCTGGATTTTTGCTATTTACGAAACGCACTGACGTTAAAATATTGGATATGACGCCGGAAGAGGGCGCAAAGATGATTATTTCTGGTGGCATGGTCTCGTCCAATGAAGAGGTCGAGAAACTCGAAAGCAAAAAGGGTAAGCTGAAGCTTGAGCAAAAAACGGATTAACCCGCTTGCATGAGTTCAATCCCGTAATCCTGTTCAAAAAGGTATAGTAACGTTCGGAGGGCTTCGCCTCTAGAAGTTTGCAAACCCGGATCTTTCTCGACAATCAAGCGGGCATCTTGATGCGCGGTTTCAAGTAAAGATTTATGTTTATCAAGGTCGGCAAAGGCAAATTTGGGAAGCCCACTTTGCCGCGCGCCCAGCAAATCGCCAGATCCTCTTAATTCCCAATCCTTTTCCGAAATCAAAAAGCCGTCTTCGCTTTCACGCATAATTTCCAACCGAGCTTTGCCATTCGCGGAAAGAGGGCCTTGATACAGCAGTAAGCAGCTTGAGTCTTTGTCAGAACGCCCAACCCGTCCACGCAATTGATGGAGTTGCGCCAATCCAAAACGTTCCGCGTGTTCAATAACAATGACCGTCGCGTCCGGAGAATCGATCCCGACCTCAATCACGGTCGTCGCGACCAGAATGTCATAGCCACCATTTTTAAAAGTCTCGGTTACTTGGTTCTTCTCCTGAGAACTGAGCCGACCGTGCACCAGACCCACTCTTTGGCCGAAAATGGCCGAAAGTTGCCGATGGCGATCATCGACTGATGACAGGTCAATCAACTCGCTATCCTCAACGAGAGGGCAGACCCAATAAATTTGATTGCCATTTTCTATAGATCGACCAATGGCATGGATAACATTGTCCAATTTCGCCATGGGGAGAATTCGGGTGTCGATAGGACGGCGACCAGCTGGTTTCTCATCAATCTTTGAGATGTCGAGGTCGCCGTAGGAGGCCAAGGCAAGCGTTCTGGGAATTGGGGTGGCCGTCATGACCAATAGGTCCGGCCTGTGACCTTTTTGAGTGAGCCGCAGTCGGTCATTCACGCCAAATCGGTGTTGCTCATCAATAATCACAAGGCCTAATTTATTAAACTCGACTTTTTCCTGAAAGAGTGCGTGAGTTCCAATGATGACGTCGATATATCCTTCAGCCAGCCCTGTCATAATGGCGTCGCGGGCCTTACCTTTATCGGAGCCCGTAAAGGCCTGAACTGTCAGGCCCGCAGGTTCCAGGGTTTTGGCCAGACTGTGGGCATGTTGTCGAGCCAGAATCTCGGTGGGTGCCATTAAGGCAATTTGGAAACCGCATTCTACGACATAGGCGGCGGCCAGCGCGGCGACAAATGTTTTGCCAGCGCCCACATCGCCTTGAAGCAATCTAGCCATTCTATAGGGCGCTTTCAGGTCATGAAGTATTTCTTCAAAGGCACGACTTTGCGCCCCTGTGGGTTCAAATGGCGCGCCCGACAGCACGTCTTGAATATATGAGCCTGGAGCTTGAAAAGCATGCCCCTTTTGTCGACGGTTTGAAGCGCGGACCAGTGCTGTTGCCAATTGCTTGGCCAGAAGTTCATCATAGGCCAAGCGTTGACGGAGTTTGGACCCGTCGGTGGCATCCAGAGGGTGTTCTGGTTGATGTAAGCGCGTCAGTACTTCATGAAAGCTCAGCCACTCTTGTTGTTTAACTAGTGCAGGGTCGAGCCATTCGTCGAATTTCGGAATACGTTGAACGGCCTGCATTACTGCTTTGCGAGCGACCTTTTGTGACAATCCGGCCGTTAGCGGGTAATGGGTTTCATAGGGCGGAATCGTATCTTTGCCATCTGGAGCCAATATATAATCCGGATGGGTCATTTGAAGCAGGGCATTATAGACCTCTGTTTTTCCGGAAATAAGTCTTTGGGCCCCTTCGGGTAGTTGTCGCTTTAAGTAATCAGCCCGCGCATGAAAAAAAATCAGGGTCATTTCACCCGTTTCGTCATAGACCTTGATGCGATAAGGTCGCGTTCGGGAAGAGGGCGGCGAATGACGGCCGACCGTTATATGGAATGTGCAGATCTCTCCGGTTTTGGCTGTGGCAATGTCAGGTGTATGCGTGCGGTCAATGACATTGTTGGGCGGTGTGAAAACCAGATCCTTAATTCGGGTGCCCATAGCCCGGCTCAAGGCGTCCTTAACGCGAGACCCAACGCCATTAAGCGTCGTTACATCAGCAAAAAGCGGGAACAAATTATCCGGTCTCATACTACATTAATTGAACGAGAAAATTCTGCTTCGCAAGTGACAGATAGAATTCAATTCTGTATGAGGCACGCCGGAGACGGAAATGAACGATATTCGTAAAAAGAAACTGCTTTATCGCGCCAATTATCGTGGCTTCAAAGAGGCGGATTTGTTGCTGGGCGGATTTCTAAAGGTAAATATAGATAGGATGGATGATGCTGAGCTTTCAGCTTTTGAGCATCTCATGTCTGCCAAGGATCATGATATTTATGATTGGATTACCGGCAAGCAGGAATTGCCAGGTCAATATGATGCAAAACTAGTTGATCGGATCAGAAAGTTTCGGCCAGAATTCTAATGCAAATTCCTTTACAGCGATATTGCGGATCTGAAGCAGATCTGATTGTCAGCGGCGTGCCAGAAGGCGTCGATGCATGGGTGCTGACCCGCGCGGCAAAGAAATTGGGCCAGCGCATATTATTTATCGCGCGCGATGACGGGCGTTCAGCCGCGATCTTTAAGTCCTGTCAGTTCTTTGCGCCTGACATACCACTTCTTCAATTGCCGGCTTGGGATTGCCTGCCATATGACCGGGTATCGCCAGGTCGGATGTTGGCCGCGCGACGGGCGGCGGCTTTATTTCAAATCGCAAATGAACCGTCTGATGGTCCTTCTATCGTCATCTCGACCGTCAACGCCGTGTCCCAATTTGTGCCGCCAAGTTCGGTAATCAAAGAAACGGGATTTATCGCACGAGCAGGGCAGGTTCTAAAGCGCGAAGCGCTTGAAGAATATTTGGCTTTAAACGGTTACTCGCGGGCTTCGACCGTTGTTGAGCCGGGTGACTACGCTATTCGGGGCGGGCTTGTGGATGTATATTCCCCGGCTTTGACAGATCCGATCCGGTTGGATTTTTTCGGAGATGAGCTGGAAAGCCTTCGAGTATTTGATGTCGAAACCCAACGTACTGTCCGTCAGGTGGATAATGTGACATTTGCCCCGGTGAGCGAAATCATGTTTTCTGAAGCCGCCCGTTCGATTTTTCGTAAAAATTATATAGCGGCCTTTGGCGGTGGCATCAGTAAAGATCCGATCTATGCGTCCGTTAGCGAGGGCATTAGGCCTCAAGGTATCGAGCATTATTTACCTCTGTTTTTTGAACAACTTTCGACCGTATTTGAATACTTCGACGACGAGACGCTGATTATTACGGACGAATTATTGGCGGACGCCAAAAAGGAACGCGAAGAAATCATTGATGACTTTTATCAGTCTCGGGAAGAGCACGCGCAAGCACGCGACACAGGATCAGGAGATCCTTCCAAAATTACCGGGCTTTATCGCCCGCTGGAGCCATCGCGCCTGTATTTGAGTGATGATGAATGGCACTCGCAATTGCGAAACCATCGCCTGCGCGGACATTCGCCATTTGTGCCGCCAAATTCAGAACATCATTTGAGCTTTAACGGAACTGTTGGGCGCAGTTTTTCAAATGAACGTCGCACAGAAGGCGTCAACGTTTTTAAAGCCGTCATTGAACATATAAAGACACTGCAATCGGAAAAGAAACGCGTCCTGATCGCCTGCTGGTCGGAAGGGTCAGCGGATCGTATGGGCAATGTTTTTGAGGACCATGACCACCCGATCCCATTGTTAGAGGACGGGCCATCGGCGTTAGCGTTAAAGCCAGGCGATGTTCGGCGGGTAATTCTGCCACAGGAACGCGGATTTGAACTGAGTGACCTCGCGATTATTTCCGAGCAGGATATTTTGGGAGACCGCCTCGTCAATCGTGGGCGTAAGCGAAAAGCTAAAAACTTTATTGCAGAGGCCTCGTCATTATCGCCGGGTGATTTAATCATTCATATGGATCATGGATTGGGGCGTTATCTCGGTCTCAAAACCTTGTCGGTACAAGATGCGCCACATGATTGTCTTGAGCTTGAATATGCCGGCGGTGCGAAGCTCTATCTGCCCGTCGAGAACATCGAATTGCTTTCACGCTACGGGGCGGGATCAGATAACCCTGTTCTCGATAAGCTGGGCGGTGTGGCCTGGCAATCGCGCAAGGCTAAAGCCAAAAAACGTCTGAAAGACATGGCGGCGGAGTTAATCAAAATCGCCGCCAAGCGCTTGATGCGCCAAAGTGAGCCAATAAATGTTTCGCCTGCCGAATATAACGAATTTAGCGCGCGCTTTCCTTATATTGAAACAGATGATCAGCTGAATGCGATCGACGATGTGTTGGGTGACCTTGAGAAGTCAACGCCAATGGATCGCCTTATATGCGGTGATGTTGGATTTGGGAAAACTGAAGTTGCTTTAAGAGCGGCCTATGCTGTTGCTATGACAGGCAAACAGGTCGCGCTTGTGGCGCCAACGACTTTGCTGTGTCGTCAGCATTTCAAGACCTTTTCTGAACGTTTTCGGGGCTTACCGGTTAATATCCGACAATTGTCACGATTGGTGACGCCCAAAGAAGCAAAGGCTACGAAAGAAGAGTTAGCCAATGGGCGCTGTGAGATCGTTATCGGGACCCATGCACTTCTGGCAAAAAATGTTCAATTTGCGGATCTCGAATTGTTGATTGTTGACGAAGAACAACGGTTTGGGGTTCAGCATAAGGAGCGGTTGAAGTCCTTGCGAGCTAATGTGCATGTGCTGACGCTCACGGCGACCCCGATACCTCGTACACTTCAAATGGCCTTGTCGGGAATTCGAGATCTATCTTTGATCGCAACGCCACCCGTAGATCGATTAGCCGTCCGAACATTTGTAACGCCTTTTGACGAGATATCCATTCGGAAGGCGATCTTGCGCGAAAAATACCGAGGTGGTCAGACATTCTTTGTCGCACCGCGCATCTCTGACCTGGGACGTCTTGAGGATTTTCTACGCAATGATGTCCCGGAAGTTAAATATGTAATTGCCCATGGGCAGATGAATTCCACCGCATTGGAAGACATCATGACGGCGTTTTATGATGGTCAATATGACGTACTTCTGACGACATCGATTATCGAAAGCGGGATAGATATCCCAAGCGCGAATACAATGATCGTTTATCGCGCAGATCGATTTGGTCTGGCTCAACTTTACCAAATCAGAGGTCGGGTCGGTCGCAGTAAAGTCAGAGCGTATGCCTATTTGATCATGCCAGATGCGAATATAGCGACGGCTAATGCCGTGCAGCGAATAAAGATTTTGCAATCTCTGGACACACTCGGGGCCGGATTTACTTTGGCCAGTCATGATCTTGATATGCGTGGCGGTGGCAATCCTCTTGGGGAGGAGCAGTCAGGCTATATAAAAGATGTTGGAGTTGAATTATATCAACACATGCTGGAAGAGGCAGTAGCTGAACTTAAAGACGGCGTTGACACAAGTGCCCAATCTTGGTCGCCTCAGGTGAATTTAGGCGTTTCAGTTCTAATACCCGAAAACTATATTAAAGATCTGAACCTAAGGCTCGCGACATATCGGCGGATCGGTGAAATTGACAGCGATGAAGCATCAGATGCCGTTTCTGCAGAGCTGATAGACCGTTTTGGTGCATTGCCTGAAGAGTTGAAATCATTATTTAATGTTATGAAAATCAAACGTTTATCACGACAAGCTCATGTGCAAAAAGTGGATGCTGGCCCTAAAGGTATCGTTTTGACTATGCGCCACCAGGATATTACTGATCCATCAGTGATAATGAATGCTATCACGCAAAACAATGGTTGGCGCTTGCGTCCGGATCAAACAATCTTTGTGGCGGGACACCTCGAACAGTCAGATCGGCGGGTTAAACATACCGTTGACGTGTTACGAGCGCTTCAGGGTCATTAGCGGATAAAAGGCCCTCATTACTTCCCGAAGATTGCGGAGTGTTGGCCTGTAATGTGCGCTTTAGCAGATCTGGTGCTGATTCTTCTTCAATCTGCTGTGTCAGATTCACTTTGATTTGAAGACGGAATGTCTTGGATGACCCGTCGCCAAGATCAAAGGCCGTGCAATCAATAACGCCGAACAAGCGGTCAATAACGGTCTCAAGCCGCGCTTTTTCCTGGGCCGGAAAGGTGATAGCGAATTTATTGTCAGTTAAACGCCCGACCGCATCCTGCATACGAACCATGTTTTTGATCAGGTCGGCCAATTGATCATAGGCTTTTTTTTCCGCTTCGGGCGGTACGATACCGTCATATGCCGGGTTGGCTTTGACAGTGATTAGAGAGAGAGGAAGTCCTTGCGTCGGATAATATTTGCAGGCGCGTGCGAGGTGGGCACTGAAAAAATCGCTGGAATAGGTGCGACTGTCCTTATCAAAACAGGTTTCACACCCGATTTTTTCAAACTCCGTTTTGAGTTGCCGATGGATGCGATGATAATTTGCGAGTTCTAAAATTCGTCCGCTGATTTGATCTTCGGTACAACTCGAGGCGATGAGGTCGGTAGCGCCTTTCTGGTAAGCCATGTCATAGGAGTCAAAATCATCGCCGATCAGGAAAAGGGTCGGGACATGATAAAGTTTAGAATTGCGGCGCATTGTTTCACTAATGGTCATAGCCGGTTCAACCGTTGTCAGCGCATTCATGACCACTGCGTCAAAGGCGTGTTCGTGCAAAAAGTCAAATGCACTAAATGATGTAAAGGCCGCCACCACTTCAACATCGCGGGTTTGCAAGGCATTTATAATAACCATAAATTCAGGCGTCGCCTTACCTATAAACAAAACGCGAAATGGGTCTTCGAACGACATCTCAGTGAAATCGTAATCCACCCGAAAATCTTGCCATAAGGTATCGATACGGAGGGCTATTTCGGTCTGCATGACATTGATGCGAACCATGGAATTGACGCGGTTTGCGATTTGAGCCGGATGTGCCGGAGGGAAAATCAAACTGTCAAAGCATTTGAGGTGTTCATTTGTGCGGTTTAAGGCGCCAATAAATGGAATGTTGCGAGGCTGATAACGCTCTTTCAAAGTAGAAACGATTTTATCGATCGCGCTATCAACTTTGGTAAAATAGCATAACACGGCCGAAGGGGCTTTACGGGGCGTGTTCTTTAAGGTTTTGCCGTCAAAAATGGCTGTTTTGACGTCATATCGCTTCTGCTCTAATACCGAAACGACCTCATCCACATCGGTATGATCATCCGTTATAATCAGGACGACTTCGCGTGCAGAATCGCTGCCAGCCGGTGGAATCACGTTAACCATAACGTGTTTCTACGGAATTAAGTCTTTCCGACCCGTTAACATCAATAAAAAACGGCCCGTCAGGGCCGCCTTTCAAATCAAGTGTATCGCGAATTACCAACCGCAGGTGCGATCTTTGTTTTGCTCTTCCAAATAGGTCATTAGGGGCGCAAAATATTCAATAATTGCGGAACCGTCCATATCACGCGTCCCGGTAAAGGCTTCCAAGGCATCTGGCCAAGGCTTAGACGAGCCCATTTCCATCATAGCATTGAACTTTTGACCAACGTCCTTATTGCCGTAGACTGAGCAACGGTGAAGCGGGCCTTCATTGCCGGCCATTTCACAGGCTGCCTGGTGGAATTGGAACTGTAAAATATGGGCGAGGAAATACCGCATATAAGGTGTGTTGCCCGGGATGTGATATTTCGCGCCTGGGTCGAAAGCATTCGCTGGACGATCACCTGGCGCTCTTAGACCCTGATATTTTTCGCGGAGTTCCCACCATCCATCATTATATTCTGACGGAGAGTATTCACCTGAAAAGACTTTCCAGCGCCATTGATCAACCATTAAACCAAAGGGCAGGAAGGCTACTTTGTCCATAGCCTGTCGCATCAGCAGGGCCAGGTCCGCATCTGCGCCAGGCACATCTGCTTCGTCCAAAAGACCAATTTTAACCAGATATTCCGGGGTGATGGACAGCGCGATCATATCGCCAATGGCTTCATGGAAGCCATCATTGGCCCCGTCCTTGTAAAAGACCGGTTGGTCCTTATAGGCACGTTGGTAGATATTATGCCCGAGCTCATGGTGAATGGTTGAGAAATCTTCACCATTGATTTTGGTACACATCTTTATCCGAATATCTTCCTGATCATCCAGGTCCCAGGCAGAGGCGTGGCATTGAACTTCCCGGTCGCGAGGTTTTGTGATCAGTGAACGCTCCCAAAACGTATCGGGCAGGGGCTCAAACCCCATGGATGTGAAGAAGGTTTCACCGACTTCGACCATTTTCTTCTGGTCATATCCCGCGTTTTCCAAAAGCGTCGTTACGTCAACGCCTTCACCACCGCCTTCTGGGGCGACCATATCATAAATATTACCCCAGGACTGGCCCCACATGTTACCCAAAATATCGGCGCGAATAGGCTGATCGAGTGGCACGACTTCATCGCCATAGTTTTCATTGAGTTTCGCCCGTACATGGCAATGCAGCTGGTCATAAAGCGGCTTAACCTGTCCCCATAACCGGTCAGCTTCGGCTGAAAAATCATCCGCATCCATATCATAGCCGGCCCGCCAAAGTTGGCCGGTGTCTGGAAAGCCAAGTTCTTGTGAGCCCTCATTGATGATCTCAACCATCCGCGAATAATCATTTTTCATAGGTGGCGAGACCTCTCGCCAGCCTTCCCAGACGGTTTGTAATTCTTCTGGATTACGAGATTTGGCAATAATATCAGATAAAGCCCCCAGCGTAAGCACACCTTCCTCATTGCCTTCATATAGATCAGTAAATTGCGGGTCGGATGACTTATATTTGAATTTACCCGTACCATAGGCCGCGTCCAGATCTGTCATGATTTTCGACAACTCTTCGGCAGCGCCGTCTTTTTCAGGTGCAGGGAAATTGCTGCCCCGTTTTAACCCGTCCATTTTACGCGCCATATCTGGCGGAAGATTCAGATCGTTAAACCGTTTGGCTTCATTGGCCAGTCGGGTTGATAATTTCGCGAAATCAGCCCCGACCTTACTGGCCAGCCAATTTGAATCATAAGTGATGAAATTTGCCTGTATCCAGAAAATGCGAGAGCCGAACTCATTCAATTCTTCAATTTCTTTTTCTGCCGCTTCCAGAAATTCTTTGGCTTCCTGTATCGTAGGTTCAGAATTCGTTTCGCTCGATGTAGTCGTTGTTGCTGCAGGTGTATTCGTCGCAGCGGTAGTTGTGGTCTCAGATGTTTTATCGCCACAAGCGGCAAGTGATAAAACGCCAAAACTGGCAGCGAGTAAAAATAATTTGCGCATAGTCAGGTCTTCCCCATTTTTTATTCACATTTAACAGTTCTCATGCCATTGGTAACCATATGCTCAATGTGGTCAAGCATTGCGCGCAGACGTTGAATAAATAAATTTATATTGCGGTAAAAAGGACACAGATATGAGTGGAACTCCTGGTCTGCTACTGGTCAATCTTGGCTCACCGGATGCGCCGACGGCTAACGCCGTGCGTCCATACTTATTTGAATTTCTGCATGACCGCAGGGTCATCAATACTTCACGTTGGATTTGGTGCCCGATATTGCACGGAATTATCCTGAGGTTTCGCCCGGCCAAATCGGCCAGGCTTTATAAAAAAATCTGGGATCAGCCTGACGGTATTAGTAATGGTGAGGCTCCTCTAATCCGAATAACCCGTCGACAGGCGCAAGCCGTGCAAGAAATTCTGGGGCAACAGGTTCATGTGGATATTGCGATGCGTTATGGCAATCCATCTATTGATTTAGGGCTTGATCGGCTGACGGCAAAAGGGTGCACGAAGATTGCTGTGCTTCCGCTTTATCCGCAATATTCCGGACCAACGACAGCGTCGGTTTATGACGGCCTTTCAAAGGCACTGAAAGGTCGTAAAAACGTACCAAATATACGAATTTTGCGCGATTATCATGATGATGATCGTTATGTGGGCTTATTGGCGGCGTCGATCGAAGCCAAAATAAACGCCAATGGTTGGGAGCCTGATGCTATTTTAGCGTCATTTCACGGAATGCCCCAGCGCTATGTTGAACAAGGTGACCCTTATCAAAATGAGTGCGAAAAAACGACCGCATTGCTCGCAACAAAGCTTGGGCAACGCGGGGATAAATTGAAGTTGACGTTTCAATCCCGTTTTGGGCCGCTTGAATGGCTGCAACCATATACGGATGACGTATTAGAAGCTTTGGGGAAAGAGGGTCAAAAAATAATGGTTTTGACGCCTGGATTTTCTGCAGATTGCCTGGAAACGCTCGAAGAAATCAACATTGAGGCAAGGCAGACGTTTATGTCTGCGGGCGGCGCTAAATTTGATTATGTGCCTTGCTTGAATGATACGACGGCCCACGCGCAATTTCTGGCGGACCTTGCAAGCGAACGTCTTTTAACGGGATGGCTTAATCGCGGCGAATAAATCATCATCCGTCAAATCTGGGTCCAGGACAAAGCGTGAGGTCAGAGTTTGATCCGCCATGGCGACATATTCCTTGGCCCGTGACATTAATAGCTTGGGATAGCACTCATAAATGTTTTCGCGGTCGCTCAGGCCCGGCTTGGGGCGAAACTGACGCCCCCAGATCAGAGGTTTGGGATTGTCAAAATAGTCCCATTTCAGGCGTTCAAGATCATTGGGTTCCGCTTTAATATGGACCACATAGAAATTCTCTTTAATCGCACGTCGGATCGCCGGGTCGATATAAATGACGCTTCCGGTCGTATCGAGAATTGAATTGCCGGCTGCCATATTGATAGCTTTTTGGGTCGCGGAAGTTTCAAACTCAATCGATGTGGATTCGCGCTCTTCGTAACCTTCCTCATAGGGATGGCCCTGCCAATCGGCAAAATCTTCCATCGTATCATGCCCAAGACGTTCCCAGATGAGTTTGTCGACCTCAATCAGTTTAAACTTAAACGCTTCGGCCATGCGTTTGGCCGTAAAGGATTTTCCGATATTTGACATGCCGACAAAGGCAATGCCGAGCTTTTCATCGTTAAATCGATCCAAAAATTGACGGGAAGAAAGTTTCATTATTTGTTTTGTGCCAAATAATCCCTTAGTGCGTCAAGGGTAGGCTTCAATTCATCTACGCGTTTTTTTCGTTTCATGATTTTAGACAGGGGTTCAGGTAGGGGTATATCTTCACGTAAAATACGTTCTACACTATCGGCAAACTTTGCCGGATGCGCGGTTGAAACTGTCACTTTAATGAATTCTAGTTCCACATCTTCAGAGAATTTTTCCATGGCCAGGTGGCCCACGGCCGTATGCGGACACATAATATACCCGGTTTCGGTATGAATGCGCCGCATATGGCGCTCAGTCTCTAAGTCAGAAAAAGAAGCCCCCCAGCATACAGACTGAATTGCTTTGTAATCTTCGTCATAAAGATTGAAAATGCGCGCCAAATTGTTCGGTCGTCCGATATCCATGGCATTTGACAGGGTCGGAACAGAATCCCTTGGACGATATTCACCCGTGTTGAGGTAATCAACAAATGGATCATTGCTATTATTGCCGACCACGAAACGCTCAATGGGGGCCCCCATTTTTTTAGCGATAAGTCCACCCGTTAAGTTTCCAAGATTGCCAGAAGGAATTGAATAAACAATCGGCAGGTCCGGATAGGCGGCTCTGATTTGAAAACTGGTCCAAAAATAATAAAAACTCTGCGGTATGACCCGACCGACATTGATGGAGTTTGCCGACATCAGGTTGTGAGTTTGGGTCAAATCCGTATCCGCAAAAGCATCTTTTACCAGTTGCTGGCAATCATCAAAGGTGCCGTCTACGGCAATAGCTTGTACATTCGAGTTTTTACTTCCGATTGTGGTCAGTTGCTGCTCCTGAACCGAGCTTACCCCGCCTTTAGGGAAAAATATGAATACATTAATGCCTTTTTGATTAAGGAATGCATCCCCAATAGCGCCGCCCGTGTCACCCGACGTCGCGACAAGGATTGTGCGTTTTTGCCGGCTCGTTTGCATGATATGGCTGGCACAACGCCCCATAAATCTTGCGGCAAAATCTTTAAAGGCCAAAGTCGGGCCATGGAATAATTCAAGTATGAATTCATTGGCAATTTCGGGCGTCGCCGGATCAAGTTGATAGCTGTCCATTGTCCGGAGCGGGACCGGAAAATTGTAAGCATCTCGGCAAATTTCTCTCAGGTCATCATCTGTAAACTGATCATCGACGAAATATCGAGCCAGCTCTGCGGCGCAATCTGCAAAGCTCATTGCAGATAAACGAGACGTCTGTTGCGCATTAAATTCTGGAATAATGTCGGGCATCCACAGGCCACCGTCAGGTGCCAGGCTCGCCAGCAAAGCGTCACTGAAATCGGCTGACACATCTGTGTTTTTATGCGAATGAAATTTCATTTTATTGTCCGTGGCGTGATTGAAGTTCGTCCATCACGTCCTCTAATTCAATGTTTCGAGCCGCTAACAAAACCAATAAGTGATATAAAAGATCGGCGCTTTCATAGATGACTTCGTCTCGGTCTTCGGCGGCCGCTGCCAAGGCAGTTTCCACACCTTCTTCACCGACCTTTTGCGCTACTTTTATGAGCGGACCTTGGAGAAGTTTAGCCGTGTAAGAACTTTCCGGATTTGCTGACTTTCGCCTTTCAATAACATCATATAGATGGGCCAGAAAAGCAACGCCCTCGACATTCTTGTCGCCAAAGCAAGATGTTGTCCCAAGATGGCAGGTTGGGCCTTTTGGTATGGCTTTGACCAGAACCGTGTCCTGATCGCAATCAGGCTCGATTGAAACAAGTTTCAATATATTTCCGCTGGATTCACCTTTAACCCATAAGGTCTGGCGAGACCGACTGAAAAAAGTAACAAGTCCAGTGTCCCGCGTTTGCTCCAGGGCGTCTTGGTTCATATAGCCCAGCATTAAAACCTGAGAGGTTTTGGCATGTTGCACTATAGCCGGGATCAAGCCGCCGCTTTTTTCAAAATCCAGTTTCATGGTCGAATGGAATGCTCTTGGTTGATCAAATAGGATTTTAAATCCGGGATAGCGATGACGGATTTGTGGAATACACTTGCAGCAAGCGCGCCGTCAACATTTGCTTGTTTAAATACCTCGTCAAAATGAAGCATAGAACCGGCGCCGCCAGAAGCGATAAGCGGGACTGAGCAAATATCCCGAGCTGCCTTTAATTGAGAGATGTCATATCCCTGACGCACCCCGTCCTGATTCATGCAATTTAAAACAATTTCTCCAGCGCCGCGTCTAATGGCTTCTTTGATCCACAAAAGAGTCTCTCGTCCTGTTTCTCGGGTTTGGTCTTCACGGCCTGTATGAGATTTTACCCGGTAAGTTCCGTTTTCCTCAAAGCTATCTACCCCAACGACGATACATTGTACGCCAAAAGTGTCGCTAAGCTCGTTGATAAGGTCGGGGCGTGACAGAGCCGGTGAATTCACTGAAATCTTGTCAGCGCCGGCTGATAACCGAGCATCGGCGGCCTCAACGGAATCGATACCGCCCGCCACACAAAATGGAATATCGATATTTCGTGAGACTTTTTTGACCCAATCCTGACTGACTTTGCGGTCGTCTGTGCTTGCTGTAATGTCGTAAAACACCAATTCATCGGCCCCTTCATCGCGATAACGTATAGCAAGATCGAGAATATCGCCGACATCTTCGTGATTTCGAAACTGGACGCCTTTGACGACGCGTCCATCCCGAACATCGAGACAGGGTATGATCCGACGTGCTAACATGAAATGGCGTCCGCCAGCGAAAACCGGTTTTCATAGAGCGCTTTGCCGATAATAACACCGTGCGGAGAGAGCGCTTTGAGATCACGCACATCAGAGAGCTCTCCGACGCCGCCAGAGGTGATAAGGTCAAGGCCAGGATAACGGGCCTGTATTGATCGATAAAGATTAACATTCGCGCCCTGTAGAACGCCGTCTTTGGCAATATCTGTGACTAGAATGGTTTTGAGCCCGCTATCCTGATAGGCCTCAATCACATCCCATAGGGATTGATCAGACTTTTCCAGCCAACCGTGTTTGGCTGGGTAGGGTATTCCGTCGGCATCGATATTGACATCCAGCGCCAGAACAATCTTTTCTGGGCCCAATTCAACCATCCAGGATTGGACGCGCTTAGGGTCAGATATGGCCAACGATCCGATTACCACCCGTTCAATATCCTGAGCGAGCAGGTTTTTGATCGTTTCCAGATGCCTAAGGCCGCCGCCGGTTTGGACTTTGAGACCTGATTTTTGAGCGATTTCGATAATTATACCAGATTGTTCTGAGGCCTGGTTTTTCGCCCCGTCCAAATCAACAATATGGATCCATTCGGCCCCTTCGGCGGCAAATTGACGGGCCATGTCCACGGGTGACATGGCGTAATCTGTGCGCTGATCAAAATCGCCTTTGTATAGACGCACACATTTGCCGTCGATAAGATCAATTGCTGGAAAGATCATGTGCTAATTTCCATGAAATTTTTGAGGATTTTTGCGCCGGTCTGGCTGCTGCGTTCAGGGTGGAACTGACAGCCCCAGACATTGTCCTTACGCACAATCGCCGAAAATTCAGAGCCGTGGTTCGAAGCGGCCAAAGTCTTGTCAGAGACAGGCGCGGCATAGCTATGCACGAAATAGGCATAGTCCTGTTCTGTCAGGCCTTTTGTAAGAGGGTCTGTCTGGCGAATATCCAGTCGGTTCCAGCCCATATGTGGCGATGGAAGGGTGAGCGTGTCGAGTTTCTCAACTTCACCCGGGATGAGCCCCAGCCCATCGAGCTTTTCTCCGCCTTCGGTCAATGTTTCAAACAGGATTTGCATGCCCAAGCAGATGCCGAGGACAGGTTGGATCAGAGTTGTGAGCGTGTCGCGCAGGCCTGCCGTTTCGATGTTGCGAAGCGCATAGGGCGCGGCTCCGACGCCTGGTAATATAACACGCTTCGCGGTCCTGATAATGTTTGCATCTTTTGAAATCGTCGGCGCAACTCCGAGGCGTTCAAAGGCAAAAGCCACGCTGGATAGGTTCGCGCAGCCCGTATCGACGATGACCAGGGACATTACAATAGGCCTTTAGTCGAGGGAATATCGCCGCCCACCTTAGCGAAGGCAGGTCGAAGCGCGCGGCCAACGCCTTTGAAACAGGCCTCGATCATGTGGTGAGTATTGTCACCATCAACGCTGATCTGAATTGAGGCTCCGAGGGCCTGTGACAGGCTTTGGAAAAAGTGCGGGCACATTTCCGAGGCAAACTCACCAACGGATTCGGTGGGGAAATTCCCATCAAAAACAAAAGCGGGACGTCCCGAAAGATCGATTGCAATTCGGGCCTGGGTTTCGTCCATAGGCATAACAAAACCGTAGCGGCCAATCCCGGCTTTGTTCCCAAGGGCCTGTTTCAGAGCCGCGCCAAACGCCAAAGCCGTATCTTCAATTGTATGGTGGCTGTCGATTTCCAAATCGCCGTCGCAAGTCAAGGTCAGTCCCAGACCACCATGTTTGGCGATTTGCTCGAGCATATGATCAAAAAAGCCGATGCCAGTTGAAATTTTTACGGTTTTCGGGTCGTCTAAATTGACTTGAACCGCAATGTCGGTCTCATTGGTTTTACGAAATACTTCGCCGGTGCGTTTGTTGACCGCAGTTTTGGTGCCGCCTTTGAATATCGAAAGGGCGATATTGTTTTCCTCGGCTGATCCGATTGATATTCTGAAATGATCTGGGAGCTTGCTACGAAAATCGCGTATTCTGACATTCGCGGCCCGAAGTTCGCCCAGCATTTTGTCTATGTTTTTTGCCTTAAACAGGATGAAGTTTGCATCAGATGGGTAAGTCTTCTCGACAAAATCCGAACCTTGTAGTTCGGCGAATACGCGGTCTCTTTCGGTACGGATCAGATTGCGCCTGGATTTGTGCACAGCGATAGTTGCAGGGCTCAAGGCCTTCATAACTGCGGTTTCGACTGGGCGTGGAATAGGATAGGGCGGTAGGACCTTTAACATCAGCGCGATGATGCGCGGGTCCGCGACACATACACCCATACGCACCCCAGCCAGAGCATACATTTTTGACAAGGTCCGCAAAACAACGAGATTTTGGAACTCCGATTGAAGCGCGATAACGCTGTTTTGGGATGAAAACTCGATATAGGCTTCATCGACCACTACGAGACCATTCACGCTCGCCTGACAGACTTGTTGGATTTGACCTGCACTTAAACTATTGCCCGTCGGATTATTGGGTGAGCATAGAAAGGTCAGCTTCGGAGACTCAGCTTCGATAGCGTTTAAAACCGCTGGAATATCCCAGGAAAAGTCATCCGCTAGTGGCACGTCGGTAATCGAGGCGCCCTGAACCTGGGCCGCCGTTGTAAAATACCCAAATGTGGGAGAGCACAGCAGGATCTTGTCCTGACGGGCTTCGCAAAAGGTTCGAAGCAATATGTCGATCGCTTCATCGGCGCCGCGCCCGAGCATGAGTTGTTCTGGAACGACCCCGTAAATATCCGCCAGCCGATTTCGAAGATCCTGAGGTTGTTGACCTGGATAACGGTTAAAGGCTGAGGTCGAGCTATCGGCAGGTGGGGGCGCCCAAGGGCTTTCATTAGCATCCAGGTGAAGTGCCGAGGTCGATTTTCCACGGGCCGAATAGGCCTTTAAGTCTTGAATGGCTTTGCGGGCGAGAGAGTTTGGCCAATCGCTCATGCATCAATCTCCTTCATACGGAGGGTAATGGCGCGTCTATGCGCCTCCAGCTCTTCCATGGCGGCAAGCGTTTCAACCGTTGGCGCCAGGGCCATGAAACCGTCCTTGGACAGCTTTTGCACCGAAATATATTTGAAAAAACTCTCGAGTGTGACACCGCTATAAGCTCTGGCAGCGCCAAATGTGGGAAGGGTGTGGTTGGTGCCACTGGCATAGTCGCCCACACTTTCGGGTGTCCAAGGCCCCAGAAATATCGAACCCGTATTGCGAATTTGACCGACAAAGCCGTCAGGATTTTCCGCCAAAATAATCAGGTGCTCCGGCGCATAAATATTGACGATATCGATCATGTCATTGAATTGTTCCGCTACGATAAAGCGGGCATTTTCAAGTGCGGCTTGGGCGATTGCCTTACGCGGAAGAGTCTCAATTTGTGCTGAAATCTCCGCCTGCACATTTTCTGCTGAACTTTGCGAGGTGCACAGGCAGACAACTTGCGCCAGAGGATCATGTTCCGCTTGGCTTAAAAGATCAGATGCTGCAAAAACAGGATTGCTAGTCTCATCGACAATGACCATGGCCTCAGATGGCCCAGCTGGAAGATCGATAGCCGGACCGCCGGGGTCTTGCGAAACAAGGGATTTCGCCGTCGCGACAAAGGCATTGCCTGGGCCGAATATTTTATCACATTTTGGAATTGTTTGGGTGCCATAGGCGAGGGCGGCAATCGCCTGAGCACCGCCACAAGCAAACACGTCGGTCACTTCACAAAGATAGGCGGCCGCCAGAATGCCTGAGTTTATTTTGCCATCGGGGCCCGGTGGTGAAATCAATATGCGCCGCGACGCCTCAGCGATCTTAGCGGGTACAGCCAACATGAGAACGGTTGATAGTAAGGGGGCGCTTCCCCCCGGAATATAGAGCCCGACTTTTTCGAGCGCTCTGGGCTCGCGTCGACAAACCACGCCGGGCATCGTCTCGACTTCAATGGAACTGGGCATCTGCGCACTGTGGAAGGTTTCAATATTGGCTTTGGCCATTTTCAAGGCCTGTTGCGCGTTTGCGGGCAAAGCTTCCCACGCAGCTTTGCAATCGGCAAGGTCGACCTGTAATGGCAGGTTTTCGACCTTATCAAACATTGAAGAATACCGTATAAGGGCTTGATCCCCCTCGGTTTTAACGGCGCTGAGGATGTTGGAAACAGCGTCGGTGACAGTCTGGTCTTGCAGGCCTTCAGGTCGCGACAAAATATTTGCGCGTTCAGATTTGGAAAGCTCTGACCAGACGAATGTTTGCATGACTAGCTCATCATCTTTTCAATCGGCAGGACTAAAATGGCCCGGGCACCAAGGTCTTTGAGATCTTCAAGGGTTTCCCAGAAAATATTTTCGGTGCAAACGGCCTGTAATGCGACCAGATTATCATCGCCTGCGAGTGGCATGATTGTCGGCGCGTCAGCACCGGGCAAGAGTTCTGTTATTTCTTCGACGCGATCGCGCGGTGCATTCATCATGATATATTTGGTTTCGGTCGATTTGATGACTCCGTCGATCCGGCTCAGCAACTTATCCAGGATAGCTTGTTTTTCGGGGCTGAGTTTTCTCCCCGACGCGATTAAAACCGCTTCACTGTCGAGAATGGTTTCAAAGGCAACCAGTCCATTGGCTTCAAGCGTGGCGCCCGAAGATACCAGGTCACAGATCGACTCGGCAATGCCGATAGACGGCGCGAGTTCGACGGCCCCTTTCATGTCAACAGATTTTGCTACGATATTGTTTTTATTCAGGTAATCACCAAGGACCCCGGGGTAGGTCGTGGCAATGCGCGTATAACTGAGGTCAGCTGGATTTGAAATTTTGCCATTGGCCGGGGCCGCGAGGCAAAGTTTGCAGCGCGAAAACCCAAGTCGCATTTTTATGTCCGCATCGAGGTCGCCTGCCGTCGTGAATCGTTCTTCCATAAGCACGTTTTCACCGACAATTCCGATATCACTGGCATCATTGGCAACAAATGACGGTATATCATCATCTCGAACCAGAAGCAGGTCAATCGGCATGTTTTTAACCCGGGCGAGCAGGCCGCCACTGCGAATTGAAAATCTCAGGCCACATTTTTTGAGCAAGGCGTAACTGTCGTCAGCAAGCCGCCCCTTTTTTTGAAGGGCAATACGTAAGCGTTCAGTCATGTTTAATGTTCCTTGAGACGGTCCAAGATGATGCGATAACCCTGATGCGGTTCATCCTTTAAAAAGCGAGCGACCCGCCCAATAGTTGTGGTGCTAACCCCGGTTTTCTCACGAATATCGCGATAGGAAAGTTCCCCTTCATCCAGGAGCTTCGCGACGGCCCAGCGTTCAGATAGCGCCCTGAGTTCTGCCGGCGTGCAAAGGTCGACGAGAAAGCGATACATCTCGTCCTTTGAGGTTGCGAGACATAAGGCTTCTGATAGCTGGTATTTGTCGGTTGGGTCCATGCGGGCTTTCTTCACCGTGCCAGCGTGTTAATACAGTGGCCCAGGTGAATTGCAAGTGCAAATTCATATTTTTCGGCGTTTTTTGGCGAATATTGTCCTTGATTTACACAAAACCGCACAGTAAATAGGGGGCGAATCCGGGTGGCCAAGCGCCGCCCTTTATGTATTGGAGTATACATGGCCCGCGTTACCGTTGAAGATTGTATTGAAAAAGTACCAAACCGTTTCGATCTTGTTTTACTAGCCTCTCACCGTTCTCGCAATATTGCGGCAGGCGCTAGCCTTACGATTGATCGTGACAATGACAAAACACCTGTCGTCGCGCTGCGTGAACTGGCCGAAGAAACCCTCGATATGGAAGGCCTGCGCGATAGCCTGGTCAATAGTCTTCAGCGCGTTATCACTGATGACGACATGCCGGAAGAAGAGGAAGAAGCACCGGTATTGGCCATTGAACATGGTGATGCGCCTAAGCCTGCGGAAATGTCAGCGGAAGACCTTCTGAAAGCCCTGCAAAGCGACCGTGATAACGATAATTCTTCACGCTTCTAAGTCGTTAGAAAATCGGATAAAAGACCGCCTTTCGGGGCGGTTTTTTTTATTCTCGATAAAAATCGAAGACGACTTCCATATCCAGATCTCCAACCCCCATTGAGAAATCATATTTCGGAAGTGTATACAGGAAGTCCAAGCGAATAACCTGGTCGTTGATGTCGCCATTTCTTTGGCGAATGCCGGCATTTCGATTGAAGCTGATAATCTCGGTTGGGATACCGCTGATATCATCTAAAGTGTTCAGACCATTATCAATCTTAATTTGTCCGCGATTGGTGCGGCGTCCAAAATCAAAACCATCATCATTGCCGCGACGTGTGATTGATGGCACAAATCCTATATCGGCCAGCGTCACACTGTCCTTAAGATCGCCCGTAGAATTAGCCATATTGGCCTGTCCCCTTAGAGAAAACCGGGTATTACGTGAGGTAATATAAAAACTGTGCGAATAATTCTGGGCTTCATTGGTCAGCGTGACATCTGTAAACGCATCCAGTCCAAAGACAGAAAGGCTGTCGCCCGCATCTAAAAACCCGTCGCCATCATCTAGGACCGCATTGATCACATTGCCGTTGCCATCGGTAATGTCAAACAAGGCTCCAGAACCTGGCCCTGGATCATCAATGGCGTTCAAAGTGTCCGTAAAATTTGGCTTTAAGGTGCCCGAGCTGTGATAGTATGGGATCATGGGCGCGCCGACTGCGACGCAACATGTGGATCCGGCAAAGATATAATTGTCGTAGATATCATAGGTCCGCCCGTCATGGACAACGACACAGCCATAGGTCCGGCAATAAAAGTCTTCATCCAGGAAGCTGGCGGATGCGCTCGGGGCGGCCACGACCATTAGGCTCGTGACGGAGAAGGCGCTTGATATGGCCTTCATCCAATTCATTAGGGCAGGGTAAACTTCAATGGATCGACCGCCACATCCGTTTCGCGAAATTTGTTTTGCGGGGCGTAGCTATTGTTAAGGTCAAAATCGATATGATAATTTTGAGCCGGCTCTAACTTATCAAACTCTTCGAGTTTAACGTTGTAAATCCGATCTGCGCGATCAAGCACGACCGTGTTAAGCGGCGTTTCAGTGACGACTTCGCCTGCATCGTTTTTAACATAGGCTGTGCCTTGCAGTCGGGCATGGGCGTCGCCAGGATTTGAAATATCCATAGTGATGACCGAGTTGTCTTCAGGGTGTAAGGCAACACTGTTCACCTCAGGAAGGCTTTTTGACGGGGTAAGCGTCAGGTAAAACAGGGATGTCAGCTGATATCGGTTCCACACGCCTGAGACTTCGCCGCGTTCATTCAGTTCCGGCAAAAGCGTCGTTGCAAGCAAGGCAAATCGATGGTCGCCTTTTTCACCGATCTTATAAGGAGTTGAAATTTCAACCGTAATATCTTGAGATGTTTCAGGTTTTAGGGTTACGCTGGCCGGGCTAAACCGAACCCAATCGGCAGCAGATCGCTCCGTTTCACCGGGTGGGTTTAGAATTAGCTGACCGTTTTTATCCAAACTCCAATCCGCAAGCCCCATTGTCAGGCTGATGGTTTTGGTTTTGTGAACATTGCCAATAGTCACAACTTGTCGCTGCCGATCTCCCGGCTTTACGGTCATCTCGACCGTAGAAGGCTGGACGCCGACACCGAAAGCATAGGCCGCGGTGGCGGTAATCGAAGACATCAGTAAAGATGCTCCGATTATGGCCGATGTAGAAACTAAAGAAAGTCGTTTCGAAATTGTCATTTTTACCTCGTAATCCCAATTACAACTCAATTTTACGAAACAAGGCTTTCGGCTTTGTTAATGACATGTTTGTCATAAATTCCGCATTTATCTGCGGTTCATTGACTGATTTTCAGGCAAAAAAAATCACCGCCGAAGCGGTGACCTTTTTGTTCGATGCGTGAACTTGATCTTATGGGACGTAAACTGTGTAAGTTACGTCGGCGGTAATAGAACCGGCACCTAATGAAAGATCATAATCCTGAATTCCGGCAGTACCCAGATCTGAGTCCAGATCATAAGTTGCGTCGAAACGAACAGATTGTTGTGACAGGCTTCCATTAGAAGCAGCAGTCCGCTGACCACCATCAAATACTTTTACAGCACCACCGGTCAAATCGCCTAAATCAGTGATTGTAGCGTCTACACCGGTACCACCAGTTGATGGGTCTTGTGATGCACTACCCCAACCGATGCCTTCTGTGCCTGTTCCGGCGTTTACAGCCAATGAATAAGCAATGTTAGCCGCAGTCAGTGTCGTAAAATCACCAGTTGTTGTTGGCGCGGAACTTGAGGCATAGATGTCGAAAGCAGCGTTAGAAGCAACAAAGAAAGACGATGTGTGCGTGCCAATCAGGTCACCAGACACGTCAGTTGTGGCGTCCATGCCAAAGGCCGTCAACGTATCGGCGGCGTCAAGGACACCGGAAGTTCCGTTGTCGACGAATGTTCCGCCAGATGTTTCACCTGTCAGTGGATCAAGGACAACTGTTGCTCCGTCGACCGCTGTTGCGTCGCCAGGAATAGGGTCCATTGTACCCGTAATAACTGTGTAAGCGTCAGTGCTAATCAGGTCATTACCGGCTGTACCGCTTGTTGCGTCCAATAATACGAAATCCGAAGCAACTGGCGCTGAGCCAGAGTTAGCATTTGTGTCGTTCGCGCCCCAAACAACAACAACGCCAAGAACTCGGAAATAAGGACGGTCAATAACAGATGCGTATGCTGTGCTTGCCATCAGGCTGGCGATAACGCCGCCAGCAGCGAGTTTTTTAATAGTCATGTTTTCATTTCCCAATGATCGATTTATGTCCCAGGTCTCCCAAGTGACCGGTTGAACTTAGGGGAAAAAATTTGAGGTGAAGTTTAGAAACGCGGTTAACAAATGGTTTAAATATCAAGTATTTATATAGCATTCATAGACCGCGAAATTTCCGTGTTTTTGTCACATTATGATCATGAAAGCGCCGGAATCAGTTTACATAGGGTTACGAAACCCGAATATCCGCGAGGCATAGCGTGAACAGATCCCTAATTTTTGCTCTTTTAATCCCGCTGGGAATAGTTTTTGCGGGTTGGCTGGGATTTCATCTTTACCAATCAGATAACGATATTGCTGACCGACAATATTCTGACACGCAAGTCTCTGTTCGTTCCGTTGAAACTCCGGAAATCATAGGAGAGGATCTTCCAGAGGCGGCCCATAATGTCGAAAATGATGCGGATCAGGGCAGCAAAGCAAATCAGGAAGCCAAAAGTCTACGCTATATTAATTGGAATCTCGTCGACGAAGCAGATCAACCTAAGGCCTGTTTTACGTTTAATAGCGAATTTGACCCCGACAATCAGGTCGCATTGCGGGATTATGTTGAAATTAAACCGGAGACGGCTTTTTCATTAACGGCCAGCGATACACGCCTTTGTCTTGTGGGATTCAGCTATGACGAAACCTACGAAGTGCGCTTCAAAAAGGGCATGCGCGGATCTGATAATCACATTTTGAAAAATGACCGTGTGGCTGAAATCAGTTTTGGCGACAAACCAGCATACGTTGGGTTTGCCGGCGAGGGTATAATTCTGCCGCGCGTAAAAGCTCAGGGCCTGGCGATTGAGACAGTGAATGTTCGGGAGGTTCAAATTGAAGTCGCCCGGGTGCCGGATCGTATGATGGCCCGCCGAGACCCGCAATCTGGTGAGGCGACATTGGAAGGCGATTATGGTTGGGAATATCAAAATGCGGCAGTCAATATTCGGGACGTGATCTGGGAAGGTCAGGTCGACATAAAATCTCAGAAAAACCAAACCTTTACCACGATATTCGATATTCAGGACGTTATCAAAGATCTCAAACCCGGCGCATATATTGTCACAGTAGAACGTCAACACGAAAAGGATGAACGTCAAATCGCCCGGGCCTGGCGCTGGATAATTGTGACAGATATGGCGCTTACAAGTTATCAGGGTGATCACGGTTTGACGGTTTCAGTTCGCTCAATTGACAGCGCGAAACTGTTACCCGGAACTGAACTGCTTTTGGTCGCTCAAAACAATGATGTGCTCGCAAAAACGCAAACCGATAGTCGCGGATATGCGGATTTCGCTGCGCCCCTTTTAAATGGTGAGGGGCCTAAATCCCCCAAAATGATCATGGCCTATGCCAAAAACGGTGATTATGCGGTGCTGGATCTGGCCCGGACGCCTTTGGATTTGTCAGAATATGATGTTGCCGGGCGCCGAATATCTGGTGAAACCGATATATATGGTTTCTCAGAGCGAGGAGTCTATCGGCCCGGTGAACTAGCTCATTTCACGATTATGATGCGTGACCTTAAAGGAATTGCGGATTTCAGCCGCGATGTCACGCTGACAGTAAAAAAGCCTAATGGCGTCGAAATGTTTAAAACACGCCGATCTCAATCTGAACTTAAGAAAAATGGCGGTGTTTTAACTTGGAGCTATGACGTGCCGGGTTCCGCGCCACGCGGCGTCTGGACATTGGAGGTAACACCGGATGGCTCGGATAAAAGTCAACGGGTCGAGTTCTCGGTCGAAGACTTTGTCCCGCAAAAATTAAAACTCGATATTAAAACGGGTGATCAGCCTATATATTCGGGAGATGTCCGACAGATTACTTTGGACGCCCAATTTTTATATGGCGCACCGGGGGCGGCCTTAGAAACGGAAGCAGAAGCTCGTATCCGGATCGATCCTAATCCTTTTTCAGGTTACGAGGCCTATAGTTTCGGTCCTGACCTGCGCAACTTCACGGAACAATTGATTGATTTGGGCGGGGGAATAACAGACGGCAATGGTCAATTGGTTTTAGCTTTTGACAGCCAGGATGATGACTATAATAGTCCATATCCCTTACGTCTGGAGGTTACCGCAGGCGTCTCAGAACCCGGTGGGCGGTATATTCGAGACAGCATCCGAATACCCCTAAGAACGAGCCAAACATATTTGGGTATAGATCCTCAGTTTGAGAATGATCGGGTTAAACGACGTCAGCCCGCTAATTTCGAAATCGTCGCGCTCGACCGGTCCGGTGAGCGCATAGAAACCGGGGCCAAATGGACCTTGATCGAAGAAGACTGGAATTATCACTGGTACCGAGAACGTGGCCGCTGGCGTTATCGCCGTGATGTCAGAGACCGAATTATTGATACGGGAAGCTTTAATGTGGGCGTGGATAAAACCGCGAGCTGGTCTCAACGTTTGAATTGGGGCGCCTATCGATTGCGGGTCGAAACCGAAGACGGGGCCCAATCCGAACATGCATTTAGTGTTGGATGGGGGCGTTCAGAGCAATCAGATGCACCGGATCAGCTTCAACTCGGCGTCTCAGCAGAAACAGCTCAGGCTGGCGATCTTGTCAATTTGACAGTTAACGCGCCTTATGCAGGGCAGGCCGAGCTCATCATTGCTAATCAAGATATTCAAATGGTGAAGCCCTTGTCCTTAAAGGCTGGCACTTCGGAATTATCATTCAAGTTCGAGAAAAGCTGGGGGCGCGGTGTTTACGCCATGATGACCCTATATACCCCGCGCGATATTGCTGACCGACCTATTCCGAGACGGGCCGTCGGGCTCAGTTATATTGCCTTGGATCGATCAAATCAGACATTGAACATAGAGATTGACTCCCCTGATATATTGCGCCCGGGCACGGAACAGACATTTGTCATTGACGTCGATAGCCCTAAATCAAATGAACCCGTATGGATCAATTTTGCAGCCGTCGATGAAGGTATATTGCAGTTGACGAAATATGCCTCACCGGATGCGCCCGAGTATTTCTACGGTAAAACCGCTTTTAATATTGATATTCGGGATGATTATGGCCGGATCCTCAATGCCAATCTGGGATCGCCATCTGCTGTAAAGACGGGCGGCGATAGCCTCGGCGGTGAAGGATTAACCGTCGTGCCGACCAAAACTGTGGCGCTTTTTGAAGGCTTAGTACGGGTAAAAAACGGCAAAGCCAAAATCACGCTTCCCATGCCGGACTTCAATGGCGAGTTGCGTTTAATGGCCACGGCCTGGTCTGAAACTGCGGTCGGAAGTACGTCAAAGTCGGTCAAATTGAGGGACAAGATTCCGGCCATTGTCGGCCTACCAAGATTCCTGGCACCCGGAGACCAAGCCTATGCCACGCTGTCTTTGGACAATGTCGAAGGACAAGCTGGGACCTACGTAGCAAGTTTAAGAGCGGAAGACGTTTTGAACGCAGATGCGTCCTTGTCGTTTGAGTTGGATCAAGGTCAACGCTTGGATGACAAAATCGAAATCACGGCCAAAAATTTAGGCGTTGGTGACATTCAATTGGCGGTTAGCGGACCCAATTATAGTCGCGAAAACTCCCATCCATTTGAAGTCCGCTCGCCATTTATCCCGATCAATAAGGTAACCCGTGAGATAATCCAACCCGGACAAAGCCTGATTTTATCATCGGATTTAGTTGACGGTTTCATCCCTAACAGCACGGATATCACCGTGTCATTTTCCAGATTGCCGGGCGTTGATGCGACGCCTTACGTCAAATCTTTGGCCCGGTATCCGTATGGATGTACGGAACAAACTGTATCGTCTGCTATGCCGTTACTATATGCGTCCCAACTGGGCGGCATACCGGGGCAAACGGAGCAGGAACGCCGTCGCGGAATAAACAAAGCCATTTCAAGACTGTCCAGCCGCCAAACACTGGACGGCGCCTTTGGGCTTTGGCGCTCGGGAGATCGTTATGCTTATCCTTGGCTCGGGGTTTATGTGACTGATTTTCTTTACCGCGCAAAAGACGAAGGCTTTGTTGTTCCAGATGATGTTCTAGAACGGGCGTCAACGGCATTGAAGGATATCAGCCGAAATCCACGCTATCTCAACCGTAAGTACCGGTCTTGGCAGAGTTCAGATCATCGTTGGTCTGAACGACAGCGGATAGAAGCGGCAGCTTATGCGCATTTCGTGTTGGCCAAAACCGGGCAGGGCAATCTCGGCCAAATGCGCTATTTCTTTGATAATCATAGCGCGGCTATCAAATCACCCATGGCCCAGGCGCAAATTACCGCTGGCCTGGCGATGATGGGGGATCAGCGCCGTATTACGCAGGGGCTAGAACAGACCATTGCCAAACTGGGCTTTGATAATGATCGAGACTACTATCAAACGGGCCTGCGGGATATAAGCGGCGCTATGGCTGCTTTTTCCGTCGCCGAAAATAGCGAAGCGATGATTGAATTATCCGATGTTTTTCTGGAACAGTTAGAAGATGCAGAAAATCTGCACACGAATGAGAAAGCCCATGTTATTTTGGCGCTAAAAGCGCTGAAGTCTTCCTCAGATACTCTCAACTTCAAAGCCGAAAACCCGCAAATATTGACTAGCATGAAAGATTCGGTAGTTTATCTCTACGGCAACAATCTGAAATATAAGCCGGAATTCAAGTCGCTCGATGACAAGCCGATTTGGGCGTCGATTTCCGTCAGTGGATCACCGGAATCTGCCCCTGAACCTGTGGCAAATGGCTTAATTCTAACCAAGTCGTTTTATCGACCTGACGGGTCTACCATTGATGTTTCATCGGTCTCACAGGGGGATCGCATCGTTGTAAAACTGGCATTCAACTCAAACATCAATCGATCCCGAACCATTGTGCTCGCGGATCTCTTGCCTGGGGGGTTTGAAATCGAAACTGTGCTCAAACCCGATGACGGCGACGCGCCTGACGGATCTCAAGGCGCGTTTGCGTGGTTAGGCGAAGTGGCGGAGTTTCAGGTCGCTGAAGCTCAAGATGATCGATTTATCGGGTCACTCGAAACCTACCGCAAAGATAAATATGTGGCGGCTTACATTGTTCGCGCCGTCACCCCGGGAAGTTTCACCATGCCGGGCGCCGTATTAGAAGACATGTATCGCCCCCAAGACATCGCAATAACGAAATCCGGTCAGGTCACGATTTCTCCTGATCCTGCCCTTTAATGCGAGCCCGGACTAAATATCCAAACTGGTTTCGGATTAGCGTTATATGCCTGGCGGTTGTCTTGATCGGGATAAATCTGGCGTTTCCGCCCCCATTGAAAGGCGCAAAACAGGTTTCGTCTGTTGTGAATGATCACAACAATCAGTGGCTAACTGGATTTGCCGTGAATGACGGCACTTGGCGGATCAAGGCAGATTTAAAACAGGTCGATCCACGGTTCGTAGACCGGCTTATTGCGATCGAAGATAGCCGGTTTTACACGCATTCCGGTATAGATCTTCCGGCTATTGCGCGTGCCTTAAAGTCCTGGAAAAGGAGAGGGCGAATTGTGTCCGGGGCGTCAACGATTACGATGCAGTTAGTCCGCCAGATCGAACCCCGCCCGCGTACTTTTAAGTCTAAGTTCCTCGAAATGGGCCGGGCGCTGCAATATGAGTTGCTCTTGTCAAAAGACGAAATTCTTGAACTTTACCTGACCCATATTTCTTATGGCGGAAACATTGAAGGCATAGTCGCTGCCTCTTGGGCCTATTTTGGGAAGGCTCCAGATCAACTTACTGACTCCGAAATTGCCTTGTTGATAGCCCTGCCACAAGCACCGGAAGCCCGCCGTCCTGATCGAAATCAGGGCGCGGCGGAAAAAGGACGTAATATCATATTGGATAAATTGGCGGCAAACGGATCAATGGATGCACAATTGGTAGTTGAGGCGAAAGAAGTACCCGTATTGAGCAACCGATTTGCCATTCCGGAACTCGCATGGATCAGTGCGCATAGCCTTAAACAGCCCAATCAATCCGTTCAATCAACGATAGATTATAAACTTCAAGCCGATATCGAAAATCTAACTTCTGAAGTTGTTGAACCGCTGGATCAACCTGTCAACATTGCGGTTACAATCGTTGAAAATGCGACCATGAATGTTCGGGCTCATATTGGCTCTGCGGACCGGCAGCGTCCAGGCGGATGGATTGATATGACGGATCGGCACCGTTCTCCTGGTTCCACATTAAAGCCACTGATTTATGGACTAGCCATGGATGAGGGGCTCGTTGCCGCGGGATCCAAGGTCGAAGATGCGCCGACCCGATTTGGGAATTACCAGCCTGAAAATTTTAATCGACGTTATTACGGAGACGTTCGTGTTCATGAAGCTCTGCAACATAGCTTGAACGTGCCCGCTATTGCGGTACTTGACCAATTGGGCAGTACACGCCTGGAAAGCACTCTGCAAGGTCTGGACCTTGAGATTGCGCAACTGGGATCAAGTGGTAATAGTTCCGGACTGGCTATCGGTTTGGGCGGGGTAGGAATGACGGTCAATGATTTAGCCGTGATATATGCAGCATTGGCAAATGACGGCATTGCTCAAACCCTAAACTGGTATACGGAGACTGAGCCCCGAAGTCGGCGGATGGTGACATCGGAAACGGCACGAAATCTTACTCGGATTTTGAGACAGGCGCCGACGCCTAAGGGGCGAGTTCCAGCCTGGCTTGTCGAAAACGCACCACCTATCGCTTATAAAACCGGCACATCATATGGTTTTAGAGATGCCTGGGCAGCCGGTTATACCGATGAGTGGACGGTCATCGTGTGGGTTGGACGGCCAGACGGCGCTCCTCGAAAGGGACAGACAGGCCGGATAGCAGCAGCGCCGCTTTTGTTTGATGTGTTTTCGACCTTGCCGCATCGGGGATCTTCATTTACCTATATCAGAAACAAGGATGCCCCATCCGGGCTGCTGGAATTAGGGCAATCGGCGGACAAGGGTCCTCAGATTTTATTCCCACCGGACGAATCCGAAATTCTGGCGGAAAAACTCGGCGCTAAAGCTAGAGGGTTTGCTCTGAGTGCGAGAGCAGAATCTAACGACGTGACTTTTTATGTAGCTGGACAGCCCATTGCGGTCGAACAAGGCAAACATATATGGCGGCCGGATAGTCCCGGATTTTATGATATTACAGCTATTGATGCGGATGGCCGTTCCAGCCAGGTTTCTGTTGAGGTTGTCTCAATTGATCAAATGGCGGATGCGCGATTTTAGATCGGTCAACGTTTCTTCAAACCAGGGGTTTTTCTTGATCCAAACATTGTTGCGCCAAGATGGGTGAGGCAATGGCAGAATGGTGTCGCCGTAATCTTTCCAATGTCGAACGGTTTCTGTCAGGTTTTTTTGACGGACACGCCCGAGATATTGTTTCTGCGCATATTGTCCGATCAAAAGGTTTAGCTTAACCCCCGACAGTTCGGCGGTAAGCCGGTCCTGCCATAGCGCAGCACATTCTTTTCTCGGTGGCAGGTCGCCACCTTTAGCGTCCAGTCCTGGAAAACAAAATCCCATGGGCGTTATCGCGAACAAGGCTGTATCGTAAAATTGATCCCGGGTTACGCCCAGCCAGTCCCGAAGCCGATCTCCGCTCGGGTCGTCAAAGGGTATGCCGCTGGCATGAACCCGGGTACCGGGCGCCTGTCCGATTATCCTTATTTTAGACGTAGTCTGACATTTGACGACGGGGCGGGCTGAATGTGGAAGCGGTTTATCAGTCGTTTCGCACACTCGGCAAAGGCGAATTTCTTCTAAAAGCTTTTCCAAATTCTGGGTCACAGGTTGTTTATGGCGATTATCATATTTTTTTGAAATGATTTTTGTGTGAAGAGAGGCTATCTGTCCGGAAAAATAACGGAATAGCCATGACTGATTCATTTTATAGCCATAT
>JAHDDX010000020.1 GCA_020629135.1 Hellea sp.
GTTCTCCGGCCCAGAGAATTTCCTGACGCGTCAACCCTTCCACCGTCACAATGCGGGACGGGTCCAACAAGCCATAAAGCCCGAGCGGGTTAATCGCCCGCACATCCCGCCCCAATCCAATCCAGATCACCGGGCCATGGCTCGCCCCGGCAAAAGCCGCCAGAAAGCCATCCCGGCCCGGCCCGATGACTTCGTGTGTGCAGCCCCGGCGCAAGGACAGGTCCGGACGCACCGATAGCCCGGCCCGTTCGTCCAGCTTCACACGCCCCAGCACAGGCCGAGACAGGCCTTGTATGATCTGATCCATTTGCATATGTTCTTATTTTGTTCTTTCTTAGCGCAAAGAGTCAAGGGTTTAGGAATTTTTTCCTGTGAATGAAATTAGCAAGTCAAATCAATGGAAAATTCCAAAAAATCGTCAGGATACAGAAAAAGTACACAATATAATGTATTTTAATCTGGACGATATTACAGACTCTGTATAAAGCCCGGAAATCATCAATTGTGGGGAATTGATCAGGAGTTAAGGACCCAGGTCCAAATACAAATTATCACTTACATTTTGTAGAATACCTCTTTAAAAGAGGTTAGAGCTCGGCACTACCATTGCGCCCCGTGTAGTCGCCGGGCTCGCTTGTTTTTACCATAAAAAAATTCATTCAGATAACGTTCACCCAATCGAATGTAACTTTAAATAAGGGATCAAATTCGATGTGGGGCACTTCAAATTTGACACGAGCAAATGCTCTAAGGCGATGCCGCAATAGAACATGTTTCAGCATAGCTGGAACCCGAATGCCTCTTTACGGGGCTAGAGCCCGGCCTTCTACCATTGCGCCCCGTGTAGTTGTCGGGCTCGCACTCTTTTGACATTTCAACAATCTTAAATGACGGTCACATTCAACCAAACCGCCCAATCATTTACCTTTCGTTAAACTTTATGTTCAGATATTATTCAACTTGGAATTGCTAAAAATACAACCGTTGCAATTTCAGCGTTTAAAATTGTCCGAATATCCGCAATTTTAAGCACATATTATTGATTGCGCATGACAGGTTTGTATCGGGGAAACAGACTCGGAGCGTCACTTGTATAGTTTACAACAAATGGACCAGATGAGTGCCTATGAGCACGCTTGCCAAGAGGCAAACTCAATCTCAAAGCTTGAGCGGGTTATGAAACAAGCCGTTTCAGACGCAGGCGCCAGAATATACAGCTATCATCATTTATCCCCCACAGAGGAAAGGACACGCTTGACCAGTGCCCTCATCTGTCAATTTGGTTATGATGATGGATGGATCAATTATTACAACACGCCACAATTCGTAGAAAAAGATCCGGTTTCATTCCTCGCCTTCGAGCTTAACAGGCCTTACTGGTGGGATGAGGCATTTGACCATATCACGGACCGGTTTGAACGCGAAAAGGTTATTGAAGCCATGCAGGTCAGCGGCTTGAAATGCGGGTTATCCCTGCCGGTTTTCATTCCTGGTCAAAAAAGCGGGTTATCACTACTGGGTTTTCGGGTCGATAAGTCCCGAATTTCGGATGAACTTGTCAGTATTTTACAATGGGCCGGCCAAATCAGCCACCAACGCTATCTAGCTTTGTCAGAAACCGAGTACCGTTTAACCGGATAACGCCTTAATCGTTCACCGTTCGCGGCAATTCCAGAGTTACCTTCAAACCGCCAGTTTTGGCGCGGCTGAGCTGGAGCGCCCCCTTATAGGCCTTGGCCAGATCATCAACGATCGCCAAACCAAATCCGGTACCCGGTGTAGCTTCGTCCAGACGTGCACCACGCTTTAGCGCTTCTTCATAATTAGAGGGGTCCACGCCCGGTCCGTTATCCGCGACGAAAATGACAAAGTCGCTATCGTCCGAGGTAGAAATATGGGTTCCGATCGAAACTTCAGACTTGGTCCACTTACAGGCATTGTCGAGCAGGTTTCCAATCATTTCTTCCAGATCACGTTTCTCGCCCCGAAACCGCAATCCATCCAGAATGTCGACATCGAAATCAATATCCTTATTGCGATAAATGCGCTCCAACGTTCGAACGAGTGACATAACCACTTCGTCCACCGGCGTGCTGACACCAATCACCTGACCGCGCGCCGCAGCTCTGGCCCGGCGCAAGTGATGATCAACCTGCCGGCGCATCTCCTCGGATTGACGCGTCACCACGTCAGAGAGTTGTGACTTAGAGGTTTCGGCCTCGTTTAAAAGAACGGCAATGGGGGTTTTCAAGGCATGGGCCAGATTGGCGACATGGGTTCGAGCCCGTTCAACCACATCGCTATTATGGCCGATTAATGTATTGAGTTCATCGGCAAGCGGTGCGATTTCTGACGGATATTGACCGTCTACGCGTTCAGAGCGGCCCTGTCGAACATTAGCGACCTCATTGGTCAGGTCGAACAGGGGTTTCAGGCCGAGACGCACCTGGCTCAATACCCCAAAAATCAACCCGCCCGATAGAAATAACAAGAGCAAGCTGGCCAGAGCCGCGAAGCGTTTGATCGCTTGATTAGCAGCCGAAACATCCGCCGCCGCAATCATAACTACCGGCGTATTTTCCATGCCCGGCAGAATGACTGATCGGGCGATGACCCGTAATTGTTCATTACTGTCCCGGTCGGGCCCATTCGCTACCGAACGCAACTCGTCTCCGGGGCTTTTCAATATCGTGGCCGCATCTGTAACCGGCAAGGTCAATGTCTCGCCTGCCATAGACCGTGAGGCCTGCAAAACCTTGATCTCACCAGTTTCATCAAGGTTCCCGATCAACCAGTACCGACCGGATAATGCACGTTGATAACGCGGATCAATTGGTTCGCTGGACAGGTCAACGGCCCAGTTTCCTTTATCATCAGGGCTGGCCTGAGAGGTCGCAATGAGAGAGGTTATCGCGCTTTCCAGTGGTTCATCGAAAATACGATAGGTTGAACTGCGATAAAACCAGGTCAGTGCGACAGCGGTTAATGCCAGGATCGGCAATACCCACATTACGGCACTGCGAACCAGCCGCCGAACCAGCGACCCGTCATGATGTGTGACCACTTGTGGGTCAGACATGGCTATTTTTTATTATTTTCAGCGGCAGGATCGAGCAGACGGTATCCCAGACCCCGCACCGTTTCTATCCGGTCCGTTCCGATTTTGCGGCGTAAACGCCCGACAAAAACTTCAATCGTGTTTGAATCCCGGTCAAAGTCCTGATCATAAATATGTTCAACCAATTCGGTTCGAGAAATCACTCGCCCCCGATGCATGGCGAGATAAGACAAGAGACGAAACTCATGAGACGTCAATTTGATCGGCATCCCGTCAACGAAAGCCCGTGCCGCGCGATTATCGACCATAAGGCCACCGACTTCAATTGTATCGGTCGTATGACCGGCGGCTCGGCGTAGCAAAGCCCGAAGACGCGCGAGGAGCTCTTCCGTGTGAAACGGTTTGGTCAGGTAATCATCCGCACCGGCGTCAAAGCCAGCGACCTTTTCGCTCCATTGATCACGGGCTGTTAAAATCAATACCGGGAAGGTTTTGCCATCCGCTCGCCATTTCTGCAAAACACTGACGCCGTCAATAACCGGGAGGCCAAGATCCAGCACAACCGCGTCATAAGGTTCAGTGTCACCCAGGAAATGACCCTCTTCGCCGTCATTGGCAACATCAACGGCATAACCCATATCCTTGAGAACCTCGCCAAGCTGGCGGCTGAGATCAGGATCATCTTCGACGATTAGTACACGCATTATAACCTCTCTCTAATTATTAGAGGTTATCTATCGGACACGACCGGTCGCCGCGTCAATAAAAACATCAACAACGCGACCGTCACGGCGGATCAGGCGAACCCGATAAGTACCGCCATTTAACACAATATCGACAACTTCTGCGCCCGGAACCCGGCGCATAGCGATAGATTTTGCTTCACTGGCGGAAATTTTACGCTGAGCCCATTGCGGCAGCGTTGTACGTTCAGTTGGCATATAGCTTTGGGAAACACCGGAAAAAGCCCCAAATGGGTCCTTTTTACGCTTTTTACCCGAATCAGCCTGCGCTGGCGTTGCGGCCAAAACCGCAGCTAAAACCACGCTGCTTATCACTGATATGTGCTTTAGTTTTTTCATCTTGCCCCGTATCTAACCCATCCGCCCTGAACGAAATCTGAATATCGAGTTCAGGAAACATCAATCCTTTTTTACCTTTTCAAAGGTGCCCGAGGATCAAACTCACTGTCTATTTGGGTAGACTCAGCCCAGCTTACAAGAGATTCCGCATCGGAATCGTCCAAAATGATTTGCGTGGTGACGACGAGGTCACCACCATTTATTCCCTTCCCCTTAAGCCGGAGTTTTTTACCACTATTGGTACCGGCCGGAATATTCAAACTAACTGAACCCTGGGGCATGGGAATACGGACTTTACCGCCCAGAACCGCTTCTTTGAGCGAAATCGGCAATATTAGTCGCAATATGTTACCATCACGGCTAAAATATTTATGGGGCGTCACCGTAATATCAACTTTGGCATCCCCCGCCGACCCGCCATTGGTTCCGGCTTGTCCTTTACCACGAAGGCGTAATGTCTGACCGTCTTCGACACCTTTGGGAATTTTGACATCCAGGGTTTGACCATTACCCATTTTGACCCGTTTTTTACCGCCTTTGAGAGCCTCAAGAAAATCAAGTGTGATTTTATAGCGAATATCGGCGCCTTTTTTCGGGCGAACGAATTGGCTCCGTCGTGGATCGGTTCGCGCGCCCATATTCATTCCAAACAAGGATGAAAACAGATCAGCCATTTCATTGAAATCACCGCCCTCAAATTGCCGGTTCTGAAATCCACCTGAGCCAAACCCAAATGGCGCCTGTTGCTGGCCACTGGCATCGACCTGGCCACTGTCATAGCGCGCGCGCAAATCCTTATCGGACAACAGGTTATAGGCCGCCGTGACTTCCTTGAAGCGGGTTTCCGCAGCTTTATCGCCCGGATTGACATCTGGATGCAGCTTCTTCGCCAAAGCCCGGTAAGCTTTCCGAATTTCGGCTTCAGATGCCGTTTTGGGTACGCCCAGTAATTTGTAAGGGTCTTTGGCCACGCATTTCTCCTACCTAATATTTAGGCGTAAAAATGGCGGACGCAATGGCATTAAAAGCGGATTTCAAAAATTCCCGAAATTTCAGAATACTAGCGTCGCAATTCAATACATATGATCTAAAGCCTACAAGATCGATTTATTCGGCAATGGACTATCGAACGATATATTTTTCCTGATCCGATCCAAACATACCTTTCATGAAGGCCTGCTCGGCTGACGCCGCCGAGTCGATATAAAAATATTTCGTGTTATCCCCACCAGCACAATCTCTAAACAGTTGCTCCTTTGATGACATCCCTCCAAACCGAACTGAGATAAGATTAATCCCGCGATCCCGAATGATTTGGCATTGTTCGAGAATCTTGTCATCAGCCCCGCAAAAACCATCCCCATCATGCATGAAGAATATAACATTCAGATCGTCCGAAAACACCGTTTCAATCGTGTCATTGGCTTGCGCCAAAGTCTCCCAACCACAGGCCGCCCCTCCATCTGTATGTGACGGTGAACTGGCCATAATTGCTAAATTATTGATGTAGGATTCTATGGCAAGTTTATCTAATGCGAAATCTTGTTCCGCAATCAATGTATTGGCGTTTCGATTGGTATCATATTGCGAATATGGAAAAACAGAAAATTCACCGTCGAATCCCTGTGCATCCAATTCCGCGTGAAGTGTGTTAACAGCGGCTTTGACGCTGGGAAGCAGACTTGTCATCGAAGTCGACACATCCCAGGAAATGGCGACATTTGCTGCATTATAGATTACGCCGGATGGGAGACTTACAACAGATTCAACATCAAACGCATATTCCTTCATACCAAACATTTTACCAAATATCGGTTCAACCCGTACTTCTGATGAAACTCGTAAATGTCCATCCGATGTAATCTCGCTTTGAACAGGTTGTAGTTTCGCGCCAGACAGGCTTTTTAGATTTGAAGCAACGTAATCTTTGATGTCTTTATTTGAAGCGCCAACATTCTCAGCTGTTTCTGCATTGGCAAAAGCCAATGCAGCCGAATCGAGCGCGTCCTGGGCCTTTGAACGTTGAAGATTGACTTGACTGTGATCCACGGCAAGTCCGACCGCACTAATGATGACAGACAATATCAAAGCGGTAAAAATTGCAAACTGACCTTGATTACAAACAAACCACTGCCGAACTTTGATAAATGAGGTCATCGCCCAATTCCCACAAAACCTATTGGAGAAATTGATTAGTGAGAAGGAATAAAAGATTGGCTAATTAAAAGGATTAACGATTGCTGACCAAAAATTTGGATTGAACAATGACTATGGCGCTATACGTCATTTAGTCCCAAAAAAAATAGCGGACCCGAAGACCCGCTAAAAAATAGATTAAAAGCGGAATCAGCTTGCTGGACGTTGCCCCGTATTGCGGTCAATACACGCCTGCAAAGCCGCCCGTTCATTTGCGACACAATGGTTTAAGGCGTCATCAAAGCTCATCTTTTTGATCTGGCCAGGTGCTTTGGCATGGGCTTCGGCATCTTTGCGGTGATCCATGGATTTCATGGTCGCTTCTTCCTTCTTCATCATGCCGTGTTCTTTTTTCATCTGGCCTTCTTCTTTGCGCATCATTGCGTCTTCTTTCTTGGCCATGGCTTCTTCCTTTTTAGCCATCGCCTCTTCTTTCTTCACCATGGCCTCTTCCTTCTTGGCCATAGCTTCTTCTTTTTTCATCTTGGCCTCTTCCTTTTTGGCCATAGCTTCTTCTTTCTTCATCATGGCCTCTTCCTTCTTGGCCATGGCTTCCTCTTTTTTCATCATGGCCTCTTCCTTCTTGGCCATAGCTTCTTCTTTTTTCTGCATCGCCTGTTCGGATTTTGCCTTGCCCTTATTCGGCTTATCTTTAGGGCCGCTGGCACTTGCCATTGAGGCACTGGCCAAAACCAATGCGGTGCTGAATGTTAAAGTTTTAAGTGTTTTTGAAATTTTCATAAGGTCCTCCTAGGGGTTTGGTTAACCATGCTATATGGGCAAAAATGTGGCGAGTATTTTCACATTTTATAACAAAAATTTCATCTCGTGTTAGGGTATGGTTTTACCGGCATCCTGCGTTACCCAGATTAATTCATCGGTATCAAAACCCAATTCGGATGCCTGAGACATAAAATCAGCTCGAACGTCCTCGGAAATTTCCGGTTGTCGCGCCAACAACCAAAGATATTTCGTGGAATTACCAGAAATGAAAGCCTGTTGGTAATCATCGTCCAAATCAAAAATCACATAAGAACCGTAAAACGGTCCAAAAAAGGATACTTTCAAATGCCCAATATCGGGTTCATCGACGAAATAGGCTTTGCCCTTCGCTGTCTTCCATACCTGTGATTTCTCTTTAAATCCTTTATTTAAAACATCTATTCCGCCGTCATCACGCCTTGTGTAGGTCGCCGTTACTTGGCCCATTCCGCGTTCAAACCCATGATCTAACCGAGCAATTTCATACCAGGTGCCAAGATAGCGATCAGCGTCAAAACCGGTAACGGGTTTGATATTTTCAGGAACGCTGACACAGGCGGAACACAAAATTCCGAACCATAAAACTATGATCAATTTGAGTCGGTGCATTATTTATCCAGATTGAGAAATATGCGCTACAATACGGCGATGATGTGGCGCCTGTCTATGTTCAAACACATATATGCCTTGCCAGGTCCCCAACATTACTTGGCCTTCAGAAATTGGTATAGACAACGAAACAGGTGTTAGTGCGGCTTTAATATGTGCCGGCAAATCATCTGGCCCCTCAGCCGTGTGAATTATCCAGGACTGAGTGGGGTGATCTGCGGGGGGGACCAAGCGCTCAAAAAAAGTGTTTAAATCCCGTCTAACATCCGGGTCTGCATTTTCCTGAATAAGCAAAGAACAGCTGGTATGCCGACAATATAGGGTCAATAGAGCTGTGGACAAATTGAAGCCAGAAACCCAGCCTTTGACTTCGCGGGTCATTTCATAAAGGCCGGGTCCCCGGGTTGAAATTGTAAACTCTGTTTGCATGCAAACCCGGTAATACCGGGTTTGCGGAGGGAACTGAAGGGGTTTAGTTTTCGCGAGCTAGCTTTTCGGTCCGTATTTTGCCATTTTCTTTGTTACACAGGCTTCAAGATCTTTGGCCCCGTATTTTTGACACTTTGCCGTTGCCTGTTCTACCGTCAATGGCGCGTGGGCCTTGTGTTCTTTAGCTTTTGGCGCTTCGGCACTCGCGTCCAATACTGCGGTCGCTGTAGGCGCAACTTCGGTGCTCATCGCCGCTTTTTGTTTGTGGTCGCAGTCTTTGCCCGCACCTGCATAGGCAACCCCACCTGTCATGGCGATAGCAGCAATAGTAGCCCCGGCGATTTTCACTGTTTTCGAGAATGTCATTTAGTCCTCCTTGGTTCTGACGAGTCGGACTATTTCACATGTTATAGCATTACAGGATTACAAAAACGACAGGTGTCGTATTTGTAATGTTTTGGAGAGGAAACAAAAAAGAGGCCCGAAGGCCTCTTGAATTATTGATCCAGGAAGGACCGCAATTTTCGCGATCGTGATGGATGTTTCAGCTTTCGAAGTGCCTTAGCTTCAATTTGGCGAATCCGTTCCCGGGTGACCGAGAATTGCTGCCCGACCTCTTCCAGAGTATGGTCCGTATTCATCCCAATACCAAATCGCATCCGAAGAACGCGCTCTTCCCGCGGTGTCAGAGACGCCAGAACACGGGTTGTCGTTTCACGTAGATTAGACTGGATAGCCGCTTCAATCGGTAAAATCGCATTATTGTCTTCAATAAAGTCACCCAGCTGACTGTCCTCTTCGTCGCCAATTGGCGTTTCCAGAGAAATCGGCTCTTTCGCAATCTTCATGACTTTGCGTACTTTTTCCAATGGCATGGAAAGTTTAGCCGCCAATTCTTCGGGTGTTGGTTCACGACCAATCTCATGCAGGATCTGGCGCGATGTACGGACAATCTTATTGATCGTCTCGATCATGTGAACCGGAATACGAATAGTTCGCGCCTGATCGGCAATAGATCGAGTTATAGCCTGACGGATCCACCAGGTCGCATAAGTCGAAAATTTGTATCCGCGGCGATATTCAAATTTATCCACCGCTTTCATCAGGCCGATATTACCCTCCTGGATCAAATCCAGGAATTGCAGGCCGCGATTCGTGTATTTTTTGGCAATTGAAATGACAAGACGCAGATTGGCTTCGACCATTTCTTTCTTGGCCTGACGCGCTTCGCGCTCGCCTTTTTGCACGGTTTGTACGATGCGTCGGAATTCATCAACTGGCACACCGGTTTCCTGAGCCAATTCACCGATCTCGTCCCGGATACGTGCAATGGATTTGGCCTCGCGCTTGATAAAGCGATCCCAGGCATCCGACTTGCCCGCCATATCTTCGAGCCAGTTAGGATTCAATTCAGACCCTAAATAGGCTTCAAGGAATTCATGACGCGGGACACCATTGCCATCGGCCAGACGCATCAGACGGCCTTCCAGCGAGATAAAACGCTTATTAATCGCGTAAAGCTGTTCAATCAGAGCATCAATACGGGCATTATTGAGCTGAAGGGATTTAATCTCTTCAATAATGCCGACCTGCATCGCCTCATATTCTTCATATTGAGGCTGGCGCATTTTCCGCCCGGATAGTCGGGCCCGAATAAGCATTTGCTGCAGTTTCTGGAAACGCGCAAAGTCATCAGAGATCGCATCCAGCGTGACCATGACATCCTCACGCAAGGCCTGTTCCATCGCAGCCATTGAGAGATTTGTTTTATCTTCTTCCTCGTCCTCATCATCGTCGATGGGTTTTTGACCTTCTTCATAATCCCGTTCGATTTTGATCGTGCGGCGATTATCACGCGCATTGGCGAGGTCCTCTTCGGTCGCTTCGATTTCACCTTTTTCAATTTTCTCGCGGCGCACAGCGGCCGCAGAACGGTCTTCCTGTATATTACCAATTGAGCGGTTATAGGTTGTGTCCAAGTCGATAATATCGCGGAGCAGAATACGCCCTTCTTCGAGTTCTTCGCGCCAAACCATAATCGCTTCAAAGGTCAGTGCGCTTTCTGACAGACCTTTGATCATGGTGTCGCGACCAGCCTCAATACGCTTAGCGATCGCAATCTCGCCCTCACGCGATAGCAGCTCGACCGTGCCCATTTCTCGCAAATACATGCGAACCGGATCATCCGTTCGGTCGAGTTCTTCTTTCGAATTGCCACCTTTTACGGCGGTGGTTGTCGTACGGGCCAATGTCTTTGGCCCCATGGTTTCGTCCTCTTTGTCATCAATCACGGAAATGCCGAGATCGGACAATTGCGCGAGCGTGACCTCGATGTCATCCGGTGTGATACCTTCCAGATCGATATATTTATTGAGTTCCGTCGTTGACAAAAGACCACTTTTTCGGGCCTTTGTGATCATTCGTTTTACTTCAATATCGTCCATGTCCAGACGCGACGTTCCCGGCGCGGCTTTTTCGACCTTTTTGTCTGCGGATGATAGTTGAGTTTCGACGGCCGTTGCGTCTTTCGTGGCTTCTTCTGCCATGTATTACTACTCCAAACCGGGCAAGCTTTCACAAGCCCCACAATGCCAAAGCCCTCCCAAAACGTGTGTTTCGGGGGAAAATCCTATTCTCGAATACCGCGTGAAGACCGCATCAACCGCAAAAGCGCGTCTGCATTGTCCTCGCGGATGGTATCCGCCAGTCTGGATTGGGTGTCTTTTCGCGCGTCCGCATCTTGATATTGCCCACTCAGGGCATTGGCTTCGGCTCGCCATAAAGCCAGTCTGGTTTCAAGATCCGCGTCGGGGCCTCCCATAGCCGCCACCGTCAGGCGACGCTGTCTGCGAAGATTTTGTAAAAGCTTTTCCAATCCTTGGGCCTCTATATGGGCAAGCAAGGCAGACTTTTCAACCGTATTTATGACACGCCAGTAAGATAATAAGGCGGTTTGCAAGGATTGATAAGCTTCTGAAGCGAATTCGATGCCAAAAAACTGTTGATCAATGTGAGTAAGCAGGTCCGGCCACTCAAAAATCGCGCCCAAAACCCGAGTTTCGCGCGCTTGTTTCATAGCATCCGAGCCCATAGCCATTTTCTGTGTTGGACTAACCCGCTGATTCTCGGATAGTCGGCGGTTCGGGGTCCATTTTCGTCGACCATATTCCTTGTCAAATCGCTCTAACAAGGCCGTTTTGTATTGGTCACGGACACCGTCATGAGAGAACTCGCGAAGGACCTTAAAAATTCTGTCTTTCAGGCCGGCTTTCGCCTCAGGCGAGTCGAGCGGTTCAGCAGTGACTTCGCGCTGCCACAGCATTTCAATTAAAGGCACGGATTTTTCCAGCACGTCCGACATGGCCGCGCGACCTTTGCTTTGAATAAGGTCATCCGGATCTTGACCATCCGGCAATAATGCGAACCGCAAGGTTTGGCCCGGTTTGATTTTAGGTATGGCCCGTTCAACCGACCTGAAAGCTGCGCGCAGCCCCGCCTTATCTCCATCAAAACACAAAACGGGCTCCGGCCCTGCCCGCCACAATAGATCCAGCTGATCCTCAGTTAGCGCTGTACCCAAGGGAGCAACTGCATGATCAAAACCCGCCCGCGCCAAAGCGATCACATCCATATAGCCTTCAGCTACAATCAAACCTCGCGCAGGGTTTTGTGGGTTAGACAAAGATTGTCGGGCCTCAGGGTAATGATAAAGCACGCGACCTTTATGAAAGATCGACGTCTCCGGTGAGTTGAGATATTTGGCCTTGGCATCTTTTTCCATGGCGCGCCCACCAAAGGCAACTAAACGTCCACGTGGATCCCGGATTGGAAACATAATTCGGTTGCGGAACCGATCCCAGGGTTCGCGGCTTTTATCTTCCGGTTTGATGACCAAACCAGCCTCTATCAAAATCTCGTGCGTTGCGCCTTTTTGAACCAGAGCATCGCGAAGCGCATTAAAGCTATCCGGTGCAAATCCGATCCCAAATCTTATAGCCGCTTCTTTATCCAACCCTCTGCTTTTGAGGTATTGCCTCGCCTCCCGCCCTAAATCCATAAACAAGGCTTTGTGAAAAAAGGCCTGAGCCTCGTCCATCCAGTTAATCGTAATTTTGTTTTGCGCCGCGCGCTTTTCCGCCTCGGGATCTTCTTTGGGCAAAGTCATGCCTGCCATATTGGCCAGCTGTTCCACGGCCTCAGGGAAAGAAAGTCCCTCGACTTCCATTAAAAATGAAATTGCGTCGCCATGCTTTCCAGACGAAAAACAGTGATAAAACCCTTTGTCATCATTGACGAAAAAGCTGGGCGTTTTTTCGTTTGTGAAGGGAGATAATCCTGCAAATTCGCGTCCTTGGCGTTTTAATTTCACATGCCGACCAATCACATCCGAGGGTCGAATGCGGGATTTAAGCTCTTCTAGAAAACTTTCACCAAAACGCATGGGCCAGATGTAAGGGAGGAGGCACCTAATTGCCAGATGGGATTTGCGGGAATTTGATGCATTTTAGCGCTATTTCGCATGATTCTAAGATTGCAAAAAATTAATCTTGTGTTTACCTTGCGCGCAGTGGGGCTGATTTGTTCATGGGGGAAGATATGAACACGAAACTATTGATGGCCGGAATTATTACGGCAACGTTATCTTTGGGCGCATGTCAGGCAGCTGACAAAGCGGCTGAAAAAACTAAAGAAGCGGCGGAAGCCACGAAAGATGCCGCAGCTGCGGCAGCTGAAAAAACCGGTGAAATGGCGTCTGACGCTATGGAAGCCACAGGCGATGCCATGGAAGCCGCCGCTGACAAAGCAGGTGAGATGGCATCAGACGCAGTTGAAGCCACAGGCGATGCGGTAGACGCCGCCGGTGATATGGCTTCGGATGCGGCAGAAGCAACTGGCGACGCGGTGGAAGCTGCGGCTGACAAGGCTGGTGAAATGGCCTCTGACGCCAAAGACGCCACAGGCGATGCCATGGAAACTGTCATGGATAAAGCTGAAGAAGTTGCTGAAGACGTTAAAGACGCAGCAACGCCTGACAAATAAGCTCACTCCTACTCCAAAGCGATTTTGGAACGCGCCCTTTATGGGCGCTTTTTTTTGCCTTATAATTGGTCGAAACACACTAATTCTAGATCACCTAGAAACATATTCACGAGACCCAATGATGTTGCAATTCAGTTCACCGGAAAACACCATGGAAATGCTGACGGGCACCGCCATTCGCGGGTTGAACCTCTTGGGTTCAATGTTCCTGTTCGCACTGGGGATTTTGGTTCTCGGATTTGTTATTTTGTTCATTCTCGATATTTCTCAGACTCAAGATGCGGTTCGTCGCAACTATCCAGTCATTGGTCGCTTTCGAAAACTATTCTCCACATTAGGTGAGTTTTTCCGCCAATACTTTTTTGCCATGGATCGAGAGGAATTGCCGTTTAACCGGGCCGAACGGGATTGGATCGAAGGCGTCACCAAGCATGGCACAGAGACCGTTCCGTTTGGGTCTACGCGGTCAATGGCCCCAGGCGCGGCCATTTTTGCCAATGGCATGTTTCCCAAGCAAGACGGAGAACACACGCCTCAACCGGCTTTTGTGATCGGGCGAGATACGCCCAATCCATACGCCCCCACAAGTTTCTTTAATATTTCAGCTATGAGTTATGGATCATTATCTAAACCCGCCGTCCAGGCCCTCTCGCACGGGGCCCAGCTCGCCGGGTGCTGGCTCAATACAGGCGAAGGCGGAGTCTCACCATATCATATGGAAGGCGAATGCGATCTTGTGTTTCAATTGGGCACCGCCAAATTCGGCGCTCGAAATGATGACAGCAGCCTTAATCCGGAAAAACTGAAAGAGATTTGTCAAAACCCGAATATCAAAATGATCGAGCTGAAGCTCAGCCAGGGGGCCAAGCCCGGTAAAGGCGGAATTCTACCAGCCAAAAAGGTCACCGAAGAAATCGCGCAAATTCGCGGCATTCCGGTAGGGCAATCGGCTATTTCGCCTAATCGCCACGTTGAAGCCTCAAACCCTGCTGAACTCTTGGATTTGCTCAATCAAATTCGCGACGCGTCAGGCAGACCAACTGGTATAAAGTTTGTGATTGGCAATATGCACCCCGTAAAAGAACTCGTGGCGGAAATCAAAAAGCGCGGCGCGAAAAGCGCCCCTGATTTCATCACTATTGATGGGGGGGACGGCGGAACCGGCGCCGCCCCGCTGCCTTTGATCGATAATGTCGGCTTGACCATTCGCGAAAGCCTGCCAGCAATGGATGACCTCTTAAGGGATAATGATTTGCGGGACCGTATCGCCCTCATCGCCAGTGGTAAGTTAATCACACCTGCTGAAGTCGCCTGGGCCTTTTGCGCAGGGGCTGATTTCGTCAACTCGGCGCGTGGCTTCATGTTTTCACTTGGCTGTATTCAAGCTTTGAAATGCAATCAAAACACCTGTCCGACAGGTATAACGACCCATGACAGACGACTTCAAAAGGGTTTGGACCCGGAACGTAAATCGGTTCGGGTTTCAAATTATTGCAAATCTATGTGCAAAGAAGTCGAGATGATCGCTCATTCCTGCGGCGTTGATCACCCCCGCCAACTCACCCGGGATCATGTCATGATTGTCCAAGCATCCGGGCGCTCAAAACCATTTTCGCAAGTTTGGGACCGCAGTCGCTATTTATAAGCTGGCGCAAAAGTCGACGATAATTTCGGACAATTCTTTGGGACAGTCTTCCTGAAGAAAGTGCCCGCCACCTTGGACCGTGGTATGGGCTTGCCCCTCACAACCGGGTATTAATTTTTGAAGCAGTTTATCGGACCCTTTGGTGACCGGGTCTGAATCAGAAAAACAGGTCAAAAACGGCTTTTCAAATTTAGACAGGACTTTCCAGGCTTTAACGTTGTCGGCCGCGCCGTCCATATCTTCGGATACGGGCACTAAAGACGGAAAAATCCGCGCCCCCGCTTTAAAGGTTTCATCCGGATAAGGCGCATCATAGGCCTCTCTGACACCTTCGCCGAGCTCCTTGACTGTCCCGCCTTGGATAACACCGCCCGTCGGAAAAACCGGTACAGTCTGCGAAAAGGTTTTCCAGCTTTCAAAGGCCTCTGAAGGTTTGCCACGCCCCGTCGGCAAAAACGTATTGCCCGCGATAACACCAGAAAACCTATCCGGAAAATCAGCAACAAGTCGCAATCCGATTAACCCGCCCCAATCCTGACAAAACAGGACAGCGTCATTGACATTCACCCGTTCAAACCACTCCCGCATCCAACTTACATGCTTCGTATAGGTATAATCACTTGTCTTAGAGGGCTTATCCGACCGGCCAAACCCCACAAGATCAGGGGCCAGAACGCGCATTCCAGCGGCGGACACATTTTTGATCATATATCGATACAGATAAGACCAGCTCGGTTCACCGTGCATCATTATGACGGTGCGGCCATCTGCAGGCCCTTCATCCACAAAGTGAATACGAATATCGCCGAGGTCCGCATCCTCGATATTCAAATATCTTGGGGTGAAATCATAGCCGGGGAGATTTACAAACTGATTGTCTGGGGTTCGTAATACGCGGCTCATGATCTCTCCTAATGTTTTCGGGCCTGGACAATATGCGCATCAATATGAACGCTGCCTAACAATTTGAGAGCCTCTAACCTATGTAACCCTTCTTGCAGGACATAACGTCCTTTGCCCTCCCGGACATAAATCGGACTTTTCTGCCCGTTTTCCAGTATATCTTCGGCCAAGGGCATAATTTTATCCTCGTCCAAAGTCTTTTTCTTTCCGGCCGGAATGTAAACTTCTGAAATCGGAATTTTAACGACGCGCATTGGCGGGCCTCCCTCTTTAGTTTAATATGACCGAGCGGGCCCGGGCACGCAATGAGGAACCGATATGGAATATGTATTTTCTCCAGCTGAACCAGTAAGCTTGCCCGTGGCGGGCACTGAAAAGCGGTTTCCTGTACGCCGGATATATTGCATCGGTAAGAATTATACGGATCATGTCATTGAAATGGGCGGCGACGTCGAGCGATCAGAGCCAGTGTTTTTCACGAAAGCCGCTGAAACCATCGTTCACACAGATTCCGAAATTCCGTTTCCACCTAATACTGAAAACTTGCATTATGAGGTCGAACTGGTGGTGGCTATAGGCCCTGACGGCGTTTTTGGGTATGGCGTCGGGATAGATATGACCCGGCGTGACATTCAGGCCGCCGCTAAATCCAAAGGCGCACCCTGGGATCGAGCCAAGAGTTTTTCAAAAAGCGCGCCTTGCTCCAAGCTGACCCAGGCCAAAGAGGTGGACGTCTCAAAGGCCCATATGGTTCTTCGTAAAAATGGTGAGATTGTTCAGGCCTCCTGCGTCTCAAATATGATCTGGTCTGTAGACGAAATCATCTCTCGTCTTAGTGAAGACATGGATCTGCAGGCTGGCGATCTGATTTTCACCGGAACTCCGGAAGGTGTCGGACCTGTGGTTCCTGGTGATGAATTGTCTGGTGGGATAGAAGGCTTAGAACGGATTAGTGTTCGTTTCGTCTAGCGTTTCGCGTCCTCAAAACTTTCTCCCATTGGGATAGCCGCATCGATATGGGTCGGAATAACGGGACAGTTATAGGCATCCGTTCGCGCACAATAGGGATTATACAAACGATTTAAATCTATTGTCACGGTTGTAGGCGGATAAGCTCCAAATCCGACAACGTCGAGATAGCGACCAACGCCGTAACTTGTTTTCCCGCTCGTCGCGTCCGTAAACCCGGTGAATAGGCTGGTAATACCTTCGGACTTTTCAGGCAGGGTGTAGGAATACATAGGGAGAGATATAGTCTCATTATTATATTCGAATTCGGCGCTGCCCAGCTTATAAAACCGCTTGGTCATTCCGCGTTCGGTATCCAAAATTACAGGCACAACAATTGGATCCTGCTTATAGTTGGCCGTCACAATGCCTTGCGGTTCGTAGGAATAAAAAGTCAGTCCTTCGAATTCGGAAACAACTTCACTCTGATCATCAAACATTATCAAGCGAATTTGTTGCTGGGTATCCGAAAGAAATTCGGTCGACTTTATCAGCGTAAATCGATCATCAAGTTTTAGCACCCGATCTATAACCCCGGTTTCCGGCATTTTTGCATCCGCCGATATGGGGCTCCAAAGAACATCCCCTTTTTCGTGACGTATCCGCCAGACGATATTGGCATCATCGCCGGGTTTAGTCGTGAGGTCCAATTCATCGCCAAGCTTTACAACATAAGCCGTTTCACCCTCAGGCAGATAAGTATAATCGACATTTTTCAAAATGGCTGTGGGTCCGGCTGTATAGGCCGCTTCCAACCCATTGGCCCATTGCTGCCAGTGTGATTGATCGGTCGGCATAGTGGCGCAGGTTGTGAGGGCAAAAGTCGTTGCAAAACCAAGAATAATTTTTTTCATAGCTCGTCTTAGCAAGGCGATCAGCCGATGCAAGCTTAGAACACCGTCAGCGCTGGCGGGATCGCAAAGCCGAAACCTCTTGAAAAGCATGATCAGCCTCGCCCATTTTATCATAATGAAAGGCCAGGCCCATTTGTAGGCTTTGCGCAATTCTCTCCGCCATTTCGCCAAAAGCTCGCGCTTTGTCTTCGGATAATGCTTCTTCAGCTGTGTTCGAAAACAAATCGAGCCAGCGCCGAAAATGTGTCGGGGTCAGTCCGGATAAAGTCAGATGCTTAAGCATTGGATTACCTTTAAACCGTCCGGTTTTTAAAAAAATAGACGACCAGAAATCAACGATATGCTTTTCATGCCGATCCCATTGGTCCGCATTAATTCGGATGGCAAATACGGGGCCGAGCAAATCATCACGGCGAATGCGGGCATAAAACCGACTAACCACTAGCTCTATGTCAGCCTCACTGATCATGGGAAACTAACGCAAAGCAATCGGCAATATGATCATCACGCCGAGTGCACCCCAAAACACCATATTAAGAAGCGAACGAAATACGCCCCCATCATTTTCGACCGAAATATCCAGCGCATTCAGAACTAAGGTTCCCGGCAAAAGAAACAAATTGGTCAATGCTTTGAGAAAGCTCATAAATCACCTATAATACGTATTTAATTTGCGTATTAAATAAAGCAACTCTATAGATCAAGTGACAGACTGCCACAGGGAACCTTATGCAAATTACGACATTTTCCGATTATACTCTTCGCGTCTTGATTTATCTGGCGACACGACCAAACGAAAAAACCACGGCCGCCGCCATAGCCCAAGCTTACGGTGTATCATTTCATCATATTGCGAAAACCGCCCAATGGTTGTCCCGGCATGGCTATGTCGCGTCTGAACGCGGACGCAATGGCGGCCTTTATCTGACCCGCGACAAAACTGAGATCAATATTGGAGCAGTCTTGCGTCAAACTGAGGCTGATACGTCATTGGTCGATTGCATGAAATCCGATGGTGGCGATTGCTGCATCGCCCCGTCATGTGGACTGAAATTCGCGCTCACTCAGGCGCAAGAAGCATTCTATAAGGCGCTGGATCAATTCACCTTGAATGACATCACCCAAAAGCAAACCGCACTTTCTGAGTTACTTGGCCTTTAAGAGATATTGTTGCGCAGCCATTCAAATTTATGTCTTGGCCTTGCGCATAGTTCGGCGTTAGCTTCCACTGAACCAAAAATAAGGAATCCCGCATGAGCAATACAATTTCAATGATGGTCACGTCATCGACCACACAAATGCTGACCACCCTCGCCCACATCCTTAAGAAAGGTCAGGATCACGCCAAGTCACGCGAGATTGACGAAGCCAATTTCCTCAACATGCGGCTATCACCTGATATGTTCAATTTGATCAAACAGGTTCAAACCGCCTGCGACTTGTCAGCGCGCGGTGCCGCCCGTCTGGCCGGCGCGGATATGCCCAGTTTCCCCGACGAAGAAACCACATTTGATGAGCTGATTAAACGGGTCAATGATACGCTCGCATTTGCACAGGCTCAGGACAATGACGCTATGGACAAGGATCCCATGTCCATTGTCACTTTGGAAACGCCGCGTGGTAACCTGGAATTTCCGAAAATGGCCTATATGTCGAACTTCCTCTTGCCGAACATCTACTTTCATACGTCCATGGCCTATGCGCTTTTGAGACACGGCGGAGTGGAACTTGGTAAGCTGGACTTTCTCGCTGGCGGAAGAATGCCGGGGGGATAGGTGACTGCAAGCTCCTATCGACAACAGGCTGTAAATTTTTATATTACGCGCGATTAAATGGGGGGATTTATGTCCACACAAAAAAAACTCGCTTTGCTGCCATTTTTACTAGCTGTTCCAGCAGTGCTGTTCGCAAATGTGGCATTCGCCGAGGATGCTTATGAAATCGCTTACCCGCCATATATTAAATCAGTATATCAGAAAGAAGATTTTGCCGCGCAATGTGTCGTTGTTTATGAGCAAGCCAAAAGAAATGCGGTCGACGAAAGCAATGAACGCCGCGCGGAATTGCGTGTTGATTTATGGGAACAAGAACTCGAAACATTAGTCGAGAAGAAAAAACGCCGCAAGAAACTCGTTAAAAATGAGCGCAAATCATATAGTTCAAACGATCTTCTCTCAGCGATTAAAAATGCGAAAAAGTCCATGCAATGTGACTTTCCGACCGAAGATCTTAGAAATATCGGTTAAATCCGTTCAACCCAAAACCCGGCCCGCAACAGCGTCCAGCTTGGCGATCAATTTTGGGTCGCGGGCTTCAGGCGCGGTGATCAAAGCAACGTCGAGATTGGTCTCTATGCCCTGTGGGCTAGGTGTGCGTTCGGTCTTGGCCAAATGGGGGATCAGATGCCGAACCGTATCTCGCGCCGTATGCGCATTTTTCATCAAGACCGCAATAACGGCCGCAACATCGACATTGCCATGATCCGGGTGCCAACAATCGTAATCTGTCACCATACCTATCGTAGCATAAGGAAGCTCAGCCTCGCGGGCGAGCTTGGCTTCCGGCATATTGGTCATGCCGATAATATCGCAACCCCATTGCCGATAGAGCTCACTTTCGGCGCGGGTTGAAAATTGCGGCCCTTCCATGGCCAGATATGTACCGCCGCGATGGACCTTTGCGCCAGCGGCTTTCGCCGCGGCCGCCGCCACCCCGGCCAATCGATTACAAACCGGATCCGCCATAGACACATGGGCCACCAGTCCTTTGCCAAAAAAGGACGAGACACGCCCCTTGGTGCGGTCAATAAACTGATCGACAATGACGAAATCCCCGGGCGCGTAGTCTTCTTTCAAAGAGCCCACCGCCGACAAAGACAACAGATCCGTACATCCTGCCCGTTTGAGCGCGTCTATATTGGCGCGGAAGTTTAAATCGCTTGGCGATAAAGGATGACCGCGTCCATGACGCGGCAGGAAGCGGAGTTTTACGCCGTCGAGCTCGGCAAATAAAATATCGTCCGAGGGCTGTCCCCAGGGTGTATCAATCGAGATCCACTGACGGTTCTCAAGCCCGTCGATATCGTAAAGACCGGACCCACCGATTACACCCAATACCCATTCACTCATGACAATCTCCTTGCCCTAACCCCTAACAAAAAAACCGCCCGGTACAAGCGGGCGGTTTCTAAACTTGCTGTGATCGGCGTCTTAGTGTTCAACGTTCCGCCAGACCCGCTTATAGGAAATATAAGCCAGGATTGCGAGGATCAGCAGATAGATCATAGTCGCGGTACCGGTCTGCTTGCGGACTTCCATTTTCGGGTCAGCCGACCAGGCCAGGAATTCGGTCACGTCTTTCGCCATTTGGTCCACGGTCGCTTCGGTACCGTCGGCATATTCAACCATGCCGTCAGAAAGCGGAGCCGCCATGGCCATCTGACCACCATAGGCTTTGTTGTAGAACACGTCGTCCTTATCGTAGCTGATCAGGATATTATAGAGCCAGTCTGCACCGCCCGTGCGGGCTTTGGCCATAACCGACAGATCCGGCGGCGCTTTGCCATTATTACTGGCTGCTGCTGCGGCTGCATTGTCATAGATCGCCGGGAAGCGGTCTGCTGGAATACCGGGGCGCTCAATGGCGTCACCTGTATCCAGATCGATGTCCTGAATTGTCCAGTCCGCTGCAAAAGCTTTGACATAAGGATTGTCATTCGGGTTCGGATAGGCCTCGTCATAATAAGGGCCGCCCTTATCGCCGAGGTGCCGGAAAGACAGGAATTTCAGCTGGTGACAGGATGAACAAACCTCACGGTATACCTGATAGCCGCGTTGCATAGCCGCACGATCATAGGTTCCGAAAGGTCCGTTAAAGTGCCAGTGCACATGTTTCATTTCATAGTCGCTGGAACCTCCGGCGGCATAAGCGACGCCCAGGCCAACACCGGTAATCGCCGCAAGAGATGTGGCTGCGATCAGGAGCGTTTTCTTCATGACAGTTTTCATGCTTACGCCTCCCCTAATACGGCTTTGGTAATTGATTCAGGCCGTTCTTTCGGTTTCTCAACCAGCCCTAAGATCGGCAGGATAAAGAAGAAGCCGAAATAAAGGAAAGTCGCAATACGTGACAACCAGACAAAATTCAGACCTTGAGGCGTTTGCGAGCAATATTCAGGCAGCGCATGTCCAGCCGCAAGCTCGGACTGACAGGCCGCAAGGGCGTCAGCCGTGAAGGCACGGGTCTGATCTTCGATAAATTTTACATTTTCGCCGGACGGGAATTCCGCGCCGATACTGGCGAGATATCCACCAAGGTCACTGACACCAAGCTTTTGGCCAACGGTGAAGACCATATCAGACGGTGTTTCAGCACCACACCATCCAAGGATGAAGCAGGCCACGAGGAAGATGTAGAAGAAACGACGGGCCAGTGGGCGGAATCGCATGGATTTGACTTTGGAAGTATCAAGCCAAGGCAAGACAAACAGCACGGCAATCGCACCGATCATCAATAGGATACCCATCAGCTTATCCGGAACCGCGCGCAGGATCGCATAGAACGGCAGGAAGTACCATTCCGGCACGATGTGGGCCGGCGTTTCCATCGGGTTGGCTTCAATATAGTTATCGGCGTGACCTAGCGCATCCGGCTGATAAAAGACGAAAAACGCGAAGACCAGCAAGAAGAGAACCACAGCAAAACCGTCTTTCACCGTATAATAAGGGTGAAATGACAAGGTATCTTTCTTGGATTTAGGCTCAACACCGATCGGATTGTTCTGTCCAGCATGATGCATGGCCCAAACGTGCAGACCAACAATACCAGCGATAACAAACGGCAATAGATAATGCAGAGAGAAGAACCGGTTCAAAGTCGCATTTGAGACCGAGAAACCGCCCAGTAGCCATTGTTGCAGGCTTTCACCGACCACAGGTACCGCGCCAAAAAAGCCGGTAATCACAGTCGCGCCCCAGAAGGACATTTGTCCCCAAGGCAATGTATAACCCAAGAAAGCGGTCGCCATCATAATCAGATAGATCACACATCCCAGGATCCAGATCATTTCACGTGGCGCCTTGTAAGACCCATAATAAAGACCACGGAACATGTGAATATAGACGGCCAGGAAGAACATGGACGCGCCAACGGCATGCATTGGCTGTAACAACCAGCCGAATGGCACATCGCGCCTAATGCGCTGAACACTATCAAAGGCCATATCCACATGCGGGACATAGTGCATGGCCAGGATGATCCCGGTAATAATCTGAGACACCAGACACAGCGTCAGAATACCGCCAAAAGTCCACCAGTAATTGAGATTACGCGGACTCGGATAGGTCATGAAATCCGCACCCATACGGATAATCGGAAGTCGTTGGTCTAGCCAGCGCGTCGCCGCATATTTTGGCTCATAAGTAGAAGGATGTCCGCTCATAACTAACCGACCTTAATCACTGTATCTGATAAATATTCGTATGGGGGAATTTCGAGGTTCTTTGGAGCCGGTCCTTTGCGGATCCGACCTGCCGTATCATAGTGTGAACCGTGACATGGGCAGTACCATCCCCCGAAATCTCCGCTTTCGCCGACTGGTACACAGCCAAAGTGTGTACAAACACCGACCATGACGAGATATTTCGGGTTCACCTTCCCATCGGGCGTCGGCACAAGGCGCTCGGCATCTGTTTCCGGGTCGGGACATTTAGAAATATCTGTATTCTCGGCTTCGGCAATTTCCGCTGGCGTCCGATGGCGCACAAAAACCGGCTTGCCGCGCCATAGCATTTTAAGTTGCTGACCTTCGGCGATGCCCGAGAGATTAATTTCAATTGATCCGGCGGCCATGGTATCCGCGGCCTTACCCATTTGAGCGACAAGCGGCCAGGCAAAGGTTGCGGCGCCTGCGGCAGCAACAGTCCCGGTTGCAATTAAGATGAAGTCGCGTTTACCTTCATCGACATGGTCGTCGTGATGTTCACTATTTGCAGTTTCAGACACTCTGAGACCTTTCTTAAATTGTGCGCACGTAATCGAGCGTGGTAATAGCCCAAAAAATTACAAAATTGCCACCTTTTATTCGCGGCAGAACGCCGCAATAAGAAGACAGGAATAGCGCAGGAATTATATGAAAATTACGCTTTATCAACCGGATATCGCCCAGAATCTGGGATCTATCATGCGCTTGAGCGCTTGTTTCGGTGTCTCACTCGACATTATTGAGCCTTGCGGCTTTCCATTAACGGCCAAGGCGTTACGCCGAACGGCTATGGATTACGGCGAACCCACGGCCCTCACCCGGCATAAAAGCTGGGAAATTTTTCATGATTCGCACAAGGATAGCCGCCTGATTCTGTTTACGACCAAAGGCGCGACAGCCCTTGACCAATTTGAATTCAGACCTGACGACACCTTATTATTCGGCCGCGAAAGCGCGGGCGTACCGGATGACGTGCACGCGGCGGCAGACGCACGGGTGATTATTCCCCTTAACCCAGACGTGCGCTCTTTTAACCTCGCGACAAGCGCCGCGATTGGGATATATGAAGCGCTGAGACAGACTCAACAACTCCCGGCCGCGTTATGACCCCAGAAGATAAGAAAGCCTCTGCTGCGATTTGGTTTCTAACGCTCAGGAATAAAATCTGCGCAGAGTTTGAAGAACTTGAAAAAGACGCCCCGCTCGGACTTTATGATGACACGCCAGGCGAGTTTGTGTTTGAAGACTGGACTCGTAAAAACGATGGCGGCGGCGGAACCGGCGGTATGTTACGCGGACGTCTGTTCGAAAAATGCGGCGTGCATATTTCGGTTGTTCACGGAGAGTTTGAAGGCGAAATGCGCGAAACCGTACCTGGCGCCAAAGATGACCCCCGTTTCTGGGCGGCCGGGATCAGCCTGATTGCGCATATACATAACCCGCATATTCCGGCCGTGCATATGAATACCCGTTATATTGTGACGACCCAGGACTGGTTTGGCGGTGGTGCGGATCTGACCCCGACTCAGGCCAAAGACCGCACACAGGATAGTCCCGATAGTCTGGCCTTCCATGCCGGGATGAAATCTGTTTGCGACGCCCATGATTGCGCCGACTATGATAAATATAAAAACTGGTGCGACGAATATTTTCACCTCAAACACCGGGACGAACCACGCGGCATTGGCGGTATTTTCTATGATCGACATAATAGCGGAGACTGGGACGCGGATTTTGCTTTTACCAAAGATGTCGGCCTCGGATTTCTCAAGACCTATTCTGACATTGTCCGATCTCGATTTGATCAACCCTGGACAGACGGAGATCGCGAAGAGCAATTAATAACGCGCGGACGATATGTGGAGTTCAACCTGCTCTATGACCGCGGTACGACATTTGGCCTTAAAACCGGCGGCAATGTCAAAACGATCTTGTCGTCCATGCCCCCGGTTGTGAAATGGCCATAAAAAAACCGCAGCCGAAGCTGCGGTCAAAATTGTTGATATGAATGACGACTTACTTGGCTGTCGATCCATAAGCATTGACCCGGCCGTGACCGTAATCGTCATCTTTGCCTGGCTTACCCAGATCATCCGCACCATTGCGAAGCGCTTTCGCAACCTGGGCCGGATCCATATCGCCGCCATTGGCGCCGATGATCAATGCAGCTACACCTGTCGCATGCGGTGCGGCCATACTGGTCCCGGCATTCCATGACCATCCACCAGTTGAAGTACTCAGCACCATGTCATAAACGTAACATGGACGCCCTGGAAGGACGGGCCCATTACAAGGGGTTAGACCGTAGTCAAAAAAGACATCAAAATCACCACCCGGAGCCGCAAGATCGGTTCCGTTCTTACCATAAGTCGAGTATGACGCCCGCTCGTCAAGATCCACACTCGGATCAAATCCCCAAAGATATGGAGCTGTAGCGGAAACGGAGATCACGTGATTGGCACCACCTGGCAACGTACCCGTACTCTTGTCAAAGTTAGTGTGGCGACCGTCGTTGCCGGCAGAAGCAATAATCGTCGTGCCCGCTTGATTTACGTATTGGGTGACCCGATTATATGCGACGAAAATCTCATTACAATCGCTGGCCGGGAAGTGTGTATCTCCAAAGGTGCAGTTATGCGGAAGGCCGCCTCTGATTCCGAGACTCATATTGATGACATCAGCCTCAATATCCGCAGCATAAACCATCGCTGCCAAAATTCCAGAAGTCGCACCACTTCCGGTAACCGGCGATAATGCTTTCAGCGCAACAAGTTCAACTTCAGGCGCGATACCGATCACACCAAACGCATTGTCAGCAGCGCCAATAGTCCCCGCAACATGTGTCCCGTGGGAACCCGCAGGCGCGTTATAAGCTTCGCCTGGAACGAATGATGCGCTTAAGGCCGTGTTCAAATTTGGGGTAAGGTCGGGGTGGTTTGAATCGATTCCAGAGTCGATAACAGCCACTCGGACGCCGTTACCTCGATGACCCGCTTCCCAGGCCTCCGGCGCGTCAACGGCATCATGACCCCATTGCAGATCGAAAAAGAAATCATCGTCACCTGTGAAAGGCGGACTTACGGCATCCAAGGACACCATTATTTCTTCCGCACCTTCAGGACGGATCAGGCTGGATTCGAAATCGTTAAAAGCCGAGCGGATCCCATCGATCCCTGCGGCAACAGTTCTGAAATCGTCTCCCGGATAAGACACAGCCATCAGGCCGACTTGCGGGATACTACGTGTAACTTCGCCACCGGCTGCCTGAATGTCGGCAACCATTTTGTCGCTAATACCATTACCCTGCGCCATGACGATATAATCGCCAGCATATGCAGTGCAGCCAAGACCCATGGCCAATGTTGACGTGAAAGTCAGCGCTAATTTTTTGATTGTCATAAATTACCCTCTTTTTTTGTATGTCGCAATCTGAACGGATTGCATACCCGTACCGATAGAGAATTTCTCGCCAGAATCAACTCTCTTTCGCTTAAAACATGAAGCCTGTAAAAAAAATACACGTAAAAACAGAATTTTAGAACCCCGGTCGACCTTGAAATTCACCCGTAGATCCTATTTCTAAGATCAAAATTGTCGGTCGATTTATATGAAAAATCTATTTCCGATGAATCAAAGCTAATGCCATGAGTAGCTTATCTTTATTCGCCGTAAATCCACTCCGAACCCATAAGGCTTTCAACGCTCGTAAAATTTTTCCCATTTCGGGACCGTCCTGAACACCCGCTTTTTTAAGATCCCTGCCTTTGATCGGAAACTCCGGCTGCTCCCAACGGAGTGCGAAATCAGACAGTGACGTCCACCGATCTGCAATGACAGGATCTGTCGCGCCGGCAGCTCGGACCAATGACCGATCAGATATTGTTTGAGCACCCGCATTATAAACTGCCGCTTTTTTGTCTCGTTCATTCATATCTGGAGACAAGGCCGATTGATCACCGGCCCAGGCTAATAATCGATTTTTTTCAGAATTTGATAGTTTCAACCGCTTGCATAAACCAGCCATTCCAAATTCGTCCCGAGCCCCCATCGCCATTAAACGCCGCAAGGGGTCTGAAGACAGCCCCTGGGCGTTCTCTAAAGAAACCATCAGAGCAAGTCCCTCACTATTGCTGGCTTCGGGCAAAAGCGTTTCCAATATCTCATTGGTCTGCATAATACGAACGGCCCGTCCGGGGTCCGGAGCAGATAGTAATTTCTTAAGTTCGGACCAAACCCTTTCAGCGGACAGCTTTTTCAATCCCGTTCTGTTTTCTCGACAGGCCCGCAATGCCTCTGCATCAATTTTTCCATCTTTTGAGTACCAGGCTAGAAACCTGAAAAACCGCAAGATACGGAGATAGTCTTCTTGAACGCGGTCATCGGCGTTTCCGACAAATCGGAATTTACGGGTTTCAATATCCTTAAGTCCATGCCCCGTGGGATCAAATAAAGTCCCGTCTGGTCCGGCATAAAGCGCGTTTATCGTGAAATCCCGGCGTTCGGCGTCTTCTGCCCAATCATACGTATAGGCAATGACGGCGCGACGCCCATCGGTTTCGACGTCTTTGCGTAAAGTTGTAATTTCAATCGGCACGCCACCCACAATGGCTGTGATCGTTCCGTGATCAATACCAGTGGGTACCGTCCGAATACCGGCCTTGTTCAATAGCACATTCACATCATTTGGAGGTAATTGCGTCGCCAGATCGATGTCATTGACAGGTTCTCTCAATAGAGCATTGCGAACACAACCGCCAACGAACCGGGTTGTTCCGACCGGCAGGGCCGCAAAAATCTGCTCCGCCGCTTCGGACATCATCCAATCTTGGTTTTGAGGATCAAGCTTCATTTTCAAATCCCCGTTGAAAAACCCGGTAAATCATCATCGCCGTCATACCCCAGATATTACGATGAATGCCATCGGGGCCTTGATAGGGCATATCCCATAAACGATGCGACTCGCCGTTAAAGGAAATTTCGCGCGGCACGTGATTTTCGCGGTTCATTAAAAACGACATGGGGGTCTCAAACACATCTGCGACTTCAACCGGGTCGGCGATGATATGTGCCTCTGGTGACACTATCCCAACAAAAGGTGTTACGCGGTATTCACTGACCGCATTAAATGACGGTAGGCGCCCTAACAATTCAATCGAACCGTGTTTTACGCCGATTTCCTCTTCAGTTTCGCGTAAAGCGGCCGCCCGTGCCGTTTCTTCGCCTTCCACTTTACCGCCCGGGAAGCTGATTTGGCCTGGGTGGCTCGGCATGGTCTCAGGACGCTGAGTTAAAATGACCTGCCAGTTCTCACGCATTACTAATGGCATTAACACGGCCGCCCGACGCTGTCCGGCCCGTTTAATTTGGTCGGTTCCGTCTGAAATTTCGAGGGGCAATAAGGCCCGCTTTACCCCTTCCAGAATTTGCTCAGACGTCATGCGCACCTGCCGGACCAAGGGGGAAAAACGCGCCCTGACTGATTACGCCGAGTTGCGGCCCGTTGCCAACATCCCGCTCAATTCCGTATTCCACCATTTCGTAAAAAACCGGGCGGGTCATAGCCGCTTCCAGGCGCCCTCTGACGGTCACATATGGATCGGGTTCCATCGTGTCGGGGTTCGTCTCAACGCGAACCGGGTTATTCGGACCGGCTAACACCACATCCCCCATATCCGTCGTGAAATAGAGATTTTGGACGTCACCCTCACCTTCTTTGTCAACGCGTATGGCTTGAAAATGAGCGCGCTCTACCTGAATGCCGATTTTTTCAACCGGGGTCACCAGATAGGTGCGTCCGTCCGCGTCTTTTCGTAGAATACTGGCGAAGAGTTCGATTAAGGGCTGACGGGTGATACGCGTGCCTTCATGCCACCAGCTCCCATCCGTTTTGATGACCATATCCATTTCTCCGCAATAGGGCGGGTCCCATTTTTCAACCGGGCGCACGCCCTCACCGGCTTCTTGGGCTTTGGCCGTACGAATAATCTCGGATAAATCAAATCCGGACTTAAGGGTTTTTAATGAATCGGGCATAGACAAATAGGTATCGATTCCGCATCAAGTACACATTAAAGATGAACACCATAGCCATAAAAGACTTTGTGTAAATTCACTCCTGAAGAAAACGCCTTATGAATATGCAAACCACCACACCCATCACCGCTCAGATCGAAAAATCCGCAGAGAAAGCCGGCGCGAAACTGCAATCGGCACGCGACGGTATTTCGCAAGTTATTTTAGGCCAGAACCGTGTGATTGATCTGACCCTCGCGACGATCTTGTCGGGCGGACATGGCTTGCTCGTTGGTGTCCCCGGACTGGCGAAAACGCTTTTGGTTGAAACCATTGGCACCGTATTGGGGCTGGATGATAAGCGGGTTCAATTTACGCCGGATCTGATGCCCTCTGATATTGTAGGCGCCGAGGTGCTTGAGGAAACGACCAAAGGCAAACGGTCGTTCCGTTTCATTCCGGGTCCGATATTTTGTCAGCTTTTAATGGCCGACGAAATCAATCGGGCCAGTCCGCGCACTCAATCTGCCCTATTACAGGCTATGCAGGAGCGGTTTGTAACCGTTGCCGGTCAACGGCACGACCTTCCAAAGCCTTTTCATGTTCTGGCCACACAGAACCCGATTGAACAAGAAGGTACCTACCCCTTGCCCGAAGCCCAACTGGACCGTTTCCTTTTACAAATTGACGTGAGTTTCCCGGAACTGGATACTGAAAAACAAATTTTGCTGGCCACGACAGGCGCAGACGAGCTCAAGGCGAAAAAGGCCATGACCCCTAAACAGCTGATGGATATGCAAAACCTCGTCCGACAGCTCCCCGTCGGTGAAAAAGTTGTCGACGCGATCCTGGCTCTTGTCCGCAATGCGCGACCTGACCAATCGAAGATAAGTTCCATATCCGATATCGTTGCCTGGGGCCCAGGCCCCCGCGCTGGTCAGGCCCTAATGTTGGCAAGCCGTGCCAAAGCCCTAATCGATGGGCGCCTCTCCCCATCCATTGATGATGTTTTGGATTTGGCCGAGCCGGTTTTGAAACACAGAATGGCATTGACCTTTGCGGCACGCGCCGATGGACAAACGCTGACGCAAACGATTGAGACGCTCAAAGAGAGTATCGCTTAGGCTATATGGCTGACACTGCCGTAAGTCCCCAGGAATTACGCCGCCGATCCGAACAATTGGCCGCGGCTTTTCCGGCCCTTTTGGCCGAAGCCGAGCGCGTGGCTGCGATCGTTGCGCAAGGGGTGCATGGCCGCCGGCGTCCGGGTCAGGGCGAAACCTTCTGGCAATATCGAAATTATCATAACTCAGACCCTTCAAACCGGATTGACTGGCGACGCTCGGCCCGCGGCGATAATGTCTTTGTACGCGAGACAGAGTGGGAAGCCGCCAATACCGTCTATATCTGGCGTGATGGCAATCCAGGTATGGACTGGAAATCCAAAAATAATTTCCCGACTAAACAAGACCGGGCCAGTGTGATCTGCATGGCACTTGCCAGTCTGTTAATGCGCGCGGGCGAACGCTGTGCTGTCCTCGGTGAGTCAGAACGCCCACGGACCGGACGTGTTGGATTGGAACGGATTTCAAGGCGGATCGCGCTCAGCCCTGGCCCCACACAAAATTTGTCGGGTGAAATCCCGTCACATGCCAGACTGGTTATTGCCTCAGATTTTTTGGAAGACCCAAATATATGGGCTGAGCGGCTCGCCCGGTTTTCTGCCAGGCCGGCAAAAGGCGTATTACTGCGCCTGATTGATCCTGCGGAAAATCACTTCCCGTTTCGCGGACGGATCAAAATGGAATTTCCCGGCGCGTCCGTACTCGCCCCTTTATTGATCGGGCGGGCGGAAAAATCCCGCGAAGACTATCAAAACCGGTTCGCCGCCCACACTGAGCAACTTGAATCCATTGCTCGGCGGCTCGATTGGCCTTTGATTACCCATCAAACCGACAAATCACCAAACACAGCTTTAACCGCTTTATATGCCGCCATTGCCGGAGAAAATCTGTGACCCCGGTTTTGCTCACCTTAGGACCCATTACATTTCTGGCGCCGCTTGCCTTGCTCGGCTTGCTGGCCTTGCCCTTGATCTGGTGGATTTTGCGGGTGACGCCACCAACACCTAAAAATCAGACCTTCCCACCTCTTCGGATTTTAAAGGACGTTATGACCGAAGAGGAAACGCCCAATAGCACGCCATTATGGCTTTTATTATTCCGATTATTTCTCATCAGCCTGATTGCAATTGCTTTAGCCCGACCCTTGATTTTCGAACCTGAAGGACAAACGGATCGACCATTAGTGCTTATAATTGATAATGGCTGGGACGCCGCCTCGAACTGGCAAGCCGCTATCAATGATGCGGAAAACCGCCTGAGCGAAGCCCGGCGAAAAAACCTTGAAACAGTTGTCCTTACCGCCATTGCGCCGGAACCGGTCGCTGAGTTCGGCCCCGCCCAGGACAGCCTGAAACAAATCGAAAGTCTTGGTCCTCGCCCATTGCCCCCAGATTATAAGAGCCTAGCAACATCGCTTGGCGCTCTTGATTTAAGTCAAAGCAATGTGGTTTGGCTATCTGGTGGCCTGGCCTTTGACGGGGCTGAAGCCGTGAGCGAATTATTACGTAAGAGCCCCAACCCGGTCCGCTTAACGCCGACAAGTGAAACGATCGCAATTTTCCCTGGAAAAGCAGAGGAAACCGCGAACGGGTTTCGCAGCGTCTGGCACCGGGCTGATGGCCGTAGTTTGCGAACAACGGATATAACAGCCCATAGTCGTGACGGGCGTATTTTGGCCCGAGAAAGCCTGACCTTTGCACCTGGCGATCGCACAGCGGAAGTTTCGTTTGATCTGCCAACTGAACTTCGAACACGCATTACCGCCCTTCGCGCTGCGGATAGTGCGTCGGCGGCGTCGGTAAAATTATTTGACGATAGCTGGGGACGACCGCTTGTCGGCATCGTGGAGCCTGAAGGTGAAAGTGGCAGTCCGTTACTGTCCGAAACCTTTTATGCGAATTCCGCCCTGCAACCCTATGCCGATATTTTTTCAGGATCTGTTAATGAACTTCTGGCTTTGTCACCCAGCGTCCTGGTTATGACGGATGAATCTCGTGCAGAATCTGATCAGCTCAACGAATTTGTTGAAAATGGAGGCCTGTTGATCCGATTTGCAGGCCCCAAACTGGCCAAACGGCCGGACGCGCTTTTGCCTGTACCCTTGCGATCTGGAGGCCGCGAATTTGGCGGCGCTTTGACTTGGGAAGACCCTCAAAAGCTGGCACCTTTTTCCAAAGATAGTCCTTTCTTTGGTCTGAAGATACCGGATGAGATCACCGTGAAACGACAGGTTATGGCCGAACCGGGTGCGGAAACCGATGCCCGGACCTGGGCACGTCTGGAAGACGGATCCCCGGTGGTGACATCTGATCAATTCGGATTTGGTCGTATAGTTTTGTTCCATGTAACCGCAGGTCCCGAATGGTCCAATCTGGCCATTGGCGGTCTTTATGTAGATATGCTGCGCCGTATGCTCGGCATGGCGCGTTCGTCTCCTTCCCAAACTCAAACATCTGATGGTGATTGGGCACCGGAAAGAGTTCTCAACGGTTTTGGCCGATTGGAAGCCCCTGACATTTTTGCAAAGCCTATTGCGGATGCCGACTTTAACACGACTTCAATTTCTCAGGCTCATCCTCCAGGATTATATCGTCTTGGGGCGCGGCGAAAAGCGCTGAATACCGTGTCCGCACCCGAGGACATTCAAATCTTATCGGGGATAAACGGCATCAAATCTGGGGCTTACGGACAGACCAAGTCGCGAACACTAGGGGGGATGCTTTTAACACTCGCTCTGATTTTACTGGCCATAGACGCGGTTTTCGCTTTGATTGTCTCGGGCCGCATTGGATATTTAAAACCATCTCGCCTCATTCGAACAAGCGCGACGATATTGGTTGCCGGAATGTTTTTGATTCCGAATGGAGGCCTAGCCCAGGACCCCGGATATGACGAAGCAGCGTTGGATCTTTACCTGGCTTATGTCGAAACAGGAGATGCCCGTACGAACCAATTAAGTGAAGCGGCTTTATCCGGCCTGGTCGACGCCCTTAATCGGCGCACGACTATCGAACCCAAGGGTGTTCGCAGCGTTAACCTAGAAACCGATATCCTCGTTTATTATCCTTTCCTCTATTGGCCGGTTGACCGCAATGAAAGCACACTATCTGCAAATGTATCCGCCAAGCTAAACGATTATATGGCCAGCGGCGGAACCATTGTTTTTGACACTCAGGATCACGCTGAACAGTCCTTTTTGGGTGGCAATCCTCACCCGGGTCTCGCCAAGATCACAGAAAATCTCGATATCCCCAATCTCATGGAAGTTCCGGAAGACCATGTCCTGACCAAATCCTTTTATCTGCTTCAAGTCTTTCCCGGTCGTTGGGCAAATGGACGGGTCTGGGTTGATCAGAATACGAACGGGGCGGCGCGGGACGGTGTCAGCAGTGTTGTCATTGGCAGTAATGATTGGGCGGCCGGATGGGCACAGGACGAAAACAATATTCCATTGGTCGATCTGGAACGTGAAATTCCCAATCAACGCGAGATGTCTTTGCGATTTGGTGTCAATCTTGCGATGTTTGCTCTGGCCGGAAATTACAAAACCGATCAGGTACATTCCGCCGCGCTGGTCGAACGTCTCGGCCGACAACAGCTAGAGCCGAGAAATCTTGGGCCTTCCGGAGATCGCGACTAATGCCGGAAATCCCGAATATCGCCTTTGACCCATTGGTTTCAGATTGGCTCATCATTCTGCTTGGCAGTATGGGTTTTATAGCCGCCATTCTCGCAGGTTTCGGTCGGCTCCGCAGTTTCTTATTCCGTTTACTGGCAATGATTGCATTATGTGCGGCGCTGTTAAACCCGCAAACGGTAGAGGAAGACCGGGAACCCCTCAAAGATGAAGTCCTCATTTTAAAAGATGAAAGTGAAAGTCAGCGCCTTGGCAACCGCGCCGCATATTCGGACCGGATCTATAACGAGCTGATCGAAAAACTGGGCCAAGATTCGGGATTGGAAGTCACGACTGCCACGATAGGCACCGATATTAATGGTACGCAATTGACCCAAAACTTAATTGAAAATTTGGGTAATTTACCGCAAAATCGACTGGCTGGCGTGATCGCAATAACAGATGGTCAAGTTCATGATCTGCCTGAAGATGCAGCCAGCCTTCTGCCCGACAACGTCCCTTTTCACAGCCTGATTGTCGACGATCCCAATGGGCGGGATCGACGTATACGGGCTATTGTGGCGCCGCGCTTTGGCCTCGTTGGTGAACAGAGTGAATTTATTGTTCGGGTTGACGACCCCGGATTTGAGGGCGAACGCGCGAGAATAGAGATTAAACTAAACGGTGAAATCAAAGCCCGTTTTCCAGCCATTATCGGTGATCAGGTTTCAATTCCTCTCAATGTCGAAAAACGTGGCATCAATACCATCGAACTTACCGTTGAACCGGTCGAAGGCGAGTTGACGATCAAGAACAATCTATTTGTTTCTGAGTTATCCGGTATTCGGGACCGCATGCGTGTCCTTTTGGTTACGGGTGAACCGCATCGCGGCGGACGGGCCTGGCGTAACCTGCTCAAAAGCGACCCGGCGGTCGACCTTGTGCATTTTACGATTTTGACCAATCCGGGCACAAAATTTCCGAATGCCCGCGAACATGAATTATCTTTGATCCGGTTTCCAACTCGTCAGTTATTTGAAGAAAAACTGGATGAATTTGACTTGATCATCTTTGATCAGTTTACCCGCCGCCAGGTACCCGGACGTTCGGGACGCGCGACCCCTATCTTATTGCCCTATTATCTTCAAAACATCGCAAATTATGTTGAAAACGGCGGGGCATTATTGATCGCAACCGGACCTTCTTTTGCAGGAGATAACAGCTTGTTCCGGTCCGCATTGGCCGCCGTTTTACCGGCTCGGCCAACCGGCGAAATCGCCCAATATGGCTTCAAGCCACGGCTGAATGATAAAGGCGAGCGGCACCCGGTAACGGCGCCGTTTCGTGGGTCAGATGATCAAAACTGGGGCCGTTGGTTTCGGATTATTGAAAGCAATGTCGTCAGCGGCGACATATTGATGGAAGGTCCAGGCGCTGAACCATTATTGGTAATTGAACGGGTTGGCGACGGCCGCGTGGGCATGGTAATGTCAGATCAGGCCTGGCTTTGGGCCCGTAATTTTGACAATGGCGGTCCCTACCAGGAAATGTTCCGCCGGCTCGCTCATTGGCTGCTCGGTGAGCCAGACCTTGACGCAGAAAAAATCATCGCGCGCGCGGAAGGTGAAACCCTCACGATCGAACGCCGAACTCTGACCGACACACCTCAAAAAGTCATTGTGCAATTGCCTGACGGAAGCGCCGAAACAATTGACCTCGACAAGATCAGCAACGGCGTTTACCGCGCCCAAATTCCAGCCGATGAGCAAGGGGCATATCGATTATCGGCAGGTGACGTTAATACAGTCGCCGCAATTGGAGCTTTAAATCCTACTGAATATTCAAACCTAAAGCCAACAGTTGATATATTAGGTCAATTATCAAGCGATACAGGGGGATTGGCACAGGCAATTAAGCCCGATCAGAGCCTTCCAGACATTCGGCGTGTGAAAGCCACAGGACAAATGTCAGGCGATAATTGGATCGGGCTGGTGGCCCATAATGATTATGTAACGCGAACCTCACGTCGGGCTCCGCTCGCCCCTGGCCTTCTGTTTTTTGTACTGGCATTACTGTTCACAGCGCTGGCATGGCGGCGCGAAGGTCAGTAGGCTATTCAGCGCAGTTTCATTTATGATTTGCTAAATCTTTAACAGCTAGACTGTTCTAAACATTCTCGAGGATAACATGCGGCGTCAATCTCTTCTTATTTCAACGGTCTTGGTTGCGGCTTTGGGTTTGTCAGCCTGTGGCGTCGCTAAGACGACAGCCAAAGTTGCGACCTTACCAGTCAAAGCAACGGTCAAAACGGGTGAAGTCGCCGGAAAAGGTGTCTATCATACGGGTAAAGGCGTGTATCATACGGGTAAATTTGCCGGTGAAGCCGCTTATGCGACAGGTAAAGCCGTCTACTATGTCGGATCCGTTCCTGTAGAGATTACGGATCGGGCTTTGGATACGACAACCAAAGTCCTAACGGTTACGACTCAGGCCGTCGACTTGGCCGGTAAAACCGTGGTCTATGCCAAACAAATCCAGGCGGCTGATCTTGAGGTTGAACTCGAACGCATCAAACTTATGCGTAACGTCATTCGGGTTTTTGTGGACATTGCTCAAATCTGAATAATTTTTCATCTGAGTGAATTTGAGAAAATTCCGGTTTTATGGTAGTCTATGGATCCTGGCGGGAGACATTGAAGGAGATCACGATGAAACGTTTCATGGCCCTTGCATTGGGTTCAATCCTTATGGCTTCAGCTCCTGCTCTGGCAGGCAGTTCGCAAAAGTTTGAAACAACACTTACGCATTCCATCAATTCCCCAATTTCGGTCGAAGTTGTGATTGGTGAGGATTTGGCCTTTTTGGCAGAAAATATGTCGCCAAGAATGGCTGATCGAAGCTCTCGAAGACTTAACGCAGCCTTTGCCGATAAAGGCTATTACGGGAACCGGGACCTGGACCGCCTGGCTGAAAGGCTGGAACGCAAGCTCGAATCTCGACTTGAAAAATACGGCGTCGCAACAGATCCCAACGCTGCAACCAAAGTCAGGCTTGTCATAACTGACGCCGATCCTAATCGCCCGACTTTTAATCAACTCGGTAAAGAGCCCGGCCTTTCCTATGAAAGTTTCGCCATAGGCGGCGCCGAATTTGAAGGCTCCATTTTCAACGGTGATACGGAACTCGGAACACTCCGTTATGCATGGTATGAAACCGATATTCGTGACGCTAAGTATGGCGGCACTTGGTCAGATGCCAATCGGGCTATCGACCGATTTGCCAAAAAGACGGCCAAAATGCTGGCCTCTGCACAATCCGGAGCCGGGAGCTAACGGATACCGACCCATTTATGGGTCTGTAAGCTTAACCGCCATTTCGGATTAGCAATACAATATTCAAAGCAGGCCTGCATATGTTCGGCCTGCTTTTGATTATCAAGCGGTTGAAGCGAGAATATCACGAAATCGAGATTTTCAAAATCTTCCGGTTGATTTTCTAGTTGCGGATATACCAGCTTAAGTTCCTGCCCAGATGTTTGCTCGAGTTTAGCATTCGCTTTAGGACTGACACACAACCAGTCTATGCGCTCAGGCGCTTCAATAGTCCCATTGGTTTCAACTGCGATCTTAAATCCGGATGCATGGAGCGCTGTGATTAACGCATCGTCCAATTGTAACAATGGCTCACCCCCTGTACACACGACCCAGGGCTGGCCGCCACCGGGCCAATGAGATTTGACTGCCTTTGCCAACGCCTCTGCGCTCTTAAATTTGCCCCCGCCGGTCCCGTCAGTTCCAACAAACTGAGTATCGCAAAACTTACAAACTGCGTTCGCTCGGTCCTTCTCCAGACCGGACCAAAGATTACAGCCCGCAAATCTAAGAAACACAGCCGGAATGCCGGCTTGCGCGCCCTCTCCCTGGACCGTTAGGAAAATCTCTTTGACGGAATAGGTCATTTTCAGAAATCACCTGTCTTATAATTGTCCCAACCGGTTTTTCGTAATTCGCAGGCCGGACATTTTTCGCAGCCATAACCCCAATTGTGACGATGACCGCGTTCGCCCAGATAACAGGTGTGCGTGCTTTCTAAGATGACGTCGACTAAAGCCGGTCCGCCCAACTTCTCGGCCAGATCCCAAGCCCCCGCTTTGCTGAGATGCATTAAGGGCGTTTGCAAGGAAAACGCCCGGTCCATGCCAAGTGAAATTGACGTCATAACCGCATCGAGAGTTTCCTGGCGGCAATCGGGATACCCGGAATAATCTGCCTCGCACATGCCGCCAACAAGTTGAGCAATTCCCCGGCGATAACCGATTGCGGCTGCAAAATTTAGGAATATCAAATTGCGTCCAGGCACAAAGGTCGAGGGAAGCCCGGATGTGTCCATTTCGATTTCCACATCTCGTGTCAAAGAGGTTTCACTGATTTCACCCAAGACCGACAAATCTACAATATGATCTTGGCCTAACCGATCCCGCCATTTCGGGGTCAATTTAGCTATTTCCTTGCGCACCTGATCCCGGCATTGCATTTCGATGGAATGGCGCTGTCCATAATCAAATCCAACAGTTTCGATAAGATCAAAATTTGACAGTGCCCAAGCGAGACAGGTCGCCGAATCCTGGCCACCAGAAAATAACAATAATGCCGATTTAGGTTTCGCGGTCATATCGGGCCTATATCGCGCATTTTCGTCAGGCGCCACCCCTCTGGCATCATTCTTGAAACGTTAACCCTGGATTGTCCGAAATCAGGAATCGGATCAAAGAGGGTGACATGAAAAAACGCTATTGGGCTATGGGACTTATTGGACTGGAAATCCTGGCATTTCCAGCGGCGGCCCAAATGCTCGACCGCGTCAGCTTCACGGTTCCACAAAGAGCGGTTCATGTACAATTCCCAGAGGAACCCGGGCTGGCCCGCATGTTCATTACCAGCAATGCACCATTTTCAATTACAAGCGAAGGCGTTGTTGGCGACTACCAGATATCGGTCACGGCATCGGGTGTTATTGGCGGGCAACACTTTGGTGAAAACGCCCAATTGCCCGGAGAGGCAGAAAGCTGTTCAACGGCTACTCGAACAGATCGCGAAGTCATTTACAAAGCCTATCAAAAAACCGCCAAGACGCGCGGTGGCCCGGTCAGTCAGGCCGTGCTGGTCGAAATTCGATATGATAAGAATTTAACACCTATATTCGATGTCTTGACCGAGAAAAATTCAGCTGAAATGACTCTCGCGGCACCTTGCCTTGTTACTATATCCTGAGTTAGGGAACTCCGGTTAAAGGAGATCTCATGGCCGGATTATATTTTGAAGAATTTAAACAAGGTCACGTTTTCAAACATGAGCTCAGGCGCACAGTAACTGAAAGCGACAATATGTTGTTTTCAAACATGACCCTGAACCCGCAACCCCTTCACATTGATTTTGATTTTGCGTCACGTACGGAATTTGGCAAACCCCTGGTCAACAGCCTTTTCACATTGGGCCTGATGATTGGTATCTCAGTCAATGATACGACAATCGGTACAACAGTTGGTAACCTCGGCATGAGCGAAGTTAAATTTCCCCATCCATTATTTCATGGTGATACGGTTCATGTGGAAACCGAAGTCAAAGAAACCCGTGAAAGTCGGTCACGTCCAAGTCAGGGGATCGTCACCTTTATACACCGCGCTTACAATCAAGATGACATATTGGTTGCGGTATGCGAACGCGCGGCGCTGATGCATAAGACCCCGAAAAAGTAAACCCCGCGACACGCGCGGGGTTTGGAGAGAGATCTACGTTATAACGGAATTTCAATCATCAAGGCAATGGTATTTTGCCGCAGATAATATCTACTATCAATTTCCGAATTTACGACGCAATGTTACGCCATACATGCGGGGCTCTTGCAAGAAGGCCGACCGTGATCCTGA
>JAHDDX010000021.1 GCA_020629135.1 Hellea sp.
GCGCTGGCATGGCCACCATCTATATTTTCATAATAGAGGAAAGGCAGGCCAAGATCTTCCAGACGTTGCGCATATTTACGCGCATGACCCGGGTGAACGCGGTCGTCTTTGGTCGACGTATAGATAAATGGTTCGGGATAGGCCACGCCGGTCTTAAGGTTATGATAAGGTGACAGGTTGCGAATATATTCGCCTTCGGCACCGTCATCATCCGGATCGCCATATTCACCAACCCAGGAGGCCCCGGCCAAAAGCGTGTGATAGCGCTGCATATCCAGCAATGGCACGCCAATGGCGATGGCGTTAAACAGGTCCGGGCGCTGGGTCATCATAACACCCATAAGCAGTCCACCATTTGATCCACCGTGAATACCCAAATGGCCGGGTGAGGTAATATCCCGATCAATCAGGTCTTCGGCGACGGAGATGAAATCATCATAAATGACCTGGCGTTTGGTTTTCAGACCCGCCTGATGCCAATCGGGACCAAACTCGCCGCCGCCGCGAATATTGGCGAGCACATACACCCCGCCTTTGTTCAACCAGCCACGGCCGGTCGTGCCGCTATAGGACGGCGTCAGGGAAACCTGAAATCCGCCATATCCATATAGCAGGGTTGGATTGGCGCCGTTCATGTCCACATCCTTATTGCGAACGACAAAATATGGAATTTTTGTCCCGTCATTTGATGTGGCCTCAAATTGCTCGGCGACCATATTGGAACTGTCAAACCAGCTCGGTAGGCCTTTGGCTTTTTGGATGTCCATATTGGATGTATCAATCGACCAAAGTGTATCTGGCGACAGGAAGCTTTCCGTGTTGATAAAGGCGATATCTTCTTTCGAGTTTGTACTGCCGATCGACACACTGCCATTGGCGGGAAAATCCAGTTTGGTCGAGCTCCAGGCCCCGTCCTTAAAATCAAAAGCATGGGCTTCGCCCGCGACATTGTCATACAGGCTGAGCAAAAGTTTGGACTTCGTCACGCCCGAATTGCCAATGGATTGGCGCGGACCGGGGGTGAAGACCTCATTGATGGAGTCGATGACGCCGTCTTCCATGAAATCCGTAATCGAGAAGGATATAAGGGCACCGGACTTAAATCCGCGCCAGTCTTCGCGCAAAGTCATAAGCTGCTGATCGCCAAATTGGCCACCCAGGCTGGCCTTTTCCGGCATCGGAATTTGAACGGGCGTGAACGCATTATCGCCGCTTTGCGGAATCCAGAAATATTCGCTAGTGTAAAAGGTCATCGCGCGCACAACTATGATTTCATTGCCGCCATCGGCATTTTCTACCGTGCCCGGCCAGACACCAACATCGGTGACTTCGCCGCGGTAAAGCTCGCGCGCCTCAGATAATGGTGTGCCCCGGGTCCAGAGCTTGCTGACCATAGGATAGCCCGACTCGGTCATTGTGCCTTCGCCGAAATCAATGCCGACCAAAAGATGATCTGCATCCAGCCAGCTGGTTCCGCCTTTGGACTCAGGGGTTTCAAACCCACCTTCGACAAAACTTTTGCTCGCAATATCAAATTCCCGATTAACGACCGCGTCTTTGCCGCCATCAGACAGGCGGATCATGCAAAGATTATAATCAGGAGCGAAACAGTCATTACCTTTGTAAACCCAATTTTTGTCTTCCGCTTTGGCCAGCGCGTCAAAGTCGAGGATTGTGTCCCAATTCGTGCCTTCGCTGCGATAGCTGTCCATAGTGGTCGACCGCCAAATGCCGCGAACGCTGTTTTCGTCCTGCCAGAAATTATGGGCAAGACCTGCGCGGTAGCTGACAAATGGAATTTTTTCCGGTGAATTATATACTTCTAATAAATCGTCTCTGAGCGCTTCAAATCCGCTGTCATGCATTTTCGCGGCGGAGGCATCGTTCCAGGCGCGGACTTTCTCAAGCGCAGCTTCGCCTTCAACCTCTTCAAGCCAAAGATGGGTATCCAGGGCGGGCGCGTCGGAGACATCAGACGCCATGCGGGTTCCGGTCTTTTTCATAACTTCTTTTACCGTTGTTTCTGTGGAAGTGGTTTCAGTTGAACAGGCACTGAGCGTGAGTGCGGTGCCAAGCATTAAAGTTGAGAGTAATTTTTTGGACATCATGCGTTCCCCATGTTTTTTTGAGCGCGCACATAAGCCCAGATTGTATCTCGGCGCAAGGGGGCCTATATGCAGTTCGAACAGGAATTGAAGATGAATTTTCTGATTATGAACGGGGCGGGGAACCGCTTTGCCATTTTTGACGCCCGCGGCGAGCGGGATTTCGCGCTGTCGCCTGAACGGGTCAAGGCCATGGCCGCCCCTGGCAGCTCGACCATGGGCGAAAAAGGCGCGGATCAGGTGATCGTCCTGCGCGACGCTAAAAGTGCTGATGCTGACATGTTTATGGAAATCTGGAACCAAAAAGGGTTTGAGGTCGATGCCTGCGGAAACGCAACACGCTGTGCCGCCTGGCTCTATTTCCGGGATCACGACCGGGAAAAAATGGTGCTCCAGACGAATGACGGTCTATTGACCTGCTGGCCTGCAGGAGACAACCGCATTGCCGTAGATATGGGGCCGCCCAAGCTGGAATGGGATCAAATCCCGTTGCAAGAGCCTATGCACACCCATCATATTGATGTGAAGGTCGGTCCGATTGATGATCCGGTCTTATCTAATCCTGGCGCGGTCAGCATGGGTAACCCCCATTGTGTGTTTTTCGTTGATGATTTTGACAAGGCCAAGCCGGACCGAGTTGGCCCGATGATCGAATTTCACCCGCTGTTTCCGGATCAGGCCAATGTCGGCTTTGCCCGCATTGACGGGCCGGATAGGATCAGGCTTAAAGTCTGGGAACGCGGTGTGGGGATGACGCTTGCCTGCGGGACAGGCGCTTGCGCGGCTGTGGTCGCGGCCGTGCGTCAAAACCGAACCCGACGCGAAGTCAACGTGACCGTCGACGGCGGCGAACTTCATATCAAATGGCGCGTGGGCGATGATCATGTGATCATGACCGGCCCGGTTGAACTGGAATATGAACGCGGCGCTTAAGTAATCCGCATCCTCAATTAATAAGCTTGGGAAAGGAATTCGACTTACCAGACGACTCTGTGGGGCCAGCGAGTTCGACCTAATTCCGCGGAAATGGATTGGAAGGCCGGGATGAATCAGGGGCGGGCTTGAAATCAAAATTTATGATTTTCTTCTCACCCTCGATTTTGGTAAACTCTAATACATACCCTAACATCGATAATTGGACTTTTCCGTTTTCATCATAGGTCCGTTGACTTTTCGAAAAGCCGCGCTCCCAAAGCCAAACCTTTTTCCGACCGTCGTCAAGATGAAGTTCAACTTTTATGCGTTCGTCCTTGGCCCGTTTAAAAATCAGATCAATCCGAATGTCCGTGCCAAAATCTACTTCTTGTTCTTCAATTTCGGGGATTGTACCCCCATCTATCATCCCTCCGCGAAAGGTCGGGACATAAAATTGACTTTGTTCCTTTTTGCCTTCCAGATACGAGGCCTGCACTATTTCTTTTTTAGCAAATAAATGACGGCTGCGCCCATCCCAAAATATACAAAGTGGTTTCTTCTCAGTCGGTCGAATAGCACACCATGCCAGTCCGCTGGCTGTTCGTCCCGTTTTGTTGTCTCGGGCGGAGCCGTAGTGACTGGCATAAAGTAATGTGCCCGCGGGTACTTGTTTAGAAGAGTCCAGGATTTGAGTGCCGCCAGCCTTAAAGCTTAGGTCATTGAGTAAAACACCTGTCCGTATCGGTCGGATCTTATAGGATAGAACGATATTGTCCTTTTTTATTTTTCCAGCAGGGGCTATTTTAATACTATCTTCGATAACTTCGTAGCCGCCAAAACCCTTGAAAAAATCTGGACGGGGTATTTCTTTTGGCACGGGGTCAATTTGTTCATTTTTATCTGATCGACTTTGCGGCGCTGAATTCTCAGGCGCAACTTCCGGTAATACAGGGAGCGGCGACGGAGAGCCTTTCTTATCGAAATATCGAAATTGGATGCGCGTGGAAATTTTCTGGAGGCCAGTTTCATTCTGCCGGTACTTCCATTTTTCTACCGCCTTAATCGAAGCGCTTTCAAAAATCCGATCCGTACATCTCAATGCAACAACATTGTGGATACTTCCGTCCGGACGCACGTCATATTGAATTTCGCATTGTCCTGAGAATTTTACCTTACGGGGCATGACGGGCGGAATACGGACTAAAGGTTCAATGTTGGGATCAACCGTTTTTGGGTCAGGAGATTGTGCGATTGAGTTGGAAGAAAAAATCGCCAGAAAACAGATAATAAATGTGGGTAAAATAAATGTAGATTTCATGAACTCTTGTCTAAGTGGAACTTAAAGAGTTGGCAATCTAGAATGTGAGTCCAAATATTCCTCTTTCAAAAACAGCAGGATATCGCGCATAGGAATCAATCAGCCATTGGCCTGCAGCCAGTCAAAGGCCACATTGACGGTTTTCATTTTCTCGGCGGCCACGGCCTGTTCCTGTTCGGATTTGCCGACATTGCGGTCCGGGTGATATTTCACCGCCATTTGACGATAGGCGGCCTTGATCTCGTCGGGGCTTGCGTCTGAGGTCAAACCGAAAATCGCCAGATAGCGCTCGCGCTCGGACGGCATCGCCGCGCTTTGCGGTGTATAATGTTGTTCAGCTTTAAACTCGGCGCGAAAATATTCGGGCTCGTAACTGTCAAATTCAAGCTGTACGCCAAACCGATTAAGCGCGTCATTAAGCTCTTCCTGGCGCATGCCCTGGGCACTGGTGATGATAAAAAGCCGGTGAATAAAATTCGAGCTCGCCAGTCCGGTTGTTGCCGCGAAATAAACAATATTGGAAACGGTTCTGGAGAACCGCCTTTTATGGCTGCGGGCCAGATGCCCAAGGATCCGGTTGGCGGTGATGGCCTCGTCTTTTTGGCGCTCGATCAATCGGACAATTTTTTCCGGTGAATATTTTTGCGTGATCGGGTGATGAAAGAGCAGGCTTTCGAGGTTCAGTCCGCGCCGGGCGCCAAAGAAATAGGCCACACACATGACGAAGCTGTCGATCTCGGCATTGATGGTGTTCGAGTGAAACTGATAGTTTTTGGGCTGAAACAGATTGATCACCGGATCGAGAATACGGTGAAGCCCGATATCGCTTTCAATATTGGCTGCGGGTTCGCGGGCAAATAATCCGATCACCACACAGGACCCCAGGATCATATTATTTGAAACACTGGCATCCGCATTCCAGTTCTGACCCCAGCCACCCCAGACCGCAAGGCTCACAATCGCGGCCATCATGATCATGCGAAATCCGGCCCGTAGCCAGCTGACATCATCCACCCCGAACAGGCGGCTGATTTCTGCAAAGGCGGTCAGACCAATGCACATTCCGATGATAGCGCTGATTAAAACCACGCGTCCCCACACATTTATTGTGTGATTATCTTACAATAACCGGATTAATTTTTAGTGTGTCCGAGAGGCTCGGTGAAAATATTCAGATGCAAGTTTAAATTCGTTGATTTGTCGAAGAGGAGTTACTTTGTCTGGGAAAGCCTTTCAGCCGCTTGTGTTCTGACTTTTTTGGATCTGGCCCATAATTTTGCTTTTTCCAAAATGGCATTGGAAGCGGCGCTTTCGCCGGCTTGATCAAAAACTTTAACCAAGCGCATATTGCCATTTAAAAAGTTCCTGTGTTTGTAGTAATTTGCGCATTGCTTTGCGGAATAGACAGCTTGTTTTGAGAGATCGTCCGCTGTCGCGGCATAGGTCGAAACATAGTCAAAATGAGCTTGTAAATTTTGTGGGTTTGCCCGCATGGCCTGTTTTAGGTGCTTTCGGGCGGATTGTATCTGATCAGGATTGCTTGGTGTTTTTTCGTTTTTGAAGGCCCGTAATTTTACATGGCCCGCAATTTGTAAAATCCGGTCGTCATCAGGACTAATTTCGATCGCTTTGGCAATATATTGTGTTGCGGCATTCTCATCTTTTGCAATGTTCAATAAAGCCCTGGAAGCTGCGATTTGAGCTTCGGGCCCACTGTTTTGTTCCGATTTTTGATAATGCCGTTCTGCAGCGTCATATCCTTTTATGCTGCCTTGAAACAATCTCGTAGCTTCGCCGCGATGGAAATATTCCTCACCTTTTGAAAGAGATTTAACCGCTATGTTTGGAGCAATGCTTTCAGTTTCTAAGGTTATTGAAACTGTCCGATACTTATTGGCTTTGAAATACGCCCGCAGTAAATCGCCGAACTCATTTGGGGTCATTTCAAACGCGTTTTGAAACGCCATGAGTGAGCTCTCTCCCTCTGTTAACAGTTTTTGATAGACCAAATATTTTTTGGAATATTCCGGATTTGACAAAATAAAATGAACCGATAGCCAGCTTTGGGAATAAAATAACAAACGGGTTTTTCGACCCTTGGGGTATTGCCTTACAGCATTCAAAACTGTTTCAAAGTCGATCCATTTTTCACTTTTAAGTCGGTTCCCTCTTTTATCATTTGGAAGACCGATGGTTACCCGATTATCCTTTCCGATCTTAAAGGTGGATAAATATTCGGCGAAACCTTCATTATACCATCTTGGCGAAATATTATTTGTGTAAGTCGCGATTATGTGATGAGAAAACTCATGATAAGCCGTTTGGCGAGAGCGACTGTCTTTTTTTCCAATGTCCTTAAGGTTTACGATTAATACCGGGCCTTCTCTACGCGGGGCGTAAACTCCGGAAAAATATTTATGTCCTGTGATACTTGCGACGTCATCCAATGATTTTACGGCGTAAATTTTTAATGGAACGAGTTCCTGTGAAACAGGGATCTGCATTAGCTCAAAAATAATTGATCGAAACTCTTCAAAATCTTCCAGCAATTCCGTTGCTGTTTTTGGTGTTGTATCCCCGACAAAAATAAAATTTTCTGATCGTGCTTTGACCCAATCGGCCCATGCTGTTTGAGCTGGGCTTAAGATCAAAATAAGAAGGGCGAGAATAAGAGCGCGCATAAAGTGTCTTTATTGTCGGGCCTGACTTAAAGTCAACACTCCTGATCATCTGTTTCCAGTTATTCACCCTAAACGCCAAGCGTCCACTTTCCGTATCCGAGCGAGCCGGAATAACTGTCATTCAATTTTAGAATTTTTCGTGGGTACTTGACCGCAACTGGACAACCGACCACATAGCGGGCCATGTGCAATGGCGAAAAATCCGGGCCAGAAGTGATTACCCTTGGGTGTCGTCTTAATGCCTATGAAAGCGATGTGGCTTTGGGTCATGCGCGTGATGCGGGCCTGGAAGATGCGGTCATCATCAATACATGTGCTGTGACCAATGAGGCCGTACGTCAATCCCGCCAAACTATTCGCCGCGCCGCCAAGACCCGACCTGATGCCAAGATCATTGTCACGGGCTGCGCCGCGCAAATAGACCCGCAAGCCTTTGCTGAAATGCCCGAAGTTGACCGGGTCATCGGCAATGCCGAAAAGATGGTGCCGACTACTTTTGAGCCCGCGCAATTGTTTTCCGGTGAAAAGATCCGGGTCAATGACATTATGACGGTTCGTGAAACGGCCCCCCAACTCATAGGCGGTGGTAATCGAGCGCCTGAAAAAAGCCAGAACAGAACCCGTGCGTTTTTACAGGTTCAAAATGGCTGCGATCACCGCTGTACCTTTTGTATTATTCCGTATGGTCGGGGGCAGGCGCGTTCAGTGCCCGCTGGCGAAATTGTCGCCCATGTCAAAGATCTGGTGGCGCAAGGATATGGCGAAGTGGTTCTAACTGGTGTGGACTTGTCGTCCTGGGGCGGAGATTTGCCCGGAAAGCCGCCATTAGGGGACTTGGTGCGTCGGGTGTTGAAACTTGTGCCCGAATTGCCGCGCCTTCGTCTGTCTTCGATTGATCCGGCCGAAATCGATCCGGCTTTATTCGAAGCCCTGACGACAGAACCCCGAATGACACCATATCTGCATTTATCACTGCAGGCTGGGGACAATATGATCTTAAAGCGTATGAAGCGTCGCCATAGTCGCGAAGATGCGATTGCGCTTTGTCAAAAACTCAAAGACAAACGCCCGGAAATGACCTTTGGAGCCGATATTATTGCCGGCTTTCCAACTGAAACAGAAGCAATGTTTGAAAACAGTCGGTCTATTATTTCTGAAATCGGCATCGCCTGGCTGCACGTCTTTCCCTACTCTGCGCGCGAGGGGACACCGGCAGCGAAAATGCCGCCTGTGGACGGGAAAAGGATTAAAGCCCGCGCCCGAATTCTACGCGAAGAAGGCGCCCAGGTTAAGGCCAGGCATTTTCAAGCGAGACTGGGTCAAACGGATATGGCCTTGTTTGAAGAAACCGGCCTGGGGCGATTGCCGGATTTCACCCTGGTCAAGGTAGACAATCCGCCAAAAAGCGGTAGCTTCGCCAAGATCAAAATAACCGGAGCGGATGATGATCACGCGATTGGGACATTAAGCGCATGAGTGACGACAAGAAAAAAGGCGGCTTTTTAAAGAAACTTTTTGGACGCAAATCCAAAGAAGAAAAGCAAGCCGAGGAAGCGGCGGAACGCGCGGCACAACAACAACTCGTTGATGATCAAATGGCGGCCAGAATGGCTGCGATTAATGCGGCTGCGCTTAAATCTGCGCGTGAACAAGACGAAATTGCCTCAGGTAAATCTATTGATGAAGTCGAAGCTGAGCGGCTTGAGGAGGAAGAGCGCCAAAAGGCCGAAGCCCAGGCGTTAAAAGATGTCGAAACGGCCAAGAAACTGGCGGAAGAAAAACGTCTGGCCGAAGAGGCTCATAAAGCCGAGTTAGAGCGTCTTGCGGAAGAAAAACGAATTGCCGAAGAAAAGGCAAAGGCCGAGCGTGCGGCGGCAGAAAAGGCCGAAAAAGAACGTCTCGCCAAGCTGGAGAAAGAGCGTAAGGAAAAAGAAGCGGCTGAGAAAGCTGCGCGTGAAGCCGCGGAAAAGGCCGAAGCCGAGGCCAGGCGCAAAGAACAAGAGCGGCTTAAGCGTGAAAAAGAGGAAGCAGCACGCCAAGCCAAAGAGGAAGCCGCGCGCCGCAAGGCTGAAGAAAAGGCCTTAAAAGAAGCCGCTCGGAAGAAATCCGAAGAAGAAGCGGCGGCCCTTAAGGCCCAGCAAGAGATTGAACGCAAGGCCCGGGAAGAACAGGCGGCGAAAGAGGCCGCTGAACGTGAAGCCGCGCGTAAACAGGCGGAAGAAGAAGAAGCCGCACGGTTGGCCGAGCTTAAAGCGGTCCAGGAAAAAGCCGCGCTTGAAAAGCGCATGGCGGCAAAGGAAGCGCAACGCTCGCAAGACAAGCTCGATGAGCTCGCCCCGCGCAAAGGCTTTATGGACCGGATCAGTACCGGTCTTAAAAAATCAACCTCGCGTATGTCCGATAGCCTCGCGGCGACCTTTACCAATCGCAAGCTTGATGATGAGGCGATTGAGGACCTGGAAGACATTTTAGTCTCACAGGATTTCGGAATCACCATGGCCGCCAAAGTCACGACGCTTCTGGCCAAGGAAAAGTTTGATAAGCACGTTACAGATATGGAAATCAAAATCGCCATGGCGGATGTGATTTCCGATATTCTGGGACCGCTTGAAAAACCATTAGTGATTGGCGGTAACAAGCCTGAGATTATGCTATTTGTTGGTGTGAATGGTTCAGGCAAAACCACGACCCTGGGTAAAATCGCCAAGCGCTACCGGGATCAGGGCAAGAAAGTTCTGATTGCGGCGGGGGATACCTTCCGCGCAGCTGCCGTGGAGCAGCTCACGGTATGGGGGGACCGGGCGGACGCGCCGGTTATGTCAGGCGCGCTGGGTGCGGATGCCGCAGGTCTGGTTTTTGATGCAATTCAAAAAGCCAAAGATGAAGACTTCGATATTTTAATGATCGATACGGCGGGACGATTACAAAACCGGACTGAGCTTATGGACGAGCTTGAGAAAATCGTACGGGTGATCAAGAAACATGACGCAACGGCGCCGCATCATTCGGTACTGGTGCTGGACGCGACGGTCGGTCAGAACGCCCTGTCACAAACCGAAGCTTTCGCCAAAACGGCGGGTGTCACAGGCCTGATCATGACTAAGCTTGATGGCACGGCCAAAGGCGGTGTGCTTGTGGCTCTATCGGATAAATATAAGCTGCCGATCCATGCCATAGGTATCGGCGAGAAAATCAATGACCTTGAGAACTTCTCAGCCCCGGTCTTTGCGGCGGCATTGTCCGGCGTGGCCGATGTATTATCGGACGTCGCGGAATAAGATTTAGCGAATTTTAAAACCATTCGCCTAAAAAGAGCGGGTGAGCGATGCTGAAGTTAATAATGGATATCAAATCCGAGGGCAGAATCCCCTCTATTTGTGGTTGGGCGGAGCCGCTGCCTGTTTAATTCCAATGGGTTTCGGTTTGGCGTTTATATGGCCGTTAGCTGATTATCTATGGACAGGGTGCCATGAAATTCAACATCAAGGCCGGGGGTGTAGGAGTTTTCGGCAAAACTCTGACTATTGGTATTTTGAGTTTCCGTTGGCGATGACATTTTTATTGGCGACTCCAATTGTTGCGGGAATCAGCGCAGAGATCGTACGGGACAGAATACGTGTCAATCCAATGGATTACAAATTTCTCGATAGTGTCCTTATCGGAATTAAGAGTGCTTCAATTGCCCATTTGATTTGCGCTTTTCTGGCGCCAGTACTATTGGTAATGTTTGGAATTTTCGCAGTGCCTGACGCAATTATGGCGACTTTTGTCTCGGTAATTTTTCATATACCTTTGTTTTTATTCGTGACGCTGCCCTTAAGTGCGTTGTGCGCCGCGATCTTTCAACTTGTTGCATTGACGTCAATCAAAAACAGCCAAACCGCAGTTTAACAACATGGCCTTGGCCAATTGAATATTAATTCAGGTGTAAAGCAAATTATACCTGCCATTATCCTTGCCTTTGGTGTGATCCTGATGCACATGGCCTGACATGAGCGAAACGAAATCCCAAACCCAAAAACCCGGCGGCAATAATTTCCTGGTTGATTTTGGACCTGTGGCCATATTTGTGGCGGCCTATCATTATCTAAGGCGATCAAATCCGGAGGGAGCCATTTTTACGGCGGCCGGTATTTTTATGATCGCGGCCCTTATTGCGCTGGCTTATTCACGCATCAAGCACGGGAAGTTTTCTGGCGTATTACTGCTCACGACAGGAATCATTGTTCTGACAGTGTTGTTGGCCTTGCTATTTAACAATCCGATCTTCTTTTATATGAAGCCGACCGTTATCAATATTTTGTTTGGTTTGGGCGTAATGGGCGGAATTCTTTTTAAGAAGAACGTGCTCAAAATTATGATGGGTGAGGCGATTGATCTGGCTGATAAAGCCTGGAACACGCTGGCCATTAGGTGGGGCCTGTTCTTTTTTGCTATGGCGGCCATTAATGAATTTGTCTGGCGAACTCAGACAGAAGACTTTTGGGTTAATTTCAAACTTTTTGGCTTCTTACCGCTGACTATTTTGTTCACCTTGTCCCAAGTGCCGTTCATCATGAAGCATGGTAAAATCAAAGGTCAGGACGGGTAGGGCAGTTTCCAGCTATAAGCGGCTTGTTTAATGACTGAATGTTCCCGGTTATGATAGTCTTCATCTGCATGGGCAATCCGGGTCATTGCTCGAATGATGGCTTCTTTATGCTTTAACGATTTAAGGCGAATAATCACTTCTTTCATATTGCGGTCAGCAAATTTTCCGATGAGTTTATTTTTAACCTGCTCCCGATTGGCTTTGAACCATTCAAAGGCCATGCTTTCGGTGAAAAATATATCAGGGCTGATGGCGTTGTTGAGCTCGTAAACAGCGGTGACAAATGTATCGACTTCCTCTTTATACACGCGGCGATCGATCAAAATCACCATGGTTAAAAGGGTCAGAATATCTTCCCAATTTTTGGTATTCATAGAGCTCCCTCTCCCACGATGAGCGCCCGCTATTTTGTCTTGTTTGAATTACAGTGCCGCAATCTACATAAACTGAAAATGAACAAACCGATTCACAAGGTGAATTGGACGGGGAGCAAGCTTTAAACGCGCATCATAAGCGCTTTTGAATTGCGACTCTAAAATCGCCTGTTATAAGACCCCCAAATTCGACGAATATTCCAAGTGGAAGGACGAAAAATGGCTTCATTAGACAGTTTTAAATGCGAACGAGAAATCACCGTCAGAGGCGGGACCTATACTTATTATGATCTTAAGGAGGCGGAAGCCAATGGATTGGCCGGGATTTCTAAGCTGCCACGCTCTTTGAAGGTATTGCTTGAGAACCTGTTGCGTCACGAAGACGGAAAAACTGTAACCAAGGAAGACATCGAGGCCATTGCCAATTGGCTGAAAACCAAAACCTCAACTCACGAAATCGCCTATCGTCCTGCCCGGGTCCTGATGCAGGACTTTACCGGTGTGCCAGCGGTTGTGGATCTGGCGGCTATGCGCGACGCCATGAAAAACCTGGGAGAAAGCCCGGACAAAATTAATCCGTTAAACCCTGTACACTTGGTGATCGATCACTCTGTGATGGTTGATTATTTCGGCACGCCTCAAGCGTTTAAGAAAAATGTTGAACGCGAATATCAGCGAAATGGGGAGCGCTATGACTTTTTGAAATGGGGACAAGAAGCTTTTGATAATTTTGCTGTCGTGCCGCCAGGAACCGGAATCTGCCACCAGGTCAATCTGGAGCATTTGGCTCAGACCGTCTGGACTAAAACCGAAAATGGAAAAACCTATGCGTTCCCGGACACCCTTGTCGGGACAGATTCACACACAACCATGATTAATGGTCTATCGGTCCTTGGCTGGGGCGTTGGCGGGATTGAGGCCGAGGCGGCGATGCTCGGACAGCCAATCTCCATGTTGATTCCAGAAGTGGTCGGTTTTGAATTAACGGGCAAATTACCGGAAGGCTCGACCGCGACGGATTTAGTCCTGCGAGTCGTTGAGATGTTGCGCCAAAAAGGCGTGGTCGGCAAATTTGTTGAATTTTATGGTGAAGGTCTGGATCATCTCTCCCTTGAAGACCAGGCAACGATTTCAAATATGGCACCAGAATACGGCGCGACTTGCGGCTTCTTCCCGGTCGATGATGATACATTGCGGTATTTGGATGCGACCGGTCGTGACAAGCAGCGCATTGAACTCGTCGAAGCCTATGCCAAAGCACAAGGGTTCTGGCGCGACGGATCTGAGGCCGTTTACACAGATACGATCAATCTTGATATGGGCACAGTGGTTCCGGCGATTTCTGGTCCGAAACGGCCACAAGACCGGTTCAACCTGTCAGGCGCCAATCGTCACTTCGCCAAAATTTTGCGCGATGAATTTGGCAAATCCGCCGCGGATGGAAGTGCTGTCGCTGTAAAGGGCAAAGATTATTCAATCGATCACGGTGACGTCATGATCGCGGCGATCACCTCTTGTACCAATACCTCCAACCCGTCTGTCATGATGGCGGCGGGCCTTGTGGCGCAAAAAGCCAATGCGCTCGGGCTGACGGTTAAGCCTTGGGTGAAGACATCGTTGGCGCCAGGATCCCAGGTCGTTGGTGAGTATCTGGAACAATCTAAATTGCAAAAAGAGCTAAACAAGCTCGGCTTTGACGTGGTCGGCTATGGTTGTACGACCTGTATTGGTAACTCTGGTCCGCTGGCAACAGAACTGTCTGAAGCGATTGCCGAGGGGGATCTGGTATCTTGTTCGGTCCTGTCGGGTAATCGGAACTTTGAAGGCCGGATTGGCCCGGATATTAAAGCTAACTTCCTCGCATCTCCGCCTTTGGTTGTAGCCTATGCCATTGCTGGATCCTTGCATCACGATTTTGACAATGATCCACTTGGCGTCGACAAAGACGGCAATCCTGTCATGCTTGCGGATATCTGGCCGACTTCCAAAGAAATTGCGGATGTGGTGCGCAAGATTATCAACCGCAAAATGTTCACAGAACGCTATGCGGATGTGTTTAAGGGCGACAAACAATGGCGCGATATTCAGGTTGAAGGCGGTGAGACCTATGGTTGGAACCCGACATCAACTTATGTGCGCAACCCGCCTTATTTTGACGGCATGACGATTACTCCGGATCCGGTTGAAGACGTCAAAGACGCAAATATTCTGGCGCTTTTGGGGAACTCCATTACGACCGATCATATTTCGCCAGCTGGTGCGATCAAACATGACGGTCCGGCCGGGGTTTATCTATCTGAGCGACAAGTGCCGAAGTCAGAATTTAACTCATTTGGATCACGACGCGGAAATCACGAAGTGATGATGCGCGGAACATTTGCCAATATCCGGATTAAAAACCTGATGGCACCTGGTACGGAAGGCGGCGTGACAAAGCACATTCCATCCGGCGAAGTTATGAGTATTTTTGACGCCTCTGAAAAATATCTGGCGGAAGACAAAGACCTGGTCGTTTTTGCTGGATCGCTTTATGGCAATGGCTCCTCCCGCGATTGGGCTGCGAAAGGCACAATCTTATTAGGCGTGAAAGCCGTAATCGCTGAGAGCTTTGAGCGCATTCACCGCTCCAATTTGATTGGAATGGGCGTATTGCCATTGGAGTTTCAGGAAGGCGAAAGCTGGCAGAAGCTGGGCCTTAAAGGATCAGAAACCGTCAACATTATGGGTATTGAAGGCCTTGAGCCCCGTGGCATGCTGAATGTGGAAGTGAACTTCCCGGATGGCTCTAAAAAGATTGCTACGGTGAAAGTGCGTATCGATACCGATAACGAGCATGAATATTACAAGCATGGCGGCATCCTGCAATATGTGCTGCGGAACCTCGCCACGGCGGCTTAATCAGCCTGAAATTGTTAAATAAAAAGAACCGGGCCTCGTGCCCGGTTTTTTATTGGCAAACGCCCATTGCCATTTTTTCCAGAGCTTTTTCGACTGGGCCAAGTCCCATTGATTTGCGACGTTGATCCAGATTGTCCGGATCTTCAACTGGCGCAAGCGTAAGATTGCCATCACCGGAACATTCCCAAATGGGTTGGGTGCCGTATTTTTGTTTTTGTCCAGTATTGACCGCTAGCCGGTCCCATAAATAGGCATAGTTGGATTTATCGACGCCGCCGGATTTGAGATATTTTTGCATTCGCGCCAAGACGTCCGCCTGAAATTCCGGATGGTCATCCGCATGTTGAACCAAGATCCAGGCATGATCGGAAACCACTTTGCCGAAGCGTTTTCGATCAATCCAATCATAATCCTGCAACAGCGATTCTATATAGGACTTAGACCTTGCATCGATCCGCGTGGCATGCGCGGTTGCTAGTCGTTGAGCCCAAAAGGCCGGTCCGGTTATATCCTTGGTGGAAAGACCCATATAGGCCCCTCGGGCAGATTGATCTTCTCGCCAAAGCCGCGTTATTTCTAACTGGATCGAACGAAGGCTTTTGTCCCGAGCTTTTTTAAACCCGCCAAGATTAGATAATGTGTTTTGTTGGCCATTTAGGACTGAACGGAACATCTCTGATCCTTCCGACAAGACCTCCTGACATTGTTTGAATGAGCCTGTGCTATTGGCAATTTCGATTGCCGCCTTTTTCAACAAGGCGTCCGCAAGCTGATCCTCACTATGAGTTCCTGGTGAGGAATTAAGCAGTGCGGTAATTGACGCCGAAATAGTCTGATCTGATCCCGCCTTTTGACAAATTGCCGAGCCATCAAAAGGCGCAGGGGCGGATAAGGGAGTTTCGGCCTGACTGTCACAGCCGGCGATCCATAGCGCGCCAAGCAGGATGTGACGGGCTTTGAGCATCAAGCGGATTGGCTTTCCGGGAAAGCGCGCGCAAACCGCTCGGGTAATGTTTCTCGCCGTATGGCCAGGCAGGCTTCAACAATTTTCTGAGATAAATCACAGCCGATTTCCGAAAAAATCTCTCGGTAAATTTCCGCTGTATCTCTCATAAGACTATCTAGGATCTGACCTTGCCTCTGCCCATCCTGCGTGAGGTGATATTCCCAGCGTCGACCATCGTGCGGGTCTGGCCTTTTTTCGACCAGCCCGCCTTTCATTAGCTTTCCAATTCGCAGCGACACAAGTTGATGCGGATGATTGAGGCCGCGGCCAATATCAGCCAGGCTAGCGCCCTCATTGAGCCATATATAATGCAAAGTTGACGAGACAGTCACCGAAATTGTCAAACCCCGACTAAGATAGACCGAGGCCAATTGATCAGAACTTTGCAGCATCCAGGCTTGGGCATGTTTGCCTAGATAGGCGGATTGAATATCACGATCAGTTTCAAACATAACAATATATTGCGCAATATATTGCATAAATAAGCAAAATTCAAGCCCTTCAAATTTGAGGGCTTGTTGGACGTTATTTTCTAATCGGCGTCCAATCGACCGGCGGCAAGGATGTCGGCGGATAGCTGGTTGTCGTCGCTTGAACACAGCTCGTACCATCCATGCTGCGATAAGATCCGGCCGGACAGTCTGTAACCGTCGAAATACTTGGCGGTGTGTAAATGCTGGTTGTAGACGTTGTCTCAGACTGAACACACATAGACAATTGGCTATTCCAATAAGACCCGCTTGGGCAATCCGTTGAAGAAATTGAGCTGGTTGTGCTGGTGTAACTCGACGTGTCGACATAGCTCGAACTGGTTGTTTCAGATTGAACACACATAGAGAGTTGCGAATTCCAATAAGAACCACTTGGGCAATCGGTCGATGTCGCTGTTGAAGTCGTGGTTGAGGCGTAAGACGTCGCATTATTATACTGATATTGCTGTTGGACCGGCGGGTAATACATAACCGGCATCATGGGCATACAATTGGCGGTCATAGTCTCTACAGTGCCGTAACGTGAGCTCACCGCACCGCCGCTTTCACAGCCTCCGCCATAATATCCTTCTTGGTACTCATAGCCGCCGCCATAACGTCCACTGGAATAGCTCCCGCCGGATTCGTAAGCGTCGCCGTAGGAACTGCCATAACGGTCACTGCTATAACCGCCGGAACAGGCGACAAGCGCAAAGCCAGTGGCTCCAAGGCTTAACAATTTCAAGGATTTGATCATCACAGACATAAGCACCTCTTTGACCCGGTCGAATCGGGCGAATCACATGCTTAAGACCTCGCAAATTGGCGTTAATGGCGCGTTAACTGTAAAAATTAACCTTAATTCAGTTCGGGTTCACTTTAACCACCTCAAATTATATGCGGGGCAGAGGTGTGGGGATCATGTTCAAACGTCGCGTATGGATGTTAGCCATCGGGTTTTGCCTGTGCCCGGCACAGGCTTTTGCCCACTGGCTTGCCGAACTGATTTAGGCTTCAAAGCACCAGGCAATAATCGCTTTTTGCGCATGCAGGCGGTTTTCCGCTTCGTCGAACACGACCGATTGCGGGCCGTCAATCACGCTGGCCGTAACTTCCTCGTCCCGATGGGCAGGGAGGCAATGCAGGAATTTGGCTGAGTTATGGGCCGCCTGCATCAGACGGTCATTGACCTGCCAGTCGGCCAGATCGCGAAGCCGCTCCTTTGGATTGGTATCGCCCATAGACACAAAACAATCGGCGATGACCACATCTGTATTTTGACAGGCGATCAACGGGTCGTCGATAAGATCAATTTGCGCGCCTGAATTGATCGCGGCCTGAACGGTCTGGCCGTTGATTTTATAACCCTCTGGGGAACTGATCCGAAGGCGATATCCAAATTTAGCGGCGGCATTGACGAAACTGATGGCCACATTGTTCCCGTCTCCGACCCAGGTCAGAGTCATATCGGATAGCTGTCCACCTTGTTCTTCCAGGGTCTGAAGGTCGGCCATGATCTGACAAGGATGGTTATAATCCGTCAGGCCGTTGATCACGGGAATAGATGCATTATGGGCCAGATTGACCAGGGTCTCATGGGAATTGGCGCGCAGCATAATACCGTCAACAAATCGCGAGAGGACTTTGGCGGTGTCTTCTATGGTTTCGCCGCGGCCGATCTGCATGTCGTTGGACGTCGCGGTGATCGAGGTTCCGCCGAGCTGGCGCATGGCCATGTCAAAAGAAAACCGGGTCCGGGTTGAGTTCTTCTCAAATATCATGGCCAGGGTTTCGCCCTTGAACGGGGCGTCAACGTCGGGGCGGCCTTTGGGCTGACCTGTGCGGGCCGCTTTGCGCCGATGGGCCTCGTCTAAAATGCTGCGTAATTCACTGGCCGGTATATCCGCCAGAGATAAAAAATGTTTTGGACCCGCCATGACAGCCTCTTTTTCCCAAAAGAGGGGGTTTAGCGGATCAGGATGAAGAATTTAAGAAAAAAGTGAGTTATTGACGTTCGCTGGATTACACGGGCGAAAAATAAATCCTGTTCGATCAATGAATGCTAATGTTACCTAGATTCTGGCTTTCATTGGCATGCACGGATTGGGGTTATGTTCCTAGGTGTCGCGTCCGAATTTTGGCGACGGAAAACAAGGCCCCACGGCGAACCCTTCCCGTGCATCCTGACGAAAGTCAGGATCTGTGATATTCAATCTTTGGAGCTATGTTTTACGTATATATGATAACTAACAAACCATGCGGGACCTTATATATTGGTCAAACCGATGATCTAGCTCGACGGATTTTAGAACATAAAGAAAAACTCCGGTCCGGCTTCGCGACCCGGTACAATCTTTCTATCCTGGTATGGTATGAAAGCTACCCGACACGTAGTGAAGCCTTTGTTCGGGAACGGCGACTTAAGAATTGGAAGCGAGCATGGAAACTTGAGTTGATCGAAAAGACTAATCCGAAATGGGCGGACTTGTCGAATGAACTGTCTTTCATGTGAGAGATTCCGGCTTTCGCCGGAATGCACGGGTTAGGGGTTTTACTCTCAGGCGTCACGTCCGAATTCTGGAGTTGGCAAACAAGGCCCCATAACAAACCTTCCAATGCATCCTGACGAAAGTCAGGATCCATCGAGCTTATCTAGGGGGCGATTTTAAGTGCTACTAGCCTTTAAAATCATCCAGGCTTTGCGCGTCTTTGAAACACGCGCGCAAAATACCGACCGCTTCACGGACGTGATCTTCATTAATGATCAGCGGCGGGGCCATGCGCAGAACATTGTCTCCAGCGGATCCGGCCAGCAGGCCTTTGCTGAGCGCGTTTTTACGCACAGCAAGCGCGGGTTTTTTGAGGCGCATGCCAATTAACAATCCCTTGCCGCGAATCTCATCGACCACATCCGGGAACTCGTCCTTAAGGCTTTCAAATTGCTGTTTCAGGAAATTAGATGTCTTGACCACATTTTCCAAAAAACCGTCTTCGGTCATGATGTCAAAAACCGCTTTGCCAGCGGCCATGGCCATCGGGTTGCCGCCATAGGTGGACCCATGTGTACCGGGCACCATGACACTAGCGATTTCTTCGCGAGCGATGCAGGCGCCGAGCGGGAAGCCGCCGCCAATGCCTTTGGCCGAGGCCATAATGTCGGGATCCGCGCCGCCATCTGCCCATTGGTGGGCAAACAACTTACCGGTCCGTCCGGCCCCGCACTGAACTTCATCATAAATCAAAAGTGTTCCGTTATCAGAGCATTGCTGACGCACTTTCTTGAGAAGATCAATTGGCACGGGCCGCAGACCGCCTTCGCCTTGAACCGGTTCAAACAACACAGCGGCCGTTTTATCAGACAAGTGGTTTTCGAGATTTTCAAGCTCTGAAAAATCAAGATGGGTAAAGCCCGGAATGGCCGGGCCAAATCCTTTGAGATATTTTGGATTGCCACCCGCATTGATCGTACCAAAAGTCCGGCCGTGAAACGCGCCGGTAAAGGTGATGATCTCATAGCGCTCAGTATCGCCCTGATCATAATGGTAACGCCGTGCGGTTTTCATGGCGCATTCCACGGCCTCGGCCCCAGAATTGGTGAAAAACACTTTTCCGGCCCAGCCCAGCGCATCGCAATAACGATCCGCCAATTCATACTGACCTTGAATGCGAAACATATTCGAGAGGTGCCAAAGCTTATCGGCCTGGTCCTTAACCGCATTAATCAGGGTCTCATTGCCGTGTCCCAGGCCCGAGACTGCAATACCGGCGATGAAGTCGAGATATTTGTCACCGTCCTCGGTGAATAGATAGGCGCCTTCGCCGCGGACAAATTCCTGCGCTGGTGGGGCATAGCAGTCGTAAAGATGATCACCTTGGGCCATGATAAATTCCTTTTAAGCTTTAAGGCGCCAGCCGGTCTTGAGGACCCGCAGGACAATGAGCAGAAGACTAATATTGATCAGTGCGATTAAAACAACACCGATTGTGAGATTGCTTTCGCGGACACCGCTAAACCCGTAACGAAACCCGTCTATCAGGTAAAATAGCGGATTGACCCGCATCAGGCTTTGGAAAAACTCTGGCAGGCCGTGAATAGAATAAAATGTGCCGGACAAGAAAGAAAGCGGCAGGATAATAAACTGATTGACGACCGCCAATTGGTCGAACTTCTCAGCCCAGATGCCGGATAAAATACCAACCATGGACATCATCAAAGCGGCCGACAGGCCAAAATAAAACAACGCCCACCACTGCGCGGGCCACATGCTTTGCCCCGCATAAATCGCAAATAAAGAAAGACCAATGGTTGTGGCGATGGCGACCAGAACCCCGCGGGTCATGCCGCCTCCGATATAACCAATGGCGAGCTCAAGATAAGACAAAGGTGGCATCAACACATCTATGATGGAGCCCATCAACTTACCGGTCATAATCGACGAACTGGTATTGGCGGAGGCGTTGTTTAAAATGCCCAGCATAATCAGGCCCGGAATCAAAAAGGCGATAAATGCGCCGGATCCGCCGCCGCGCATTTCCGCAAAGGCCAAAACAAAGACCGTCATGTAAAGCAGGTTGGAAACGATCGGCGCCAATAGGGTCTGTGGCCAGACCCGCATGAAACGCTTGACCTCTTTGGCATAGAGCGTCCACAGGCCGAGACCATTAAAACGACCAAACTCCCGAATGCCGGGCGGGGTATTTTGGGACGATAGTTCCATTGGCCCCCGCTATCACGCCCCTTCGCGCACGCCAAGTCTTGAGATAGGGCGTTTTAGGGAAAAATTTTGCGTTTGGCGCTTATGAAATGCATGCCGTTAGAACATGTAAGGGCAATCGAAACTTTCGCGGCGCGTCTCCTAATGTTTTTAGGGCTGCTTCTTCGATTTTATTCAGTTGAAACGCCTGACCGTCCTGGCGCGCACGGTTATGGGCAGACCAGGTTCGCATATAGGCGGAAATGCGAGCCGGATTCCAGTTTAGCTCACAGGCAAATTCCGGCGTGTCTATTATCTCAAACGGAATACTCACGGTTTCTTTGTTATAGCCAGCCCAGCTCAACCGGTTGCCGTCCGACCAATAGGGATCAACGATATCGAGGACGGGTTGGATCAGCTGTTCATTTGTTTGAATGTCCGTTTCTACCCGGTGATAAGTCCAGGCACAGAACACCGCCCCCGGTTTGGCTACCCGTTTGACTTCGGGCCAGAACATTTCGAAATCAAACCAGTGCAGGGCGGTCGCAACGGTGATCGCATCGACAGAATTATCCGGAAGGCCGGATTGATGCGCAGGATTTGCGACATAGCTAATATTGGGGTGTTGGACGGCCTGGGCCAATTGGGCTGGATCGATATCGGTAGCGTGCACATTATTGAAACGCTCAACGAGCGCGCGGGCGGCTTGGCCAGACCCTGTGCCGACATCCCAGACCAGGTCTGAACCTGGCGTTTGCCCTGCGATCCAATCAAAAAGTGCAGCCGGATAAGACGGTCGATCGGCAGCATAGGCCTGAGCTTCGGTTCCAAATGACGTCGCGTTTTTCATCTTTAAAAAGCTTACATGGTCATGTCTTTGAAAGACAAGACATGTTTCAGAAAATCGGACTTAATCCATAATTCAGAAAAAGTTTCGATTTATCGGCTATCAAGGTTATGACACGGCAATGATCACCTTATACCAGTTTCCCCATTCCCATTTCAGCGAAAAAGTGCGCTGGGCGCTTAGATATAAAGGACTGGATTTTGAGGTCGTCAATCTGCCGCGCGGGCCCCATGAAAAATTCGCGCAGGAGCGCGGCCTGCCGGATACGTCGGTTCCGATCATCAAAGACGGAGATAAGATCTTGCAGGGATCCAGCGCGATCATTTCATACCTAGACAAAACCTATCCTGCGCGCTCCCTAACCCCATCCGACCCGGATGTGGCGCGAGACATATTGGAATTTGAAACGCAAATGGATTTCGCCCTCGGGCATCATGGGCGACGTTATGTTTATTCCATTTTCTTAAAGCACCCGCAGTTAATTAAAGATCTGTTTCTGGGACATGCCAATCCGCTTTTGCGCCTGGCTTTTCCATTGTTGTTTCCAGCGATCAAAACGAAGATCGCGAACAAGCTTGAGCTGACACCTGATGCAACCGCCGAGTCGCGCGAGATTCTGCAAGGTGGGCTGAACCAGCTTAATCGGCGTCTTGAGGACCGCGCGTTTGTATTTGGAAATAGTTTGACCCGTGCTGATATATCGGCGGCGGCGTTGACGTCGATTTTTACCTGGCCGGATGAGCATGATTTTAACTACGCAGCTTTTGGTCCTCCGCCTGAGGAGATGACGGTGTTTCGGGACGATTTAAAATCCCAACCATTTTTTAATTGGGCGTTGGAGCTCTACCGGAACTACCGCTGATATTACCTGTTCTATATACGTCTCGTTAATAAAATCGACGTTAGACCATTGGGACAGAAATTGAATATGGGACAGGGAAAACATGGCACGTACAGCAGATAGTTGGTTTCAACGATTGGCGCCTTATCGCCAGGCGGTAAACAGCCGGGCCTATATTGAACTTGCGATCACGCTCCTGCCGTTTCTGGCACTTTGGGCCGGGATATGGGCTCTGGTTCAGGCCGGGCATTATTGGGCTTTGATAGGGTGTATTCCGGCGGGTGGCCTGCTTGTGCGTTTGTTTATTATTCAACATGATTGCGGACACCAATCCATGTTCTCATCCCGCAGGGTCAATGACTGGATCGGGCGCTTACTCGGCATATTGACTCTGACGCCTTATGATCATTGGAAACGTCATCATGCGCTTCATCATGCAGGTTCGGGCAATCTCGACCGTCGCGGGATCGGTGATGATATAATCACCATGACTGTCGAAGAATATCAGGCGGCCTCGCGCTGGTCCCGGTTTAAATACAGACTATATCGTCACCCGGTTGTCATGTTTGGTCTGGGACCGGCCTATGTATTTTTTCTGGTCAATCGATTGCCGTTTGGATCCATGAAAGACGGGATCAAGCCCTGGGCCAGTACCTTGCTGACCAATCTCGGTATCGCGGCGCTTTATGGCCTGATGATCTGGCTTGTGGGTTGGAAGTTTTTTGTCATGATCCAAATCCCATCCGTGCTCGTCGCCGCAACAATCGGTGTCTGGATGTTTTATGTGCAGCACCAATTTGATGAAACCCATTGGTCGCGCACAGGCGAATGGGACCGGGAATATGCAGCGCTGCGCGGCAGTTCCTATTATGATCTTCCGCCCGTTCTGATGTGGATCACCGGGAATATCGGCGCCCATCACATTCATCATCTATCTTCAAAAATCCCGTTTTACCACCTGCCTAAAATCCTGAAATCTCATCCGGAATTAAAAACAATTGGTCGGCTGACATTTTGGAAAAGCCTGAAATGTGCCGAGCTCGCTTTGTGGTGTGAACAAACCCGGCGCATGGTTAGTTTTCGGATGGCCCGGGCCGAGGCCTGTTAAGAGCGCCATCTGGACAATTCATCCATCGCCGCCTAATTCCGTTTTATGAAAACAGCTTTCAGAGGCTTTTGTGCGACGCTTTGCTGGGTCACGCTCGTTACCCAATATGTTTTATTGGTGAAAGGCGGCGAATATGGCGGATTGGCCAGCTCGACTTTGGCCTTTTTCGGGTTTTTTACAATACTGACCAATATTCTTGCAGCGCTCGCGTTCACAGCGCCGTTTTTACCAGAAAGAAATCGTGTTCGCCGCTTCTTTTCTATCCAAGAAGTCAGAGCTGCTATCGCGCTTTATATATTAGTCGTCATGGTCGTGTATTATGCGCTTCTGGCCAAAATTCACAATCCTGTTGGACTGAATGCAATTACCAATATCGGCCTGCATTTTTTGATACCGGTTCTCTATATATTTGACTGGTTGATTTTTGCTCTAAAGGACAAATTATCTTATCGAACCTTGCCTTGGTGGGTCGTCTATCCGGTAGTCTATGGCGGATTTAATATTATACGTGGGGCGATGACCGGTTTTTATCCCTATCCCTTCATCAATGTCACCGAACTGGGTTGGGGTATGGTTTTTATTAATATGATCGGGTTCACACTGATTTACCTGATAGGCGGGGCGATATTTATGGGAATCGGCCAATTTTTAAATGCGAAGTCTGCGGGCCGCCTTTCTGGCTAATCTCGGAAATCGTGTCGCAATTTTAAAGAAAAAAAATCTTGAAGTTTAACCTAGGATAGCGCCATTATCCGGCGTGAATTTTGCTTTCAAATACAAGGCGTTTATCAGCTATAGCCACAAGGATGAGCGATGGGCGAAGCGTCTGCATCGCCGCCTTGAGACCTATAAGCTGCCAGCGGATGTTTCAGAGCGGTTCAAATACCGACGCCCCTTGTCGTCTGTGTTCAGGGACCGGGAAGAGCTTTCTGTTGGGTCAGATTTGTCTGCAGTTATTGTTGATGCTTTGAATCAATCTGAAACTCTGATTGTCATCTGTTCACCGGATTCCGCGCAGTCAAAATGGGTCAATCAAGAAATCCGGCATTTTAAGGCTTTAGGGCGGGCAGCTAAAATTTTCCCAATTATCATAGCAGGTAAACCTTTTGATGATGAAGAAGAGTGCTTCCCTAAATCCCTACTCTACGAAATCGATGCATTTGGTCTGCTGACCGATGAATTCGCGGAACCGCTGGCCGCAGACCTTCGCGCTAATTCTGACGGCTGGCGTCTGGGCACGCTCAAACTCATTGCCGGTATTCTGAACCTTCCGCTGGATCATCTCGTTCAACGTGACAATCAACGCGCCCGGCGCCGATTGTTAACATTGGCATCTTCGGCGGTTCTTATGGCATTGATTATGGCGGGGCTTACGGTCAAATCGGTTTCATCGGAACGGGAAGCCGAGGCCCGGCGTGCAGATGCCGAAAATCTGATCGAATTTATGCTGGGTGACCTCAAAGAGAGGTTGGAACCGGTCGGTCGTCTTGATGTCCTTGAGGCGGTCGGGGACAAAACATTTCAATATTATGAACAATTTGAATTGAGCGAGAATGATCCTGTCGTCAATGGTCGCCATGCTCGGTCCATGCATCTTATTGGTGAAGTTCTAGACAAGGTCGGAAACCACGATGAATCCGCCTTTTATTTTAATAAAGCGTACAAAATTACTGACATTCAGTCCAAGCAGTTCCCGGCAAATGCGGACCGAGTTTTCGAGCATGCGCAAAGCCTGTTCTGGCTGTCAGTCCCCGCCCGACGCGCTTCACGTAATGAAGATGAGCGCGCCTATCACGATCAGACAATTGAATTGATAGAACGCTTGCAAAACATTGAAGGTAACACGGCTCGGGTCAGTGAATTGTGTCTCAAGACCTTTTTAAATGCCGGGCGGGTCTCTTATCGCTTAGGCGACAAAATGCTGTCCAAAACGCAGCTGGAACAGGCCTTAAAATGCGCCAATTTATTTCCGAAATCAGATAAACCCATTGCTATTAGTCTATTGCAGGCTGAAACGCTGTCCTGGCTGGGGGAGCTTTATCGCAGTAATCATGATTATACCTTGTCTTATGAGATCCGTCGCCAGCAGGTGGAAATATTACAGCTCTTGCGACAGACCCATCCGGATGACTTCCGGGTTCTGGAGGCCTTGATTTATGGTCAGATCGGCCTTGGAAATGCGGCGCGTTATGTGGGTCAGTTTGATCAGAGTTTTTTGGTTCAGGAAACTGCGCTCAAGAACAATGCACTGGCGTTACAACGCGAGCCTGAGAGGGATAAGATGCGCAAGGCCCGCTCCAGCATATTGCAAAGCCTATTGCTGACGGCACTTGAGAGCGGGCAAGCCGAATTATATCCGAAGTATAGGTCTCAACTCACCCCTTATTTAAATCCCGAGCCTATGCGGACAGAATTGGACAATTATTGGGATGGTATTTTAACGGATACGACCTTTGATCTGGATATCAAGCACGCGGTTATTTCAGGGCGGTTAAACGCAGCTCTCAATATCCTGGAGGATTATGAAGGATGGGCTGACGACAGTCGTGTTAAAAATCTACCCTCCGCCAAACGCATCGCGCATAGGTTGGAATTTTATAAGGCGTTTGTGAGGAATGATCCGACAGCCATTACGTCCTTGAAAAATCAGTTTGAGAACGGCGAAATAAACCGCGCTGATATCAGTCTTTATCCTGCGGTGAAATATTTGATCGAAGGTACACAAATTGATTTGGAGCAATATCCGCCCAATATTAGTGCGCTATATCAGGCACTTTTTTATCAAAATCCGTAAAGGGATATTAATGCGAGCTTGCTAAATCTGAAGAATGCTGTGGGCTAAATACACATTGATATTCTTGTTTCTGTTTGTCCCATTAGGGCTTAAAGGGTTGACGATACTGCGCCCGCAATCCACACAAAATCAGGCGGTCGCCTTATTGCTGCGCGTGCATTGGCGTCCTGTCATTTTGGCAGGAATTGTCCTGATTTTGTTTTCGAGACTTTCAGCGATGATTTGAAGTTCGATCATATGATAAACTCCTTCCAAAATCCGATGTCGAAATCTTCCATCTTATTGACAGTTGTTGCAAACTTAATACCGGTGCTGGGCGTATATTTTCTGGATTGGTCTATATTCTTAATCTTACTGATTTATTGGTTTGAAACCTTCATCATCGGCTGCCTTTGTCTACCGCGCATTATGTTAAGTCGCGCTCCCTGGCATGAAAAATTTCAATCGTTGTTTTTGTTTGGCGTATCCTTCCTGGTGTTGTCTCTGGTTTACCTGACTGTGCTTGGCGGGTTTGATGATCAGTCCGCAGACTGGCTATTCGAAGCGGTCAAAAATTTTGAAACGGAGAAATCTGGCGCGCTATCAGTGATGTTGATGATCGGGCCAATCTTGGCACTTCATGGCTGGATATTCTGGAAAGATCTTTGGGGTGGAAAATTATCAAATCAAAGGCCGAGCTATTTTATGCTGGTCGCGGTTGCCAGAATTTTTGTCCTGCAATTTGTAATTTTAACAGGTGCGAAATTTACAGGTTATCTAACCCTTCCTGACTTAGCGATTGTGTTATTTATTATCTTCAAACTCGCGATGGAAATTTTGTTTTTTACAGGGAGTAAGTTCGTTCGATCGAGGCTACTCCATATGTCCAGCTAATTTACTCACTTTGATAGATCTAAATCTGTCCTGACCGATCTCACATCACCAGTCTGAACGGGCAGTACCCAATCCGGACGGGCATCAATCAAGGCTTGCGATTCCGGCCCTAATCCAAACCGTAACCCGGTCGCGACCAGCTTGATGTTCTTGGAATTGTTTGGAAAGACAAACTCTATTGATAGATCACGGCACGTTCGCCCGAAACAAACAACCCGATTTAATGGGTCTTCTTTAATGTTGTGGCCTAACAGCGTGCCGGAAATCGGCGATTGTTCTCCGTCCATGAAATGAAGTTCAACGCGGTCGCTATCCGGTGCTGAAACATCAATTAAAAGGGTTCGTTTTTCCTGTTCAATTTTATCTGACAAAAGGGTCATGGTGATCCCTGCCGTTTCGAAGTCCGGGGCCGGAGCCTCGTAATTAGCGCTTGAGGCCCATTCGACGTCTTTGACCGTAAAGTCTGCGGTATTCAGCATGGTTTTTGGCGCTGGATTGTTTTTCCAAATGCTCCACCGTGCCTCCCCAGGTTTATCCCCCATGACATGGCGCACATTCAGCGCTTGTGGGGCGTCAACATTATGGGCTGGAACCACACAGGTCAGGATCGTCAAACTACCCAGAACAACAAGGCTGGCCGTGATCCAGTATCGCTTGGATGAAAAAATGGTCTCAGCTTTTAAACATAAGGGGGCAATGAATAAAAACCCAAACACAAGAAACAAAGTAAAGGGCGCCGAAAATTCAATAAACAGCATGATTTCGGCGGCGGCCGTAATGGGGACTATGATCAACATGAATATGAAGGCAGCCAGGATCGCACATATTTTGCTCAAGCCTGGCTTGTTCATTGCCAGCATCAGCACGGCCAGAATAATGAAAAATAACGCCGGGGCGAAAATAATGGCGGCGCCCTTGAAAAAGAGGGTTGCAGCCGTGCCAAGAACTGCCAGCCAGAACCAACTCGCAAATAATAATAGGCGGCCCTGAGTTGGCTCTCTAAACAGTCCATAGCAGGTGGCCGCACCCAACAATGCGGCGGCAAATTGTGTGCTGCGCAGGGCCCAGGGATGAGCGGCTGCGAAATGCATTTCGGGTCTAATGGCGGCGATCAGCATTGTTAATCCCACGGCCAGTCCGACACTGACTATTATCGTAATAACCGGTATAAGGAGTGCTTTGATACGGTTATGCGTTTTATCTCTCAGCACTGCGAACAAAGCAGACAAGCCACCCAGAATAATCAAAGGCAGGCCGAGGCCCTGTGGCAGTTTCAAAAGACCAACCCCCAAAATATCAGAATAGATGTAACTTTTCTCAGCCCCGGTCGGCGGCAGGCCTTGATAGGCTTCAACTGAGTTGAGTGCATTCGCCCCAATGTGAAAGAGCGAGCTTTTATCCAGCATGGCCAGATTGTCCCGGGGTGTGTGGTAAAATTCCGCGCCCAATGCAAAAGCGTAATTGGTCGCGTCGGCACCGAGCTTCAAATATTGGGTCATATCCGTCCCATTGGGCATGACCTGATAAAGGTCGGATAAAAGTGAATTGGTGATAGCAGTTCGGATATCCCCGTCCAACACCTGAACATCGCGGCCATTGGGGACGCTGGTTTCAAACATGGCTGCCGGACCGCGCACGCCGCGGGCTTCCATACTGACGACGGCCTTCACATATTTGGCAAGCGGGTCTTCTTCGACAAAAGAGGTGGCACCAATCAGTCCGGCTTCTTCGCCGTCCGTGATCAACACCAAAACCGGGCGTTTCAGCTTTTGTGATTTCAGGATAGAGGCAATCTCCAGACTGGCAGCGACCCCGGCCCCGTCATCACTGGCACCGGGTCCTGCGGGCACTGAATCATAATGAGACGCGATCATCACCGCATTGTCGCCGGGTTCGCCAATCCAAAACATAACATTTTGAACCCGGGCACAGCGGGCAGATCCTTTCCAGGTGCCGCAATGAAAGTCATCCCGCAGGATCGGGGTAAAACCCAGATCTTCAATTTCCGCGATCAATCTTGTCTGAACAAGATCATTAGCATCTGAATCCACCGGATGCGGGGCCTCGTCGCCTAATATGCGTTCCAGGCGCTCAAAGGCGGCTTGGGTATTAAAGCGGTGATCCGGATCAACCGCCGGTTGGGCAGCCAGATGTAATCGAAATAAAAACAAAAAGAACAGGCCGAGAATGACAATCAAGAGTCTGAAAAGATTTGAATTGAACATAATGATCATTGGCCCTTTCTAGGACGGCTTAGCACAGGGTTTTGTCCCCTCCCAATATAAATTGAGATTTTACCAAGCCGTAAAATGTGACTAAAAGAAAATTTGTATTCATTGGGGGAAGTGCGTGACGTTAATAATATCAATTGCGATGATCGCTGTGCTGATCATGTGCGGGGTAATTCTGGTGACCCAATCCTCCCGGACACTGACGGGAGAAATGCCCGTGGGCCTGTTTGCTTTTATCGCTATTTTGTTTACGTCCGGTCTGGATGTCGGTTTGATCATGTTTCCGCTGACCGAATTTCCGATTTATGCCTCGGAGCAGGTCTATGAATTTACCAATCCACTGGCCATGGCCTTTGGGGCCTGGGGGTTTCTGGTCTGGGCGCTTTATTTTCTTACCACATTTTATTTTTGTATATTGGAGCCGCGGCTAAAGCTGTTTGAAATACCGGTGATTAAATTCATCAATAATGTGGTAATTATTGGCACTTGTGCGTTTACGGGGTTTTTGTTTTTTAAATATCTGCCAGATTATATCGAGGGTCTGTCAGACGGAGCACGATACGTTCTGGTGGCAGGCGTTATCTTTTTGGCCATTCTGTCCAGCACTCATGTACGCTTCGTCAAAATCCTGAGCATTTCGTCGACCTGGCTGTTTTACGGATTGATCCTGATCATGTTTTTAGCCAGTGGAATCGGTCTGTCTGGATTGATGAAAAACCTGGGTCTATTAGCGGATTACTTCCCGAATATGCACCGCTTCACTGTGCCGATTTCTGATTATCATCAGTTTTATCTGTTCTGGTGGATGGCGTGGAGCATAATGATCGGTCAGTTTGTGGCGCGTTTTGTCGGCGGGCTTAAAACCTGGCAGCTCATTTTGGCATTATTGTTTTTACCGTCCATTCCCATCGCCCTGTGGTTCTCGGTACTTTATGGCTATTACGCGCAAGAGATCGAAATCGCGCCCTATCTCAATACGCTGATGATATTGGTCGGCATTGTTTTTGTATTAAACTCTCTGGATTCTCTGACCCGCCTTTATACGGATAATCTGAGGATAACAGCCGAACGCCTGGGCCTCGTTAAATATGTTGCCTTGAACTGGGTTTTATTGTTCGGCCTGGTTTTGCTCTATCGATATACCGAACTTAAGATCGAATGGGTGGGGTTGATTGTAATCGGGATTTATGCGGTTGTGTTTGGACTGACCATAAGTCGTCGCTCTAAGCTTTCAGATAAGGTCTCAAAACCATGAGAACGGAATTTGATTATATCATCGTTGGAGCCGGGTCGGCGGGCTGTATTTTGGCTAACCGCCTGTCCGAAAATGGCCGGTTTGAGGTCGCCTTGATTGAGGCGGGAGGCAGCGACAATTCAATTTTTGTGAAAATGCCTTCGGCACTTGCTATTCCCATGAATACGAAACGGTATAACTGGGGCTTTAACAGCGCGCCCGAACCCTATCTGGGCGGGCGTGTTATTCCCTGTTACCGGGGCAAAGGCTTAGGCGGATCCTCTTCTATAAACGGTATGGTCTTTGTTCGCGGGAATCCGTCCGATATTGATGAGTGGGAAAGCCTCGGCGCCAAAGGCTGGAATTATAAAAACTGCCTGCCTTATTATAAAAAGCTTGAAAACTGGGATGGAGACCCCGGTCAATTTCGCGGATCGACCGGGCCTATTGGTGTGGGGCTGGGAAATAAAATGCGCCTCAGCCCGCTTTATCAGGCCTTTATTGATGCGGGTGTCGAGGCCGGCTATCCGGCCTGTCCGGACTATAACGGCGAAAATCAGGAAGGCTTTGGCCCGATGCAGATGAATGTCGATGGCGGCATTCGGGCTTCCACATCTCGGGCCTACCTAAAACCTGCATTAAGACGTAATAATCTGACCGTCTTTAAATCGACCCTGACACATAGACTCACAATGGAAAACAAACGGGTGACAGGCGTTGAGGTTTCTCACGGGGGCAAACGCCGAAACCTGTCTGCCCGTCGGGATGTGATCCTCTCCGCCGGGGCTATTGGGTCTCCGCAGTTATTGCAGCTGTCCGGCATCGGTCCAATTGCAGTCCTGGAAAAAGTCGGCGTGAAGCCTGTGCACGAATTAGCGGGCGTTGGCGAAAACCTGACCGACCATCTTGAAGTATTTTTCCAATATGAATGTACCGAGCCTATTACGCTCAATGGCAAGCTAGATTTGTTTAATAAAGGCTTGATCGGATTGCGATGGTTGTTGTTTCGGGATGGCCTGGGAGCCACAAATCATTTTGAAGCTTGTGGCTTTATTCGCTCATCTGAGCAAAAACCCTGGCCGGATATTCAATATCATTTTCTGCCCGGCGCTATTTCATATGATGGCAATACAGCTTTTAAAGGTCATGGCTATCAGGTCCACGTCGGACCGAATAAACCGGCGAGCCGAGGTCACGTTCATATCCAAAGCTCAGATGTGGGCGAGCATCCGGAAATTCTGTTTAACTATCTCAAAGAAGAGGCCGATATGGTCGACTGGCGGAATACGATTCGGATTACCCGACATGTGCTCAAACAAGACGCTTTGTCACCCTATCGCGGCACCGAGATTCAGCCTGGCAAAGACATCATAGAAGACGAGGCGATCGATGACTGGGTTCGGGCGAATGTGGAAAGCGCCTATCATCCGACGTCCACCTGTCGCATGGGGACGGCGGAAGATAAAATGAGCGTCGTCAATGCCGAGTGCCGGGTCATAGGCCTGGAGGGCCTACGGGTCATCGACAGTTCAATTTTCCCGTCTATTCCAAATGGAAACCTGAATGCGCCAACGATGATGGTTGCCGAACGGGCAGCTGATATTATTTTGAATAAGGCATAAAAAAAGGCCACCCCGAAGGATGACCAAGTTGAAATCAACTTATTTAAATTCCGCTCTGCGATACTAATTTTGTCCGGAGGTTCCGTCATTGATCGTAGTCTGGTTAACCAGGCCATCAGATGTTTTGATCGCATTTTCCTTTATTTTGTCCCATTCATCTTGGGTGTGGCATATTTTTTTCTTAAACCGGGAGCCGGTAATAGCTTGGCGTCTGCAAATTTTCTTACTCGCATCGGCTGTTTTTGTATCTTCAGTTTTTTCACTCGGCTCGCTATTTGTAGCGTCAGCTTTGATATTTGATGCCGTGGTTTTTTCGCTATCGGTCGTCGCGCAGGCGATCAACAATGCTGTTGCACTTATCGCGACTCCAATTTTTACTGATCTGATCATAATCCCTCCTCCAAAGATTTTATCCGGTTAAGCTAAATGCTGATAAAGTGAATTAAAAATTACAAATTACTTATTTTTGTGAATGATCCCACCTTTCATTACGAAATCAACATCCAGAAGTTCTGAGATATCATCCAAAGGGTCGCCATCAACCGCAATCAGGTCGGCATATTTTCCAGCCTCTAAGGTTCCGATTTTGTCGTCCATACGGATATGTTTTGAGGCGATGACCGTGGCCGCTTTAATCGCGTCCATTTCGCTCATGCCCGCGTCAACCATATAGCCAAATTCCCGGGCGTTTTCGCCGTGTTTGGATACGCCGGTATCCGTGCCAAAAGCAATGTTCACACCGTTTTCCCAAGCGATGCGGAGCATATCCTGCATTTGCGGTCCGACTTCGAGTGCCTTTTTGGCGGAATTGGGTGGCAGGAAATTGTGGTTTTCAGCCCAGTCGACAACCGTGGCACCGGCGAGAACCGTTGGCACAAGTGTCGCGTCATAACGTTTAAACAGGATGGCGGTGTCCCGGTCCAGATAGGTTCCGTGTTCAATGGATTTTACGCCGGCTTTCAGCGCCGCCTCAATGCCGTCTTTGCCATGTGCATGGGCTGTGACCTTGCGGCCCATTTTAGTTGCGGATTCAACAATCGCGGCCAGTTCATCGTCAAAAAACTGCTGGGCGGTTCCGGCATTTGTGTTGGACAACACACCGCCTGTTGCCGTGATTTTTATAACATCCGCGCCGGATTTAACGGCGGCGCGAACCGCGCGTCGGCAATCTGCTGGCCCGTCACAAATAGTTTTGGACCGAGACAGTTCAAGAATGTCCTCGCGGTAACCATGGGCATCACCGTGACCGCCCGTAATAGAAACCGCAGGTCCAGAGGCTTTAATGTGCGGGCCAGGAATTTTTCCCGCATTCACGGCGCGGCGCAACGCAAAAATTTCTTTTGGGCCGCCCACATCCTGCACGGCTGTAAATCCAGCCATCAGGGTCTTACGCGCATTTAAGGCGGCGTCATAGGCAATGTCGCCGCTTTCACGAGTAACATTTTCCAACCTGACATTCGGGTTCCATTCACCGCGTAGATGCACGTGACTGTCAATCATGCCCGGCATAACGAATTTGTCTGACAGGTCGATAATTTCGCCTTCGCCCTCGCTGATAAATCCGGTGACGACGTCCTCGATCTCACCATTGGCGATTATAATGGTCTGCTCAGTTTTCGGAGTTTGCCCCGGCTTATCAAGAAGGACTCCGGCATGGACATAGGTATGTGGGCCGTCATGGGCGAATGCGCTCGCGCTAATGAGCGCAGTTCCAGCCAGCCAGGTTAAAAATCGTTTCATGGTTCCCTCTTTATTTAAGCGCGTGATGGGCAATGTCGCGGCGACAAAACCCTTCCGGCCAGTTTATTTTTTCATCAATCGCCTTATAGGCCAAATCTCGCGCGGCGCGAATTGATTTCCCCCGTGCGGTGATATTTAGAACCCGGCCGCCGGTCGCGATTAGGTCCCCATTGTCATCGTGGCCCGTGCCTGCATGGAAGACTTTAACACCTTCTAATTTATCAGCGTCTGACAATCCTGTGATAATGCTGCCTTTTTCATAAGCGCCGGGATAACCTTTGGTGGCCAGCACGACATTAATAATAGCGTCCGATGTCCATTTCAAAGGGTTCACTTCGTCAAGCTGGTGAGCTTCTGCCGCAATCAGGATTTCCATAAGATCGCTTTCCAGTGCCCGCATTAAGACCTGACATTCTGGATCCCCAAAACGGGCATTATATTCGATTAGTTTTGGACCATCCTCAGTGATCATGAGCCCGGCGAATAAAACACCGGTAAACGGATGTCCGTCTTCTTTCATGCCAGCTACAGTTGGATTGATAATCTCGTTCATTACCCGGGTTTGAAGGGCGTCCGTAAAAACCGGGGGCGGCGCATAGGCACCCATGCCGCCCGTATTAGGGCCTTCGTCTCCATCAAAGGCGCGCTTATGATCTTGGGCCCCAATCATAGGCAGGGCTGAATGACCATCAGAGATCGCAAAAAAGCTGACTTCCTGACCGCGCATAAATTCCTCAATGACAACTTTGGCACTCGCATCCCCAAACTTACCGGAGAAAAACTCTTCCAATTCTGTTTCTGCGTCTTCAAGGGTTTCCGGAATAACAACGCCTTTGCCTGCCGCGAGGCCATCCGCTTTCAATACATAAGGTGCCGGCATGGATTGTAAAAACTTTTTGGCGGCCTTGAGGTCAGTGAAGACACCATAGGCTGCAGTTGGAATATTATAGCGGGTGCAAAAATCCTTGGTGAAGGCCTTTGAGCTTTCAAGCTGGGCCGCCGCCTGCGTCGGTCCAAACACGGCAATGCCGCGGGCCATAAGGTCATCGACTAATCCCAAAGCCAGGGGCTGTTCCGGCCCGACAATGACAAAATCAAAACCCTGGTCTTCGATATAGGATAAAAGGCCCGAAATATCGTCCGCCTTGACGGGCACACAGTCAGCGATTTCGGCGATGCCGCCATTTCCGGGCAGGCAGGTCAGGTGATCAACCCTTGGGCTTTGCAGAAGTTTCCAGGCCAGAGCATGTTCACGTCCGCCGGATCCGATTAATGCCACTCTCATATCAATTCCGTTCTTGATTCTTTGCCGGAGTTCTAGGCTATATAGACACAGATTCCAATGAAAGACCGCCCGTGACCGATTTAGCGTCAAATGCTCATGAATATTCTGTTTCCGAACTGGCCGGATCCCTAAAGCGACTGGTCGAAGATCAATTTGGCCATGTCCGCGTACGCGGTGAGCTTGGGCGTGTGACGATTGCCAAATCCGGGCATTGTTATCTGGATATCAAAGATGACAAGGCGGTGATCAATTCCATAATCTGGAAAGGCACGATGAACCGCCTGACCATGCGGCCCGAAGAAGGCATGGACGTCATCGTCGAAGGACGTATGTCGACCTATCCTGGCCGGTCCAATTATCAGTTGATCATAGAAAAAATGGAACTGGCCGGTGAAGGCGCCCTGATGGCGCTATTTGAAAAGCGCAAAAAAATGTTGGCCGCCGAAGGTCTGTTTGAAGCTGATCGCAAACGCGACCTGCCATTTATGCCATCTGTTATAGGTGTGGTGACGTCCCCGACCGGCGCGGTCATTCGCGATATTTTACACCGGATCATGGACCGTTTTCCGGTGCATGTCCTGGTCTGGCCGGTTCTCGTTCAGGGTGACAAGGCAGCAGACCAAATTGCCGGTGCGATAACGGGCTTCAACCATGCCGAAGGATTTCCCCGTCCAGATGTTTTAATTGTCGCGCGCGGCGGTGGATCTCTAGAAGATCTCTGGGGATTTAATGAAGAAAATGTCGTGAGGGCCGCCGCTGGCTCGGCTATTCCTATTATTTCGGCAATTGGGCATGAAACCGATTGGACACTGATTGATTATGTGTCTGATTACCGGGCTCCCACGCCCACAGGCGCGGCGGAGGTCGCAGTCCCCGTACGCAGCGAATGGCTCGATACTTTTGACGATTATGGATTGCGCCTGTCCCGGGGCCTTCGCCGAAGTCTGAGCGAAAAGAAAACCCTATTGTCGGCGGCGCGCTTACCGCGTCTGGAAAATATATTATCAGGGCCGCAGCAAAGACTGGATCTGGCCGCAGCGAAATTGCCATCCCCCGGTCGCATATTTGATCCGCTCGCTCAGAAACTGGCCTTGGCGGCCTCCCGCATGCCGCGCCCGGACCGTCTCCTGAAAGAGCCTCAAGATCAATTGCAACGGCTGTCAGCCCGTTTGCGCCCGGATGCGCTAAGGCAAGGCGTGATCCGACAAAATGAACAATTGGCACGTATTAGCCGTCCCATGAATATATCTATGAAACGCCAGCTTGAAGGCTATGAGGCGCGCCTGAGTCGGGCCGGAAAGTTGCTCGATGCCTATTCCTATCAAGGTGTTTTAAAACGCGGCTATGCGCTGGTTACGGATCAGGATGGTCAGGTCGTCCGTCAAAGCAAGGATTTAAGTTCCGGGCAGGGTGTAACGCTCAAATTTGCCGATGGTGACAGGGGCGCAATCATAAATGGAGGGAGTTCTAGAGCTCGAACAAAATCGAAACCGAAATCCACTCCTTCAGATCAAGGCGATTTGTTCTAATTGTGTGAAGGCGGCCCTTTTCATTGCGTCCGGCATTGGATAAAAGACCCGCAAATAAGGATAACAGCATGAACTCACTCTTTAGCGGTGAAGCGCAAATTCATTATGGGCCATCCGATTTCACAATTATGGAGCCAGGCGGCTATGTGATTTGTGCGATCACAGGTGAACGCATCACGATTGATCAATTGCGCTATTGGAATGCCGAGCGCCAGGAAGCCTATAAAGATGCCAGCGCTTCGCTCGAAGCGTGGAAAAAGGCAAACGCGTGAGAGCTTTACCGCTTTTCCTAGCCTTGGTATTATCTCTGAGCGCCTGCGCTCAGGCTGATACGCCAGTTTTAGAAAAACCTTCCGCTGATGTTCAAACAAATCAGTCTGTTGAAACGGTTTCTGTCGAGGCCAAAGACGAATCCCTAATCCCATCTGGCTTAAACTGCACAGGTGTTGCGCAACAAGGGGGCGCGGTATTGTGCCAAACGCTCCCCAATGCCAAAGTGAAAATTGGTCGCTCCAATGATGATTTTTACTATGAAATGGCGGATGAGAACGGCCAGATCGTTATCGGTTTTGACCGGGATGAGAAAACGGCGATTATCGAAGCCGATGGCACCCAGGTAAGCCATGAATTTACACCGCGGGATTACAAGATTTCACGGATTGACGGCCTGCCACCGTCGCAGGTTTCAACTTTTACCGATAAACAACTTGCCCATATTAGCGCTTCGAGCGCGCGTAAAAAAATTGGCTTCGCGTCGCGAGCGGATGACATGGGCTTCAAAGACGGGTTTATCTGGCCACTTGAAGATGTACGCAAAACGTCCCCATTTGGGGCCCAACGTATCTTAAATGGTGAGGCCAAGCGTCCCCATTACGGCGTGGATATTGGTGCCCCGGTCGGCACGCCGATTTATGCACCAGCGGATGGTGTTGTCAGTCTCGCTGATGATGATCTTTATTTTGAAGGCGCCATGGTATTGCTGGATCACGGTCAGGGGCTGATTTCCATGTATCTTCATGTCAATGAGATCATGGTTGAGCCCGGGCAGACCGTGAAACAGGGCGAACAGATCGCAACGGTTGGGTCAAAAGGCCGCTCTACAGGTC